>JBKOZH010000232.1:0-12026 GCA_046725765.1 Candidatus Methylomirabilota bacterium | reverse complement strand
GCCGGGCACTGCGGCCAGCCGCTCGCGGCCCGCCGCCGCCACGGCGCGCGGCGACGTCAGCCCCGTGTCGAGCAGCGCCTCGTATACGGCGGGCGTGACGCCGGGCAGCGTGGACAGCGCCGCGCGCGCCGCTTCGGCGTGCTCGGCCTCGGCGCGCTCGGCCTCGACCTCGGACTCGCTCTTGATGTCGATGCGCATGCCGGTCAGCTTGGCGGCCAGCCGCGCGTTCTGTCCCTTCTTACCGATGGCGAGCGAAAGCTGGTTGTCCGGCACCACGACCAGCGCCGCGGTCAGCGGCTCGCCGCCGTCAGGATCCGGCTCTTCGTTGATCGTCACCGACGAGACCTTCGCGGGCGACAGCGCACGCGCCACGAAGGACGCCGGATCGTTCGACCACTCGATGATGTCGATCTTCTCGCCGCGCAGCTCGCGGCTGATCACCTGGATGCGCGTGCCGCGCAGCCCCACGCAGGCGCCGATGGGATCGACGTCGCGCTTCGTCGAGGCGACAGCCACCTTCGCGCGCTCGCCGGCCTCGCGCGCCGTCGCCTTGACGATGACGATCCCCTCCTGGATCTCGGGGATCTCCGTCTCGAACAGTCGCGCCAGGTAGCCGGGATGCGTGCGTGAGAGCGAGATCTGCGGGCCCTTCGCCGTGCGCCGCACTTCCAGCACGTACGCGCGCACGCGATCGCCGGGGTTGTAGCGCTCGCCGGGAATCTGCTCGCGCTCCGGCAGGATCGCTTCGGCCTTGCCGACCTCGAGAATCACGTTGCGCTTCTCGATCCGGTGGACGACGCCGCGCAGGATCTGCCCTTCCTTGCCGACGAACTCGGAATAGATGCCCTCGCGCTCGGCGTCACGGACCTTCTGCAGAATCACCTGCTTGGCGGTCTGTGCGGCGATGCGGCCGAGATCTTGAAGGGGCTTGTCTTGCAGCAGCTCGAGCTCGACGCCGAGCTCCGCTTCAGGATTGAGCGCCTGGGCTTCAGCGAGCGCGATCTGCGTCTCCGGGTCGGCCACCTCGTCGACCACTTGCTTGCGCTGATAGATCCGGAAGTCGCCCGTCTTGCGGTCGATGTGAATGCGGACGTTGTCGCCCGGGCCCAGGCTCTTGCGTGACGCCGACAGCAGGGCAGTCTCCAGCGCTTCGAAGAGGACCTCTTTGTCGATCCCCTTCTCGCGTCCGAGCTGCTCGATCACCATGATCAATTCGCGGTTCATCTGTCCTGCGGCCGTTTGCTCCACGGCACGTCGGCGTCCAGCCGTGCCTTCGTGATACTCGCCTTGTCGAGCTTGACCTGCTCGCCGCCCTCTTGCTCGAGCACCAGGAATCCGCCGTCGATGCCGAGCAGTCGGCCGCGCACCTCCTGTCCGCCGGCCAGCCAGCAGCGCACGCGCTTGCCGGTCGCCCAGCGAAACTCCCGATCCGTTCGGAGCTGGCGATCCAGCCCCGGCGACGAAACTTCGAGATCGTACGCCTCCTCGATCAACGCCGCTGCGTCCAGCACGTCGCCGACCTCGCGGCTGAGCCGCTGGCAGTCGTCGACGCCGACGCCCCCCGGCTTGTCCACGAACAAGCGCAGCACGCCCCGGGGTCGGCGTGGCCGCCACTCCAGGTCGACGAGCTCGAGCCCGTGATCGCTGAGCACGGGCTGCACGACTCCCTCGATCTCGAGGCGCTTCTCGTCGTCCTGCATCAACCGTGACTCGAAAGTAAAAAAGTGGGCAACGCCCACTTTTTCGAGAATCTAGCACATCACTGACACCTCAACAATAATACCAGGGGTTTCCAGAGGTCGGGCCGGCCGAGGGGGCGGTGCGCGGCGGTCAGCCGGCGTTGGGGCGGACGGCGGTCATCGCGCGGATCGTCTCGACCACGGCAGCCGGAGCGACGCGCTGCTCGCGGCGAGGCGCGCGCCGCTCCTTGATCTCGACGACGCCCTCTTTGGCGAGTGCGTTGCCGACAGTGACCCGCATCGGAACGCCGAGCAGATCGGCGTCCTTGAACTTCACGCCCGGCCGCTCGTCGCGATCGTCGAGAACCGCCTCGAGGCCCGCCGCGCGGCAGGCGGCATAGATGCCTTCCGCGGCCGCCACCTGCGCCGCGTCGCGCAGGCTGACGAGCACCACGTGGACGTCGAACGGGGCGATCGGCGCGGGCCACACGATCCCGTCGGCATCCGCGCCCTGCTCGATGGCGGTCGCCGCGATACGCGCGGGGCCGATGCCGTACGAACCCATCACGATGGGCCGCTCCTGCCCGGATTCGTCGAGATATTTCGCGTTGAGCCCCTCCGCGTACTTGGTCCCGAGCTTGAAGATGTTGCCGATCTCGATGACGCGCTCGACCTCGAGCACCTTGCCGCAGTTCACGCACGCCTCGCCGGCGGCGACGGTGTGCAGATCGACGAAGCGCGGCTGGAAGTCGCGGCTGGGCACGACACCGCGGAGGTGAAATCCCTCGCGGTTGGCCCCGACGACATAGGCGCCCTCGCGTAGCGTCTCGTCGGCGAGCACGGTCACACGCGTGCCCACCGGTCCGACGGAGCCGGCGGGCACACCGAGATGCTGGCGGACTTCTTCCGCGTGCGCCGGCCGCGCCTCCTCGCCGAGCGCGCGCGCCAGCTTGCGCTCGTGCAGGCTGTGGTCGCCGCGCACGAGCACCAGCACCGGTCCCGTTTTGGGCGCGATGAAGAGCAGCGACTTGATCGTCAGCCGCGGATCGATCTTCAAGAACGAGGCGACCTCGGCGATCGTCTTGGCGTTCGGCGTGGCGACTTCCTCGCGCGTTGACGGTAGAAACGCTGGCGCCTCCGGCACCCCCCGCGCGAGCTCCACGTTGGCGGCATAGCCGCAGCCGTTGCAGATGGCGATCTCGTCTTCACCGGCCGCGCTCGGCGCCATGAACTCGTGCGCGTCGAGCCCGCCCATCATGCCTGTGTCCGACTGCACGACGCGGAAGCGCAGACCACAGCGGTCGAAGATCTTGCGATACGCGCCCTCATGC
Organism: Candidatus Methylomirabilota bacterium; assembly: GCA_046725765.1. Classification (GTDB taxonomy): domain Bacteria; phylum Methylomirabilota; class Methylomirabilia; order Rokubacteriales; family CSP1-6; genus AR12. Next base: position 9,016 of record JBKOZH010000232.1, on the reverse strand, counting down.
GCGGCGTACGAGCGGTCGAGCGCGGCCACGTCGGGGTCGAGCGTGTAGGAGTCCTTCATGACGAACTCGCGCGTGCGCAGCACGCCCGAGCGCGGGCGCGCCTCGTCGCGCTCCTTCGTCTGGATCTGGTACCAGATCTGCGGCAGGTCGCGATAGGAGCGGATCTCCCGCGCCGCCAGCCACGCGATGACCTCTTCGTGCGTCATGGCCAGGCACATCTCGCGCTCGTTGCGGTCCTTGAGGCGGAACATCTCGGGGCCGATGGCGTCCCAGCGTCCGCTGTCACGCCAGATCTCGGCGGGGTGCAGGACCGGCATCGTGATCTCCTGCCCGCCGATGGCGTTCATCTCCTCGCGGATGACCGCGTTGATGCGGTCGAGCACGCGCTGGCCGAGCGGCAGCCACACGTAGATGCCGGCGGCGAGCTGGCGCACGAGCCCCGCGCGCAGCATCAGCTTGTGACTCAGGGCCTCGGCGTCGGCCGGATCCTCTCGAAGGGTGGGAACCAGCGACTTCGACAGCCGCATCTACAGCGCGTCTTTCGTCTTGTTCGCGCCCTTCACGCCGGGATCGTACACGAGCCGCGCCACGGGCTTGCCGCCGAGGATGTGCGACTGCGCGATCTCCGGCAGATCTTCCTGCTTCACGCCCGCGTACCAGACGTTCTCGGGGTACACGACCATCATCGGCCCGTGACCGCACTGCGAGAAGCAGCCGGCCTTGTTGATGCGGATGTCCTGCTGACGTCCGGCCTTCACGACCTCGGCGCGCAGGTACTTCACGAACGCTTCGACGTCACCGCGGTGTGGGCAATCGTCGCCGCTGGTGCACACGAACACGTGGGTCTCGTACTGGCCCATCAGTCCGTCGCTCCCACTTCCGCCTTGGCGGCTTTCCGCTCGGCGACGAACTTGTCGACTTCTTCGCGCATGGCGCTGACGATCTCCGCCTCGGGTACTTTGCGGATGACCTCGCCGCCTTTGAAGATGAGCCCAATGCCGCGGCCGCCTGCGACGCCGATGTCCGCCGCGCGCGCCTCGCCGGGACCGTTCACCTCACATCCCATCACGGCAATGTGGATCTCCTCGTTGAGCCCGCGGAACTCGTCTTCCACCTGCTTGGCGAGCTTCACGAGATCGACGTCGGCGCGGCCGCACGACGGGCACGACACGAACGTGAGCCCGCCCTTGCGCAGCCCGAGCGACTTCAGAATGTCGATGCCGACGCGCACTTCTTCGGTGGGATCCGCCGAGAGCGACACGCGGATCGTGTCCCCGATGCCCTCCGAGAGCAGCGCACCCAAGCCGACCGCCGACTTGATCGTGCCCACGCCCGGCGTGCCCGCTTCGGTCACGCCGAGATGGAACGGGTAGTCCACCTGGTCGGCGAGCATGCGGTACGCCTCGATCATCATCAGCGGATCGGAGGCCTTGAGCGAGACCTTCATCTCGGGATAGTTGCACTCCTCGAGGATGCGAATGTGCCGCAGCGCCGACTCGATCATGCCCTGCGCCGTGGGGCCGCCGTACTTCTCGAGCAGATCCTTCTCGAGCGAGCCGGCGTTGACGCCGATGCGGATCGGGATCTTGCGCTCTTTGGCCAGGCTCACGACCTCCAACACGAATTTCTTGCCGCCGATGTTGCCGGGGTTGAGCCGCAGGCCGTCGACGCCCTGCTCCAGCGCGATGAGCGCCAGCTTGTAGTTGAAGTGGATGTCGGCCACGAGGGGGATACGGATCTGGCGCTTGATCTCGCCCAGCTTCTCGGCGGCCTCGCGCACCGGCACCGCGCAGCGCACGATGTCGCAGCCCGCCGCCTCGAGCGACCAGATCTCGAGCAGCGTCGCCTGCACGTCGCGCGTGTCGGTCTTGGTCATCGACTGCACAGTGAGCGGCGCATCACCGCCCACCTTGACGTTGCCGAGCTGGATCTGCCGCGTTGTGCGCCGGTTGATCATTCGCGCCCTACCCTCCGAAGAACTTGAACCAGCCGAGTCGGTTCAGGTCGTTCCACAGCGCGTACACCATGAGCAGCATCAACAGGACGAAGCCAAGCTGCTGCGCGGCCTCGCGCTTCTTCAGCGACAGCGGGCGCCCGAGGACGGCCTCGATGAGGAAGAAGAACAGGTGGCCGCCGTCGAGCATCGGCACCGGCAACAGGTTGAGGACGGCGAGGTTCACGCTGATAAAAGCCGTGAAGATGGCCAGCGGTCCCAGCCCCTCTTTCGCCTGACGTCCGGCCTCGGTGGCGATCTGGATCGGCCCGCCGATGTTGGACGAGTCGATCTGCCGCGAGATCAGCTTCCAGAATCCCTTGAGTGTGAGAACCGTGACGTCCCACGTCCGCACGAAGCCGTGCTCGATCGACGCCAGCGGCCCGTACGCCTCGAAGCGCACGGACTTCGTCGCGATGCCCGCGTCGATCTTGCCGACCGTCGACTCCTGACCGGTGGTCGGCGATTTCTCGCTCACCCCGCGCGGCGTGATCGTGAGCGCGAGCGTCCGGCCGTCGCGCTCGACGGTCATCGGCAGCGGCTGGCCGGGCCGGGCCCGGATGGCCTCGACGAGGTCCTCCGGCGTGAAGACGGACTGGCCGCCGATCGCGAGGACGACGTCGCCGGGCTGCAGTCCCGCCCGCTGCGCCGGGGAGTCCGGCAGGACGGAGCTGATTTGCGGGATCAACTGCGGGCCGGCGCCGATGTCCCAGACCTCGCGCCGCTCGCCGAAGATCGGATCCGTGATCGTCTTGCGCCGCGGCGTCACGGTGACGGTCTGCTCGGCATCGCGCTTGGCGCGTACAGTGATCGGCCGTCCGTCGGAGTCCGACAGCGGCCGCTCGAGATCTTCCCAGTACCTGACTGGGCGGTCGTTCACCGCGACGATGACGTCGCCGGTCTTGAGCCCGGCCGCGGCCGCGGGGCTGCCCTCGTTCACGCGGCCGACGACGGCGGGCCACACCGGCCGCCCGAACGTCGCGAACACGATCGCGAAGATGATGACTGCGAGGATGAAGTTCATCCCCGGCCCGGCGAACACGATCAGAAAGCGCGCCCACAGCGGCTTGAGGGCGAACGCCTTGTTCGGGTCGTACGCCATCGCGTCGCCGCCCTCGATGGGACTCTCCTCGCCCATCATCTTCACGTAGCCGCCCATGGGGATCAGCGACAGGCAGTACTCGGTCTCTTTGCCGCGCCAGCGCAGCAGCACCGGGCCAAAGCCGATCGAGAAGCGCTCGACGCCCACACCCGTCAGGCGCGCCACCGCAAAGTGACCCAGCTCGTGCACGAGGATGAGCACGCCGATGACGACGATGAATCGCAGGACCATCACCAGAACGTCGACTGTGACTGTCACACCCTGCCTCCGGAGCGCGTGGTGATCCACTCGCGCACGCGGCGGCGCGCGCGTGTGTCGACCTCTAGGCACTCCTCAATAGAACCGAGCTCGCGCGGCGGCTCCGCCGCCAGCGCCCGCTCGATCGATTGCGTGATCTCGGGAAATCCGATGCGGCGCTCCAGAAACGCCGCGACCGCGAGCTCGTTGGCGGCGTTCAGCACGACCGGCGCCACCCCGCCCTGCTCGAGCGCGGCGCGTGCCAGACGCAGCGCCGGAAAGCGCTCGGGATCCGGCGGCTCGAACGTGAGGGGCCCCGTGCGCGTGAGATCGAGTCGCGGCGCCGGCGTGGGCCGCCGCTCGGGAAACGTCAGCGCGTACAGGATCGGGATCCCCATGTCGGCGACGCCGAGCTGCGCGATCACCGAGCCGTCGATGTATTCGACCATCGAGTGCACGATCGATTGCGGATGGATGATGACCTGCACCTGATCGGGTGCCAGGTCGAAGAGCCAGCGCGCCTCGATGACCTCGAGCCCCTTGTTCATCAGCGTGGCGGAGTCGATCGTGATCTTCGCGCCCATCTTCCACGTCGGGTGGCGCAGCGCGTCCTCCACGGTGACCGCCGCGAACTTGTCCGTCGGCAGCTCGCGGAACGGGCCGCCCGACGCGGTGAGCAGCACGCGGTGCACATCGCCCCGGTTGTGGCCGACCAGACACTGGAAGACCGCGCTGTGCTCCGAATCGACCGGCAGCAGCGCCACACCGCGCGCGCGCGCCGCGGAGGTCATGAGGCGGCCTGCCATCACGAGCGTTTCCTTGTTGGCCAGCGCCATCGTGCGCCCGGCCTGGATCGCCGCCATCGTCGGCAGCAGGCCCACGCCGCCGACGAGCGCCGAGAGCACCACGTCCGCGTCGACGTCGCGCGCGAGCGCGACCAGGCCGTCGATCCCGCTCAACAGCTCGGGCCGCGGCGCAGGCAGAGCGCGCGCGAGCGCGTCGACGGCCTCGCGCTCGAGCAGCGCCACCGCCTGGGGCGTGTACTTCCGGCAGAGGTCGGCGATCTTGTCGGGATTCGAGCCGCGCGCGGCCATACCGGCCACCGTGAACTCCTCGGGGAACGCCGAGACCAGATCGAGCGTGCGCAGCCCGATGGAGCCCGTGGCGCCGAGCAGCGTGATGCGCTTCATGCGCAGCCCGCCACGCGCGAGAAGTAATAGAAGGCCGGCAGGTTGAAGAGCAGGCTATCGATGCGATCGAGCACGCCGCCGTGGCCCGGGATGAGCCCGCCCGTGTCTTTCGTGCCCGCGCTCCGCTTGATCGCAGACTCCGCGAGGTCGCCGAACTGCCCGACGACACCGAGCAGCGCGCCGGCGCCGAGCCATACGGCGGCGCCGCAGCCCGGCAAGAGCCACGCGCCGATCCCGGCGCCCGCGGCGATGGACGCGACGAGCTGGGCGAGGGCGCCTTCCACGGATTTCTTCGGGCTCACCACCGGCGCGAGCTTGTGGCGCCCAACGGCGGAGCCGACCGCGTATGCCGCCGTCTCGCCGAGCCACGTCACGCCGACGACGTAGAGCACGAGCTCGTCGCCCAGCGGTGAGGTGTGGTGCAGCAGGATCCCGAAGCCGAGCAGCCAGCCGATATACGTGATGGCCAGCAGCGTGTTCGCCGAGCGCGTCACGTCCGGCGTGCCGCGCCACACCGGGGCCGACACGACCGCGAGGACCGCCATCAGCAGGCTGAAGGCCGGCAGCGCCAGCGGCTCGAGCATCCGCGAGGCCGCGAACGACGCGGTCACCCCGGCGCCCGCGATGAGGGCCAGGCCGCGATCCACCGGCCGGCCCGCCTGCTCGAAGAGCCGCGCCACCTCCCACAGCGCCGCCGCGCTCGCGATGACGACGAGCGTGTTGAACATCCATCCCGGCGCCTTGACGACGATGAGCAAGAACACGGGCAGCAGCACCAGCGCGCTCAGCAGACGCTTCAGCACGCCCGATCTCCGCGGCGTGTCGAGCGCGACGCTCGTGGGCAGGGCCACGTCACACCCCCCCGAAGCGCCGGTCGCGGCGCTGGTAGTCGGCGATGGCGCGATAGAGATCGGCGGGGCCGAAGTCGGGCCAGAGCGTCGGCGTCACCCATAGCTCCGTATACGCGATCTGCCACAACAGGAAATTCGACACGCGCATCTCACCGCTCGTACGGATCAGCAGATCCGGATCGGGCACCCCCTCGGTGTAGAGCGCCCGGCTGATATCCGCTTCCGACACGGCGTCGGGCGCGAGCTCGCCAGCCTGCACGCGCCGCGCCAGCACCCGAAACGCGTCGAGCAGCTCGTCGCGGCCGCCGTAGTTGAAGGCCACCAGCAGCGTGAGGCCGGTGTTGTCGCGCGTCTCACGCTCCACGTGGTCGAGCCCCCGGCGGACCGGCACCGGTACGCCGGCCGTGCGCCCGATGACCCGCAGGCGCACGTTGTTGTCCATGAGCTGCGGCAGCTCGTCGTAGATCGACTCCTCGAGCAACCGCATCAGCATCGAGACTTCGTCCTCGGGACGGTTCCAGTTCTCCGTCGAGAATGCGTACAGGGTCAGGAACCGCAGCCCCGCCGCGTCGGCGGCCCGCACGATCGCGCGCGCCGCTTTCACCCCCTCGCGGTGGCCGGCCACGCGCGGCAGTCCGCGCTGCGTCGCCCAGCGCCCGTTGCCGTCCATGATGACGGCGACGTGCGCGGGCACCGGCTGCGCGCGGACGGATTCGAGAAGCGCCGACTCGGCGGTGACGGCCATCAGAACGACATGATCTCCTGCTCCTTCTTTTTCAGGAGCTCGTCGATCTTGGCGATGAACTTATCGGTGGTCTTCTGGATCTGGTCGTGCCCTCGGCGCTCCTCGTCCTCGGTGATCGGCGCCTTCTTGTCCTTGGCGAGCGCCTTGAGCTTGTCGTTGGCTTCGCGGCGCACGTTGCGCACGGCCACGCGCGCGTCCTCGGCCATCTTGTGCACGCTCTTGACCAGCTGCTTGCGGCGCTCCTCGGTCGGCGTCGGCATCGTGAGACGGATCAGCTTGCCGTCGTTCACCGGCTGGATGCCGAGATCGGACTTCATGATGGCCTTCTCGATTTCCTTGAGCTGCGCCGCCTCCCACGGCTGGATCGTGAGCGTGCGGGCGTCGGGCACCGACACCGAGGCCATCTGGCTGATGGGCGTCGGGTTGCCGTAATACTCGACGCGGATCGTGTCGAGGAGGGCTGTAGAGGCTCGTCCCGTTCGTACGCCCGCAAATTCGCGGGCGAGCATCTCGAGGGCCCCGTTCATGCGCGTGTCGAGATCCTTCAGCACCGCTTGCATGCCGTCTCCTCCTTACCCCGCCGACGACGACACGATCGAGCCGACGGGCTCGCCGAGCACGAGGCGCTTCATGGTGCCCGGCTCCGTGAGGTCGAACACGACGATAGGCAGCTTGTTGTCCATGCAGAGCGAGATGGCGGTGGTATCCATGACGCCGAGGCCCCGGTTCAAGACCTCGATGTAGCTGACCTTGTCGATACGGCGCGCGGTAGGGTCCTTTTTCGGATCGGCGGAGTAGATGCCATCCACCTTGGTGGCCTTGATGATGGCGTCGGCGCCGATCTCCACCGCGCGCAGCGCGCCGGCGGTGTCGGTGGTGAAGAACGGGTTGCCGGTGCCCGCCGCGAAGATGACGACGCGCCCTTTTTCGAGATGCCGAATCGCTCGCCGGCGGATGTAGGGCTCGGCCACCGCGCGCATCTCGATGGCCGACAGCACCCGCGTCTGCAGCCCCGCCTTTTCGAGCGCGTCCTGCAGCGCCAGCGCATTGATGATGGTGGCGAGCATGCCCATGTAGTCGGCGGTGGCCCGGTCCATCCCGGCCGCGCTGGCCGCGATGCCGCGGAAGATGTTGCCGCCACCGATGACGATCGCGACCTGCACGCCGAGATCGATGACCTCACGGAGGTCGGCGCCGACGCGGTCGAGCACCGGCGGATCGATGCCGTAGCCCTGGCTCCCGGCCAGCGCTTCGCCGGAGAGCTTCAGCACGATGCGCCGATACACGGGGCGTCCGGCGGCCGCTGCCGCCGTCACGGGCTCAGCCTCCGATCCTGAAGCGTGCGAAGCGCTTGACGACGATCCGCTCGCCGGTCTTGGAGTTCGTGAGGTCGACGAGATCCTTGATCTTCGTCTTGCCGCCCGCGTCCTTGATGAAGACCTGCTCGAGCAGGCACTGATCGGCGAAGAACTTCTCGAGCTTGCCCTCGACGATCTTGTCGAGCACCTGGGCGGGCTTCTTCTGGTCGGCCATCTGGCCGCGGTAGATCTCGCGCTCTTTCTCCAGCACCGCCGCCGGCACGTCCTCGCGCGCGACGTAGCCGGGATTGGTGGCGGCGACCTGCATGGCGAGGTCGCGCACGAGCTCGCGGAACGCGTCGGTCTTGGCCACGAAGTCGGTCTCGCAATTGATCTCGACCAGAGCACCCAGCTTGCCGTCGGGGTGCAGGTAGGCGTGCACGAGACCTTCCTTCGCCTCGCGGCCTTCGCGCTTCTTGGCGTCGGCGAGCCCCTTCTTTCGCAGGTACTCGGCGGCCGCGTCGAGATTGCCGTCGGACGCGGTCAGCGCCGCCTTGCAGTCCATCACGCCGGCGCCTGTGCGCTCGCGCAGCTCCATCACCGTTTTGGCGTCGGCGGCCATCACAACACCTCCGCCTCGGCGCTCGCCATCGCCTTGTCCTCGTCTTCGCCTTCGGCCGGCTCGCCGCCCGAGCCCTCGTCTTTGCCGAGCGTGCCGCGGCCCTCGTTGACGGCGTCGGCGACGCGGGAGGTGATCAGCCGGACGGCGCGGATGGCGTCGTCGTTGCCGGGAATGGCGTAATCGATGCCGGTGGGGTCGCAGTTGGTGTCGACAATCGCCACGATCGGGATGCCCAGGCGCTGCGCCTCGGCCACCGCGATCTTCTCCTTGCGCGGATCGATGATGAAGACCGCCGATGGCAGCGTTTCCATCATCTTGATGCCGATCAGCGCTTTCTCGAGCTTCTCGCGCTCGCGATCCAGCTCGAGCGCTTCCTTCTTCGGCACCCGCTCGAACTCGCCCGTCTCCTTCATCTCCTCCAGCTTCTTGAGACGCGCGATGGACTTGCGGATCGTCGCGAAGTTCGTCAGCGTGCCGCCGAGCCACCGCTGGTTCACGTAGAACCCGCCACAGCGCGTGGCCTCCTCGAGCACGGTGTCCTGCGCCTGCTTCTTGGTGCCGATGAACAGCAGGCTGCCGCCCCCGGCGGCCAGGTCACGTACGAACGCGTACGCCTCGCGGAACTTCTTGAGCGTCTTCTGCAGATCGATGATGTAGATCCCGTTGCGCTCGCCGAAGATGTACTTCTGCATCTTCGGATTCCAGCGCTTCGTCTGATGGCCGAAGTGCACTCCGGCCTCGAGCAGCTCCTTCATCGTTAGCGCGGCCATTCGTCCTCCTTCGGTTTTTCCTCCGCCGCGCTGCGGCGCCTTCTGGCGCCGACCGAATCGCGCGCGACGTGCGTGATGACAGCCTAGGTCGTGTACTTCGCGTTGATCCGCACGTACTCTTCGCTCAGGTCACAGGTCCAGACGCGCTCCTCGCCCCGCCCGATGCCGAGGTCGATGGTGATGTCGTAGGCCTGCCCTCCCATGATCT
>JBKOZH010000127.1:0-31704 GCA_046725765.1 Candidatus Methylomirabilota bacterium | reverse complement strand
GGCGGCGGGCGTCGACCGCGCGGCGGCCCAGCGCGCGTGGGAGGCGTGGACGCGCTCGCAGGAGGCGGTGCGCCGCGGCGACTGGGCGGCCTATGGCGCCGAGCAGAAGCGGCTGGAAGAGGCGCTGCGCGCGCTGTCCGGCGCGCGCTGACCGATCGCCGCCGGCGCGCATGCCGACGGTCATGTCCCACGCCGTGGCCGCGTGGGCACTCGGGCGCGCATTCCGGCAGGCGCCATGGCCAGCGCGCGTCGCCTGGGCCGGCGCGCTCTGCGCCATGGCGCCGGATGCCGACGTGCTCGGTGTCTGGCTTGGCGTACCGCTCGGCTCGCTCCTGGGCCATCGCGGCCTGACGCACTCGCTGGCGTTCGCCGCCGCGCTGGCGGCCGTGCTCGCGCCGCTGCTCGTACCGCGTGGCACCCGGCTTCGGCTTTGGCTCTACCTATTCCTCGCCACCGCGTCACACGGCGTGCTCGACGCGATGACCGACGGCGGCATCGGCGTGGCGTTCTGGGCACCGTTCGACGCCGAGCGCTACTATCTGCCGTGGCGGCCCATCGCGGTCTCGCCGCTCGGTGTGCGGCGCTTCCTCAGCGCGCGCGGCGTCGACGTTCTTGCGAGCGAAGCGGTGTGGGTGTGGCTGCCCTCCGCGATCTTCGCGGCAGTCGCGTGGGCGGCGACCCGCCCGCGCGCCGCGCGCGACGCCTGACCCCGCGCGTCGGCCGCGCTACGTGCGCGCGCGCAAGAACAGCGACATGCCGATGCCGAGGAAGATGACGTTGGCGGTCCACGCGGCGACGAATGGCGGCAGGAGGTCCGCGCGGGCGAACGCCAGCGCCACGTAATGCACGACCAGGTAGCCGGCCATGATCGCGATGGCCAGGCCCACCCCGAACAGGCGTCCGCCGCGCGGTGACTGCAGCGCGAACGGAATGGCGACGAGCACCATGACGAGGTTCACGAGCGGAAAGGACAGCTTGGAGTAGAGCGCGACGAGATATTTCTTGGCCTGAAAGCCCGCCGCCTCCAGACGCGCGACGTAGTCGCGCAGCTCCCAGTAGCTCATCGACTCGAAGTCCTTGTGGATCCGCGTGAACTCGTCGATCTCCTCGGTGAGATTCAGTGCGGTCAGCGTGAATGGCACCGTCTGCACCGTGCCGCCCGCCTCGATTTCGCGAAAAGCGCCGTCGCTCAGCTCCCAGCCCGATTCGGTCCAATGCGCCTGCCGCGCGTCCAGACGATTGAGCAGGCGGAACTGGCGATCGACCTCGAGGACGGTCACTCCGTAGAGATCGTTCGTCTGCGGACTCAGGAGCTCCACGCGATAGAAGCGGCTGTCGGCGCTGCGCAGCCACAGCCGCTGACGGGACTGCAGGTGCCGCGGCAGCTGACCGCGGATCTTCACGCGGTCCACCTCCTCGCCGAGCTCGTTCAGACGGGGCAGGAATAGCTCCTGGAACAGCATCGCGCTCACCGCAAAGGACAGGCCCATGAGGAGCACCGGCGCGCTCACGCGATAGAGGCTGATGCCCGCCGCCTTCATTGCGGTGAGCTCGTGGAAGCGGCTCAGTGAGAGAAAGAGGAAGATCGTCGCCACCAGCATGATGACCGGCAGGCCCTGGTGCAGCGCCGCCGGCAGGCGGTAGACGAAGTGCTCGATGATGTACAGCAGCGGTGGCTTGACGCGCAGGAATCGGTTGAGCGTGTCGCCCAGGTCGACGATCACGTAGAGCGCGGCGGCCACGCCGAGCCCGATCCCCACGAAGGCCAGGAACTCGCGGATCAGGTAGCGATCGAGGATGTGGGTCGAGTCCGTCGGCCCGCGCCCGACGCGCGGCGATTCAGCCGCCGTGCGGCCCGCGAGAAGGCCGCGCGCGGCGGCTACGGCGCGCCAGACAAACGTCACCGGCGGCGACCGCCACTCGAGCGCGGTGATGACGAGCAGCGTCAGGCCGATCGCCGCGAAGACGATGTTCGGCGTCCAGATGGCGGCCCAGGCCGGGAGCCGCTCGCGCAAGGCAAAGCCCTCGAGCGAGGTCATCACGAGGTAGTACGAGACGAGGATCACCAGGCTGCCGACCAGGGCGATCGAGCGGCCGCCGCGGTGCGAGCGCACGGCGAGCGGAAACGCCACCAGCGCGAACACCAGCGCCGCCACCGGAAACGCGAACCGCTTGTGCAGCTCGACCTCGTAGGGCACGCGACCATGCGGGTCCTGGGCGAGCGACTCGATGCGCGCGATCAGCGCCCGGAGGCCGAGATCTTTCTCCGGCTTATCCGCCCGCGTGCTGCCGCGCAGCGGCGTGTCGACGGCCAGGCTCATGTCGTACATCGCGAAGTTCGTGTAGCGATAGCGCGACGCCGCCGCGGCGCCGCCCGCACGGCCTTGCTCCACGCCCGAGCCGGGCGGCGGGCCGGCCGGCAGCACGTCGGCCTCGTTGACGGCACCGTTGATGAGGCGCAGCGTGATCCGGCGCGTCTCCTCGTCGGTCAGCAGACGGCCCTCGCGCGCCGTGATGATGCGCGAGATCTTCGGGTCGCGCTCGTCGGACACGAGCAGACCGCGGAGCGCGACCTGCGACGGGCTCACGTCCTCGACGTAGATGATGACGTCGCCGAAGGTGGCGTTGAACACGCGCTCCTGCACGCCGCTCACGGCGCGCGTCTGGAGAATCCGGAAGAGCTGCCGCTGGAACTCCTCGCTGGCGATCGGATTCACCACGAGCGTCAGCACGGCCGTGACCGACGCCACCAGGGCGGCGGACGCCACGACCGGGCGGAACAGGCGCAGCACGCTCACGCCGGCGGCTTTGAACGCGATGACTTCCAGGTCGCCGGCCAGCCGGCCGCCCGCCAGCAGCACGGCGACCAGCAGCGCCATGGGCAGCGTATGGGCGAGGAACGACGGCAGCATGTAAACGAGCAGCAGCAGCACCAGGTGGAAGGGGACGCCCTTGGTGACGACCAGCTCGGTCAGGTGGTAGATGCGGTCGATGACCAGGAAGAACGTGAACAGCGCGAGACCAAAGCCGAACGGCGAGACCAGCTCGGTGATCAGGTAGCGGTCGAGCACCCGCACCGCTGGCAGCCTCACGCGATTGTTGTACCATACCCCCCGTGACGCGACGCCGGCGCCGGACGCTGCTGGTCGTCGCCGCCCTCCTCGTGATGCTCGCCGGGACCACCATGCCTGCGGCGAGCCGCGCACGAAACGGCGGCGCGGCCGACCGTCTGGAGCGCTTCCGTGAGCTCGCCTCGTCCCGCCTGGCCCTGGGCGATCTCGCAGCCGACAACCCCTCCGATACGTACCGCGACATCTACGCGCTGTTGGACGACGAGATCGTCGAGAGCCTCGCCTCCGGCGGTGTCTTCGCCTCACCCGAGTTCCTGCAGGACCGCCTCGACGCCTTCGGCGACGCGTGGGGCGGCGCGCAGTTTCGGCTGACGCGGCTGGGACGTCTGGTCGTCGGGGCGTTTCGGCTCACGGAGGGCGGCGGCGGCAACAGCGTGCGCGTGTACGGGCCGCTGCGGGACGAGGCCGCGCTGCTCGCGACGCTCTATCGCGACGGCCGCCCGAGCATCACGCCGCTCGCCGCGCCCGGAGAGCCGCAATTCATCGCCACATGGGAAGGTGTGCCGTCCGGACGCGGCACGCGGCCGCTCCGCGTGGATCTCGTACGCGCGGAGGCCGACGGCGTGCGCGTGACGTGGTCGACCGCGACGCTGTTTCCCGAGGGGCTTCACGCGCGCGCCTGGGTGGTCAGGGGCGGCGAGGTGCGTTTGCGCTACGAGCTGCACTATCCGGGCTGGACTCCGGGCTGCGACGGACAGACCGAGCAGGAAGACGTCTACCGGCTGGCGCCGGGGCAGGGCATGCTCACGCGCGTGAGCCGCCTGCAGCACAACGCGTGGCATCGCGAGATGCACACGGCGGTGGCGCGTCTCTTCAGCGCGCTGGCCGAGCGCGACGAGCCGACGCTCGCTGCCGTCGTGCCCGATCCCGCGCTGCGCGCGCGTCTGCCCGCGCTGCTGCCCGAGCCCGCGTGCGACGCCGCGGATAGTCCGCGCGAGAGCGTGTCGATCGCCGCGACGACAGCGGATCGACAGCCCTGGGCGCTGATGTTCCGCCGCAGCGGCGTGCGCTGGCACCTCGCGGGCGCCGGGCCGGTGCTGCAATGATTGCAACGACTACCGAACCGGCGCCTTGACCGTGCTCGTGGTCGACAGATAAGCGGCACCACGCGCCAGCACCCTGAGCGCACGCGCAACCCGTGGTTTTCTCCGGGCGCGCGCTTCGATACAATGACGCACCGCGCATGACCGACGAGTCTCGCGAAAACGCCATCTCCGATCGCTACGAACCGGCCGCCGTCGAGGCACGCTGGTATCCGATCTGGGAGAAGAACGGCTACTTCCGGCCCGAGCTGCCGTCGAAGAAGAAGCCGTATTCGATCGTGATGCCGCCGCCCAACGTGACCGGGTCGCTGCACATGGGTCACGCGCTCGACATGACGCTGCAGGACGTGATGACTCGACTCAACCGGATGGACGGCTTCAACACGCTCTGGCAGCCCGGCACCGACCACGCGGGCATCGCCACGCAGGTCGTCGTCGAGCGTCAGCTCGCGACGGAGGGCAAGCTCCGGCTCGACATCGGTCGCGAGGAGTTCTTGCGGCGCGTCTGGCAGTGGAAGGAGGAATCCGGCGGCGCGATCGTCCGGCAGCTCCGCCGGTTGGGCGCCTCGTGCGACTGGTCGCGCGAGCGGTTCACGATGGACGAAGGGCTCTCGCGCGCGGTGCGCGAAGTCTTCGTGCGCCTCTACACCGAGAAGCTGATCTACCGCGACGACTACATCGTCAACTGGTGCCCGCGCTGCCAGACCGTGCTCTCCGACCTCGAAGTCGAGCGCGAGGAACAGGACGCGGAGTTCGTCTACATCAAGTACGGTCCGCTGACGCTCGGCACGGTGCGGCCCGAGACCAAGCTCGGCGACACCGGCCTCGCCGTGCACCCCAAGGACAAGCGGTACAAGAAGTACGTCGGCAAGACGCTCGACATTCCGTCCGTCGACGGCACCGTGCGGGTGAAGGTCGTTGCCGACGCCGCCGTCGACCCCAAGTTCGGCACCGGGGTCATCAAGGTCACGCCCGGACACGACCCCACCGACTTCGAGATCGGCAGGCGCCACAAGCTGCCGATCCGGACCGTCATCGGCTTCGACGGCAAGATGACGGAGGCCGCGGGCAAGTACGCCGGCATGGACCGGTTCGAGACGCGCAAGAAGATCGTCGAGGACATGCAGGCCCTCGGCCTCATCGAGCGCATCGAGCCGTACCGTCACGCCGTCGGCGTGTGCTATCGCTGCAAGACGGTGGTGGAGCCGCTCGTCTCCAAGCAGTGGTTCGTCAACGTCAAGCCGATGGCGCGCAAGGCCGTCGCCGCCGTCCGCACCGGCAAGATCCGGATCATCCCGCGCAGCTGGACCAAGACGTACTACCACTGGATGAACAACATTCGGCCCTGGTGCATCTCGCGGCAGCTCTGGTGGGGTCATCGCATCCCCGCCTGGTACTGCGAGCGCGACGGCTCCGTGCACGTCTCGCGCACCGATCTCACCGCATGTCCAAAGTGCAAGGGCCCGGTGCGGCAGGATCCCGACGTGCTCGACACGTGGTTCTCGTCGGGGCTCTGGCCATTCTCCACGCTGGGCTGGCCCGACAAGACGCCGGAGCTGAAAACCTTCTACCCGACCTCGCTGCTCGTCACCGGCTACGACATCCTCTTCTTCTGGGTTGCGCGCATGGCGATGTTCGGCGTGCACGTGATGCGGCAGGTGCCGTTCCGTGACGTCTACATCCACACGCTCGTGCGCGATCCCGAAGGCCAGAAGATGTCGAAGACGAAGGGCAACGTGGTCGACCCGCTCGGCCTCATGGACAAGTACGGCACCGACGCGCTGCGCTTCACGATGGCCGGCCTGGCCGCGCCGAGCGTGCGCGACGTCCGGATCACCGACGACCGGTTGGAGGCCGCGCGCAACTTCGCCAACAAGCTCTGGAACGCTTCGCGGCTCGTGCTCTCCAACCTCGAGGGCTACGACGCGCGCGCCGCGCGCCGCGCACGGCCGGATCTCGCCGCGCGCTGGATCGCGAGCCGCCTGGCCGCGACGACGCGCGACGTCCGCGCCGCGCTGGCGAGCTATCGCTTCAGCGACGCGGCGGCCGCGCTCTACCAGTTCGTGTGGAGTGAGCTCTGCGACTGGTATCTGGAGATCGCGAAGCTCGACCTGTATCGTGCCGACGATCCCGCGCGACGTCTGTCGACACAGCACGCGCTGGTCACCACGCTCGAGACGACGCTGCGGCTGCTGCATCCCGTCATGCCGTTCATCACCGAGGAGCTGTGGCACCGCCTGCCGCACGAGGGCGACTCGATCATGATCGCCGCGTATCCGACCGCGGCGCGCCGCAACATCGACGCCGCGGCCGAGCGAGACATGGCGGTGCTGATGGGCGCGGTCACCGCCATCCGGACGATCCGCGGCGAGATGCGCGTGCCGCCGGGCCTGACCCTCGCCGTCACCGCCAAGGCCGCGGGCGCGCACGCCACGCTGCTGAGCGAACACGCGCCGCTCGTGCAGGCGCTGGCGCGGGCGACGCTCACCGTCGATTCGCGCGCGAGCCGACCGCGGAGCTCCGCGCTCGGCGTGGTCGGCGGCACCGAACTGTACGTGGCGCTGGAGGGCGTCGTCGACCTAGCCGCCGAGCGCCAGCGCCTGGAAAAGGAGATCAAGCGCGCCGACGAAGCGATCGCGTTCGGCCGTGCCAAGCTCTCGCGCCCGGAGTTCGCCGAGCGCGCGCCGGCCGACGTCGTCGAGAAGGAGCGCGAAAAGCTCGCGGCGCAGCAGGCGCTGCGCGAGAAGCTCGTCGCAAGCCTGGAATGGGTGGAATGACGATCGTCCGTCTCGAGCGCGTGGATTCCACGCAGAGCACGATCTTCGACCTCGCTGCACAAGGCGCCACGGACCGTACCGTCGTGGTGGCCGACTACCAGGCGGCCGGACGCGGGCGCCGCGGGCGCGCGTGGGACGCCGCACCGGGCAGCAGTCTCTTGACGTCGATCCTGGTGCGGCCGCGCGGGGAGCCCGGGCGCTGGGGTGGCTACTCACTCGTCAGCGCGCTGTCCGTCGCCGACGCGCTCTCGCGTGTCGCGAGTCTCGGCGCGCGCCTGAAGTGGCCGAACGACGTCCTCGTCGGCGGCCGCAAGGTTGCCGGCATCCTGCTCGAAAGCCGCATGCCGGCGGCCGGCGCGCCCGGCCCGGCCGGGGCGGGCGGCGTCATTGCCGTGGGCATCGGGATCAATCTCGCGCAGCCGTCATTTCCCGCGGGGCTGGCGGCGCGCGCGACCTCGGTGCTCCTCGAAACCGGGCGGGCGGTGGATCGCGACGCGGTCCTGACGGCGCTGCTCGAGGCGTTCGATGGGTGGCGGACACAGCTCGAGGCCCATGGGCTCGCGCCGATCCGCAGGCGCTGGCTGGCGCTCGCCGATACGATCGGGCGCCGCGTGTCCGTGGACGGCATCACCGGCGTGGCCATCGACCTCGACGTCGACGGGGCGCTGGTACTGCAAGACGGCGAGCGTCGGCACCGCGTGGTTGCCGGCGAGGTCGGGGTGGCCTGAGATGCTGCTCGCACTCGACGTCGGCAACACGAACCTCAAGCTCGGCGTGTACGACGGCGCACAGCTCATCGCCGCCTGGCGTCTGCTGAGCCGCCGCGACCAGACGGCCGACGAGTACGGGCTCTTCATCGGCAGCCTGCTGCGCGGCCGCGGCATCGAACCGCACCAGATCGACGGCGTCGCCATCGCCAACGTCGTGCCGCAGGTGCAGCAGACGCTCGAGTCGATGAGCGAAAGCCACTTCGGGCGGCCCGCGTTCACGGTGACGCCGGAGAATTGCGGCGTCGTCCTCGCCGTCGATTACCCGAGCGAGGTCGGCGCCGACCGCATCGTCACCGTCATCGGCGCGCTCGCGCGCCACGCGCCGCCCCTCGTAGTGATCGACCTCGGGACCGCAACGAAATTCAACTGCGTCAACGGACAGCGTGAGTTCATCGGCGGCGCGATCGCCCCGGGGATCCGCACGGCGGCCGACGCGCTCCTGAGCCGCGCCGCGCGACTCTTCAACGTCGAGCTCACGCGGCCCAAGGAAGCCGTCGCGCGCAACACCGTGACCAACATCCAGTCGGGGTTCGTCTACGGCTTCGCCGCGCTGGTGGATGGCATGGTGGCGCGCATCCGCGCGGAGATGGGGAGCACCCTGACGATCGTCGCCACGGGTGGCCTGGCGCCGCTCGTCGCCGACGTAACGCCTTCGATCCAGCACGTTTACGAGCACCTCACGCTCGAAGGCCTGCGCCTGGCCTGGGAGCGCGCGCGGGCGACCTGAGGCGCGTTCCGGTCGTTGACACACTCCGGGACGCGTCGTTATACTGCGCTAAATCTAGTGGGTGGCGAGAGCGGCCCTCCCTATATTTGGGGTCGGGCCAAAGCGGCGAGGCAGACGACAAGGGAGACGACGATGGGGATGTGGGTCGGGCGGGGACGCAAGGCCAGAGTCGCGTACGGTTTCGACGACATCGCCCTCGTCCCCGGCAGTCTGACGGTCAATCCCAACGAAGTCGACGTCTCGTGGGAGCTCTGTGGCCAGCGCTACGGCCTTCCGATCATCGCGGCTGCTATGGACGGCGTCGTCGGCCCCAAGCTCGCCGTCGAGATGGGGCGCCACGGCGGCCTTGCCGTTCTGAACCTCGAGGGTATCTTCTCGCGCTACGCCAACCCCGAAGACGTCCTCGACCGCATCGTCTCGGCCAGCCAGGAAGAAGCGACCAAGATCATCCAGTCGATCTATAGCGAGCCCATCAAGGAAGAGCTGATCCATCAGCGCATTCGCGAGATCAAAAAGGGCGGCGGCCCCGCCGTCGTCTCGTCGATTCCGCAGCGCGCCGAGCGCTTCGGTCAGATCGCGCAGGAGGCGGGTGCGGACATCTTTGTCGTGCAGTCGACGGTGACGACGGCGCGGCACGTCGCGACCGAGTACACGCCGGTCGATCTGCGCAAGCTCAAGAAGCAGCTCGCCATCCCGGTCGTGATCGGCAACGTCGTCACCTATGAGGCCTGCCTCGAGCTGATGGAAGTCGGCGCCGACGCGCTGCTGATCGGCGTCGGGCCCGGCGCCGCGTGCACGAGCCGCGAGGTGCTGGGGCTCGGCGTGCCACAAGTCACGGCAACGGCCGACGCGGCCGCCGCACGCGACTTCCATTACAAGAAGACCGGCCGCTACGTCCCCGTGATCACCGACGGCGGCATGACGACCGGCGGCGACGTCTGCAAGGCGTTCGCATCCGGCGCCGATGCCGTGATGATCGGCTCGGCGTTCGCGCGGGCCACCGAGGCGCCGGGCCGCGGCTATCACTGGGGCATGGCCACGCCGCACGCGAACCTGCCGCGTGGCACACGCATCCGCGTCGGCATCGCGGGCTCGCTGGAGCAGATCCTGTTCGGTCCGGCGTTCACGGAAGACGGCACGCTGAACCTCGTCGGCGCCATCCGCACCTGCATGGGCTCGGTGGGCGCGCAGTCGATCCGCGAACTGCAGCAGACCGAGATCATCATCGCGCCCACGATCAAGACCGAGGGCAAGGTCTTCCAGCAGGCCCAGAAGCTGGGGCGTCCACGCTAGGGCCGCACCGCCCGTGAATCAGATCGTCGTCCTCAACGCGGGCGGGCAGTACTGCCACCTCATCGCCCGCCGCATCCGGGAGCTGGGCGTGCATGCGGTCGTCGCCGACGTGCATCGGCCTGCCAGTGAGCTCCGCGGTGCGCGCGGGATCATCATCTCCGGCGGCCCGGCGAGCGTCACCACACCCGAGAGTCCCGCCGTCGATCGCGCCGTCTACGAGCTCGGCGTGCCCATCCTCGGCATCTGCTACGGCCATCAGCTGCTCGCCCGCGATCTCGCGGGTCGCGTCGAGCCGGGCACGACCAAGGAGTACGGCCGGGCGGCGCTGCACGCCGGAGAAGGGCGGCTCTTTCGGGGGCTTCCGGCTCGCCAGTTCACAGTCTGGATGAGCCACGGGGACACGGTCGTCGACGTGCCGCCGGGCTTCGTGATCACCGGCGAGACCGATGACTGCAAGGTCGCGGCGATGGAGCACGCCGGTCGCCGGCTCTTCGGTCTGCAGTTCCATCCGGAGGTCGTGCACACCGAGCACGGCACCGAGATCTACCGCACGTTCGTCTTCGACATCTGCGGCTGCCGCGAGGACTGGGATCCGCGTGCGCGCGTCGAGCACGTCGTGGCGGACATTCGGCGCGTGGCGGCCGATCGCAAGGTGTTCTTCCTGATCAGCGGCGGCGTGGACTCGACGGTTGCCTTCGCGCTGTGCGCGCGCGCGCTCGGGCCCGAGCGTGTGCTTGGCCTCTACGTCGACACGGGGTTCATGCGTGATGGCGACGCCGAGGCGATGCAGTATCTGCGCAGCACGCTCGGCGACCGCGCCGTGCGACTGGCCGACCGCAGCGCGGACTTCTTCGGGCGGCTCGCCGGCGTGACGCATCCCGAAGACAAGCGCGCGATCATCGGCGAGACGTTTTTGACCGTGCAGGAGGACGAGTTCGCGCGGCTCGGGCTGCGTGAGAGCGAGTGGCTGCTCGGGCAGGGAACGATCTATCCCGACACGATCGAGTCCGGTGGCGCCAAGCACGCCGCAAAGATCAAGACGCACCACAACCGCGTCGAGCGCGTGCAGGCGCTGATCGACGCCGGCCGCGTCATCGAGCCGCTGGTCGAGTTCTACAAGGACGAGGTCCGCGTGCTCGGCGAGGAGCTCGGGCTGCCGCACGAGGTCGTCTGGCGCCATCCGTTCCCGGGGCCCGGCCTGGCTGTGCGCTGCCTGGCGGCCGACGCGCGTGCGGCCGTGGAGCCGGCGACGGTGTCGCTCCCCGCCGGCGTCGAAGGGTGGATCGTTCCGGTGCGTACGGTCGGCGTTCAGGGCGACGAGCGGAGCTACTCCCGGATGCTCGCGGTCGCCGGGTTCGACGACATCGCGGCGGTGGGCGATTTCGCGCGCCGCGTGACCAACGAGCACCGCACGATCAACCGCGTCGCCGCTGTGATCTTTCAGCGCGCCGGCATACCGTTCACTCGCCTCGCCATTCATTCCGCGGCGCTCACGCGCGAGCGGATCGCGCTCCTGCGTGCAGCCGACGCGCTCGTCACCCGCATCGTGCGCGCGCGTCGGCTCTACGACGCGATCTGGCAGATGCCGGTGGCGATGCTGCCGCTCGGCGCGACGGCCGGGCGCGAGACGATCGTGCTGCGGCCGGTGAACTCGCGCGACGGCATGACCGCCGACTTCGCGCGGCTGCCGGGCCCGGTCGTCAGTGAGCTCGCGCAGGCACTCGGCGAGCTCGAGGGCGTCGACGCCGTGCTCTACGACGTGACCAACAAACCGCCGGCCACCATCGAGCTGGAGTAAGCGGGCCTCGTGCAGCACGCCGAGTTCGTCCACCTCCACGTCCACTCCGAGTACAGCCTGCTGGACGGCGCCGCCCAGCTCGAAAAGCTCGTCAAGAAGGCCAAGGACCTCAAGTTTCCCGCGATCGCGCTCACCGATCACGGCAACCTCTTCGGCGGCATCGATTTCTATCTCGCCGCGCAGAAGGCCGGCATCAAGCCGATCCTCGGCTGCGAGCTCTACGTCGCACCGGGCAAGCACACCGAGCGCGGCTCGCAGGACGGCGGCTACGAGGGCGCCAACCACCTCACGGTGCTCGTGCGCGATCTCGCCGGCTACAAGAACCTCATCAAGCTCGTTTCCAAGGCCTATCTCGACGGCTTCTATTACAAGCCGCGCGTGGACCGCGACCTGCTCGCCGCGCACGCCGACGGCTTGCTCGTGCTGTCCGGCTGCCTCAACTCGGAGGTCTCCCGTGCGCTCACCGCGGGCGACATGGCGAAGGCCCGTCAGACGGCGGGTTGGTATCAGGACGTCTTCGGTCGTGATCACTACTACATGGAGGTCCAGGCGCACGGCATTCCCGAGCAGGCACGGGTGACCGCCGAGACGCTGCAGATCGCGAAGTCCATCGGCGCGCCGGTTGCTGGGACCAACGACTCGCACTATCTCGAAGCCGGTCACGGACGCGCGCACGAAGCGCTGCTGTGCATCCAGACCGGCTCGACGCTCGCCGATCCCGACCGCTGGAAGTTCTCGACCGAGGAGTTCTACGTCAAGTCCGCCGAGGAGATGGCGCTCGTCTTTGCGGAAATCCCTGAGGCGTGCCGCAACACGCTCGCGGTGGCCGAGCGCTGTAACCTGACCCTCGACTTCGGGCGCTTCCACCTGCCGAAGTACGTCGTGCCCGACGGCCACACGCTCGAGACGTACCTCCAGCACCTCGCGCGCGAGGGACTGCGCCGCCGGTACGGCGCCAACCCCGGCGACGTCATCGAGGCGCGGCTCGCCCACGAGCTGGCCGTCATCGAAAAGATGGGGTTCGCCGGCTACTTCCTCGTGGTCTGGGACTTCATCCACTACGCACGGCAGCGCGGTATCGCGGTGGGGCCCGGCCGCGGCTCGTCGGCCGGCTCGCTGGTCGCCTACTGCCTGGGGATCACGAACATCGACCCAATGCGTTACGGGCTGTTGTTCGAGCGATTCTTGAACCCAGAGCGGATCTCGATGCCGGACATGGACATCGACTTCGCGGACGACCGCCGCGACGAGGTGATCCGCTACGTCGCGGACAAGTACGGCCGCGATCGGGTGGCGCACATCATCACGTTCGGGACGCTCGGCGCCAAGGCCGCGATCCGCGACGTGGGACGCGTGCTCGGCATGACCTACACCGAGGTCGATCGCATCGCCAAGCTCGTGCCCAACTTCCCACTCAACATCACGCTCGACGACGCCTACCAGAAGTCGCCGCCGCTGGCCGACATGGTCAAAGGGCAGGAGAGCGTCGGCGAGCTGTGGGCCATCGCGCGGACGCTGGAAGGGTGCACGCGCCACGCCTCCGTGCACGCCTCGGCCGTCGTGATCTCCGACGAGCCGCTCGACGAGCACGTGCCGCTCTACAAGGATCCCAAGCGGCCCGAGCTGATCACCGGCTACGCGATGGGCCCGATCGAGAAGCTCGGTCTGCTCAAGATGGACTTCCTGGGCCTGCGCACGCTGACGGTGCTCGCCAACACCGCCGCCCTCATCAAGCAGTCGCGCGGCATCGACATCGACTTTGACGCGCTGCCGCTGGACGACGGCAAGACCTACGCGATGCTGACGGACGCCAAGACGTTCGGCGTGTTCCAGCTGGAATCGTCGGGCATGCGTGAGGCGCTGCGCGGCCTCAAGCCGGAGCGCCTGGAAGACCTGATCGCGATGGTCTCGCTCTATCGCCCGGGCCCGATGGACCTGATCCCCGACTTCATCGCGCGCAAGCACGGTCGCGCCAAGATCACGTACGAGCATCAGGCGATGGAGAAGTTCACGCGCGAAACGTACGGGATCATGGTCTACCAGGAGCAGATCATGCAGATCGCCTCCGAGATGGCGGGCTTCACCATGGGCGAGGCGGACACGCTCCGCCGCGCCATGGGCAAGAAGGACCGCGATCTCATGGCGAAGCAGCGCGACAAATTCCTGGCGGGCTGCGTCGAGCGCGGCACCAGCGCGGCGAAGGCCGAGCGCGTCTGGGAGCTGATGGAGAAGTTCGCGGGCTACGGCTTCAACAAGTGTCTGGCCGCCGACACGTGGATCGAGATGGCAGACGGCACCCGCAAGCCGATCACCGCCATCCGCGACGGCGACCTCGTCGCAACCAAAGACGGTCCGCATCGCGCGTGCGGCGTGCGCCCCAGCGGCGTGCGCCCCGTTGGGCGTCTCACACTCGCCAACGGCCTCGCGGTGCGGTGCACCCCGGATCATCCGATCTTCACGCGTCGCGGCTGGGTCAACGCCGAAAAGCTCGCGACCGACGACGCCGTCGCCGTCTTCGACTCGGTCGCCGCCGCCTTCGAGCGCGTGGCCGTCCGGCGTCGCGGCGGTGATCTCACGAGCATGCAGACGCCGATCGCGTGGTCGGCCCCGACTGGGTACGTCCTCGAGGGCACCGAGCCGACGTACGACTTCGAGGTCCCCGACGCGGCGAGCTTCATCGCCAACGGCATCGCGGTCCACAACTCTCACGCGGGCGCGTACGCACTCGTCGCGTACCAGACGGCGTACTTCAAGGCGAACTATCCCGTCGAGTTCATGGCCGCGCTGCTGACCTCGGAAATGGGCGACACCGACAAGATCGTGAAGTACATCGAGGAATGCCGCGCGATGGGCCTCACGGTGTCGCCGCCGGACGTCAACGTCTCGGCCGTGCAGTTCAGCGTCGCCGGCGACACGATCCGCTTCGGGCTGGCCGCGATCAAGAACGTCGGTGAGTCGGCGATGGAATCCATCCTCGCCACGCGCGCGGCGGACGGCGCGTTCAAGACGCTGGACGACTTCTGCACGCGTGTGGACCTGCGCATGGTCAACCGGCGCGTGATCGAGTCGCTGATCAAGGCGGGCGCCTTCGACTCGCTCGCGCTCCCGCGCGCGCACCTGCTCGCGCAGACGGACGCCGCGCTCGACGCGGGCCAGCGCGTGCAGCGGGATCGCAACGAGGGGCAGGGGTCGTTCTTCGACGCGCTCATTCCGCCGGCGGCGGCGCCCGCGCGTCGTGAGCCGCCCGAGATCATCGCGGAGTGGCCGGACGACCAGCGGCTTGCGTACGAAAAGGAGGTCCTCGGCTTCTACGTGTCGGGCCACCCGCTCGCGCAGTACGCGTCGGTCATCGACTCGCTCGGCGTGACCACGTCGGCGGATCTCGCGACGCGCAGCCACGGCGCGCGCGTGACGCTGCTGGGCCACGTGGCCGCCCTCAAGGAGACGGCGACGAAGAGCGGTAACCGCATGGCGTTCGCCACGTTGGAGGACATGGCAGGCACGGTGGAGGTGACGGTATTTCCCGAGCCGTTCAAGGCGGCGGCGCCGTATCTGCGCTCGCGCGAGCCGCTCGTCGTGCGCGGACGCATCGACGACGGTGACAAGGGCCGCGTCATTCTTGCCGACGACGTGCGGCTGCTCGAGCAGGCGCTCGGCGGCGTGCCGCGCGCGCGCACCAGCGGCGGCGAGCCTGGTGCCTGCCGCATCCGGGTCATTGCCGGCGCCGACCCACAGGCGCGGCTGGCGGCGCTGCGCACCATTTGCGAGGCCCACCCCGGCGGCGTCCCCGTCTTCGTGCACGTCGTGCTCGGCGGGCAGGAGGTGGTGGTGCGCTCGCGCGGATTCTCGGTCGACGCCACGCCCGCGCTGGTAAGCGAGGTCGAAGCGTTGCTCGGTCCCTCCGCGCTGACGATCGACTATGCCTGACGCGCTCGATTTCGAGCAGCCGCTGCTCGAGCTGGAAATCCGCATCGCCGAGCTGCAGGCGAGCGACGACCCCGCGCAGGCCGACGAGATCGCGCGCCTGCAGGAGCGTCTGGACCGGCAGCGCCAGCGGACGTACGCCGGCCTCACGCCCTGGCAGCGCACGCAGCTCGCGCGCCACCCCAAGCGTCCGCACACGCGCGACTGGTGCAAGCTGCTCCTCGAGGAATTCACCGAGCTGCACGGCGACCGCCTGTTCCGCGACGACCCCGCGATCGTGGGCGGGCTCGCCCGCTTCGAGGGCCAGTCTGTCGTCGTGATCGGTCACCAGAAGGGCCGCGACACGCGCGAGAAGATCGCGCGCAATTTCGGCATGCCGCATCCCGAGGGCTATCGCAAGGCGCTGCGCCTGATGGAGCTGGCCGCGAAATTCGGCAAGCCCGTGGTGACGCTCATCGACACGCCGGGCGCGTATCCCGGGCTCGGCGCCGAGGAGCGCGGCCAGGCCGAGGCCATCGCGCGGAATCTGCGGCGCATGGCGTCGCTGCCGACGCCGATCATTTCGGTGGTCACGGGCGAGGGGGGCAGCGGCGGCGCGCTCGCCATCGGGATGGGCAACCGCGTGCTGATGCTCGAGTACGCCGTGTACTCGGTGATCTCGCCGGAGGGCTGTGCGGCGATTCTCTGGGGCGATGCAGGGCGCGCGCCCGAAGCCGCGGAGGCGATGCGCACGACGGCGCCGGAGCTGCTGCGCCTGGGCGTCATCGACGGCATCGTGCCGGAGCCGGTCGGCGGCGCGCATCGCGACTGGGACGGCGCGGCGGCCACGCTCCGCGCGGTGCTGCGCGATCAGCTGGCCGAGCTCAAGGGCAAGTCGCGCGAGGTCCTGATCACCGAGCGCTACGAGAAGTTCCGTCGCATGGGCGCCTTCGAAGAGGCGTCCACGCCCGGCCCCGTTCGCTGAGCGACTAGCGGCGCAGCAGCGCGATGGCGGCGTCCTCGTCGGTGACGAGGACGTTCATGAAGCGGCCGGCCAGCGCGCCGCGCAGCGCCTCGACCTTCGCCTTACCGCCGGAGACGGCGATCACCGAGCGGTCGTCGCGGCGCGACAGCGCTTGCAGCCGATCCGCCTCCACCGACAGGAGCCGCCGTGAGAGCGCGCGCAGCTCGGGCCGGTCGACCACGCGGCCGTCGGCGTCGAAGGGCTGATAGTTGATCTCACCCACCACGCCGAGCTGCCGCAGCCGCTTGACGCTCACGCCGTAGGACTCCGCCAGTGAGCAGAAGCCCGGCGTCTGCTCGGCGATGACGCCGACGCCGACCAGCGCGATGTCGACGTCCTGCGCGGCGTCGTAGATGGAGCGCACCTCGGGGTCGCGCAGCAGGCGTCGCCGCTCGCGCTCGATCTGGTTGAGCGAGAGCAGATGCTGCACGGGCAGCGCATACGCGCGCACGTGCGGGCGGTACTTCGCGGCCATCATGCCGACGAGCGTGTTGGAGAAGATGTCCACGAGCTTCAGCGTGCTCTCGCCCGAGAGCGGGTAGAGCACGAGGTCGCGGAAGCGCCGCTCGCGGAGCGAGTGAATCGTGTGATAGAGCGTGAAGCCGCACGACAGCCCGATGCGCATGCCGTTCTCGGCCACCTTCTCGAAGTAGGCCGCGGCCGCCGCGCCGAGTTCGGCGCGCAGATCCCCGCGACCGCCGGAGGCCACCACCACCGCTTCGCGCAGCCCGTACGTCTGCACGAGCCCGGACTCGAGCTCCTCCGTGCGCGGCAGGTCGAGCTCCACACGCACGAGACCATCGTCCATCGCGCGCTTGAGCAGGCGCGACACCGTGGCCGCCGACACACCGAGCGCGACGGCGATGTCCTTCTGGCTCCGGCCCTGCTTGTAGTACAGCTCCAAGCACTGGACCATCTGCCGGACTTCGCGGGAGGGCTGAGAAATTAATTTCATCGTCGTCAAGTTCTTGCTTGACGGGCCAAGTCTACCCCGATATCCTTCCGCTCGACAGGCAATTCCCACCCCCCACCACGCCAAGGGAGGCGAGCAATGGCCGCACGACGGTATGGCGACGGCAAGTCGGTCGCGATGGACGCCTACCACCAATCCCGCAACGAGCTCGACGGCCTGCCGATCACGGTCGCGGAAAAGATCCCGGTCACGAACACGCCGAACATCTTCTCCTACAAGTCGTACGTGTTCGCGAAGAACCCGGCGCTCGTCCGGCGCTTCATCAAGGCCACCAAAGCCGACGTGGGTGGCGTCGGGGGGCACGTGGTGGCCGCGGACGAGGTCAAGTCGGTCATCGCGAAGTTCGTGCTCGAGAACAATGGGTACCGCGGCGAGCCGATCTTCACGTCGCTCATGGTGACGCACACGGGCGACGACTGCGCGGTCACCGGCATCATGGCCGAGTCCGTCGACATGTCGGTGGTGGACGAGCTCATGTGGGACGCGCTGCAGGAGGGGGCCTCCAAGGCCGCCGAGCTCGGACTGTATGGGCCGGGACAGGACCTCGTCGCCGACGCGTTCACCGGCAACCTGCGTGGGGCGGGGCCGGCCACCGTCGCGCTGCCGTTCCCGGTGCGCAAGGACAATCCGTCGCAGACGGTGCTGGTGTCCTTCGCCGACAAGACCGAGCCGATGGCGTTCAACCACTATGCCACCGGCGCCTACATGCTGCCGCGCTTCAACACCGGTCTGATCATCGCATCGTCGAAGATGAAGCGCGGCTACATCTTCGAGATCGTCGACCTCGACACCAAGGCGCAGGCCATCGAGGCCGGCGCGCATCCGCGCGATCCCAAGGCGCTCGACGGCAAGATGGAGGAGCTCGCCAAGGGACTGCAGGAGAAAGTCATCACGCTCCGCGCGCCCGAAGACCTCTACGACATCGAGGGGCTCACGCGCTCCTCGCGCTTCGTGATCGCGCGCATCTGGAGCCGCAGCGAAAAGGGCGAGCGCGATCAGCTCGGCTACATCTGCTCGGCCGAGCGGCTGCACAACATCAAGACGAAGAAGGGCTTCACCTACGGCGGCAAGGACGATCCGGTGCTGCTCGCGTTTGCGCAGGGCGACTGGCCGGCGCCCGGCGAGATCACCTCGCCGTGGGCGACGGCGCCGATGGTCGCAGGCGACTGCCGTGGCAGCCACAACCTGCACATCCTGCCGATGCCGATCAACTCGCAGACGTCGTACTGGTCGGGGCCGATCCTCTCCGCCATCACGCTGTCGTGCAACATCCACACGGGCCGCATCGGCGCGATCTCGGATCAGTTCTCGCTCGGCACCCCGTGGGACGAGGTGCGCCGCACCGCCTCGCAGCTCGCCATCCAGTTCCGCCACGCGCACGGCGTCAAGCAGCCGGCGACGCTGCACGAAGACGAGCTCGAGTACCAGGAGGGCTGGAAGGAGCGCCGCGCACGGCTCGAGCGCCAGTTCGAGGTCAAGCCGCCGCTGACCTTCACGGAAAACGGCGCCAACGGACACGGCAGCGCCAAGCCTGCCGCGGCCCGCGCCGGCGGCCGTCCGGAGGAAATCGACTAGCCGCGCGACCGGGCGCCGGCCGGTCCGACGCTTCGGGGGAGCGCCGCCGCTCCCCCGACGTCCCTTGTTTGACTTGCCTATGAGCGGGTGATACGGTTCAAGCCAGCGTCACACAAGGATTTCCTGGACCCGCGCATGGCGAAGTTACACGTCATCACCTACGGCTGCCAGATGAACGAGTACGACTCCGAGCGGGTCGCGGGCCTGCTGCGCGAGCACCGGTACGAGCTCACCGAAAACGAGACCGACGCCGATCTGATCCTCGTCAACACGTGCGCCATCCGCGAGAAGGCCGAAGAAAAGGTGTTCTCCAAGCTCGGCGAGCTGCGCGCACTGAAGGCCCGCAAGCCGGGGCTCGTGCTTGGCGTGATGGGCTGCATGGCGCAGCTGCAGCAGACGGCCGTGCAGAAGCGCGCGCCGCACGTTGATCTCGTCTTCGGCTCGGCCGCGGTCTCTCGCGTCGCCGAGCTGGTCGACCGCGCGCGCACCGAGCGCCGCCACGTGCTCGACACGGGCGAGGCGCCGCTGGTGAAGATCACCGCGCGTCCGCCCTCCGCCGACCGCGTGCGCGCCTACGTCACGGTCATGGAGGGCTGCGAGAAGCACTGCACGTTCTGCGTCGTGCCGCGCACACGCGGCCGCGAGCGCAGCCATGCGCCCGAGGCGATCGTCACGGAAGTGCGCGGGCTCGTCGCCGAGGGCTGCCGCGAGGTGACGCTCCTCGGGCAAACGGTCAACGCCTACGGCCGCGACCTCACGCCGCCCACGGACCTGCCCGAGCTGCTGCGGCGCGTGAACGACGTCGAGGGCCTCGCGCGCATCCGGTTCACCACCTCCAATCCCTACAACCTCACGCCGCGGATGATCGCGGCGATGCGCGACGTGCCCAAGGTGTGCGAGTGGTTTCATCTGCCGCTGCAGTCCGGCAGTGATCGGGTGCTCGAGCGGATGAACCGCGGCTACACGCGTGCCGAGTATCTGGTACTCATCGATGCGCTCCGCGACGCCGTACCGGACATCGCGCTGTCGACGGACCTCATCGTCGGCTTCCCGGGGGAGACGGAGGAAGACTTCGAGACGACGCTCGAGATGGTCGAGCGTGTGGGCTACGACAACGTCTTCGCCTTTCGCTACTCGCGGCGGCCGGGCACGCCGGCGGCCGACATGCCCGAGCAGATCCCCGATGCGCTCAAGGCCGACCGCAATCGGCGCCTGCTCGAGGTCGTCCATCGCGTGACGGCCGCGCGCGCCGCGCGGCTGGCGGGGCAGGTGGTGGAGGTGCTCGTCGACGGCGTCTCGCGGCGCAACGCGGGGGAGCTCGCGGGCCGCACGCGCTGCAATCGGGTCGTGAACTTCGACGGCCTCGGCCGCGTCCGCGTGGGTGACGTCGTCCACGCCCGGGTGACCGAGGTGCTGCCGCACAGCTTGCGGGCCGCGCTCCAGTCGGCGCCCGAGGAGGCCGTATGCTCGTCGAGATGAAAGTGCGCGGACTCGCGCTCGATCCGGTCTCGAACATGCCGATCATCATCCTGCGCGACGACGACGACAAGCGCTCGCTGCCGATCTGGGTCGGCATCTTCGAGGCCAACGCCATCGCGCTCGAACTCGAGAAGATCCCGACGCCACGGCCGATGACGCACGAC
The DNA here is from genome assembly GCA_046725765.1 of Candidatus Methylomirabilota bacterium. GTDB lineage: Bacteria > Methylomirabilota > Methylomirabilia > Rokubacteriales > CSP1-6 > AR12. The sequence continues at coordinate 11,047 of JBKOZH010000127.1, read as the reverse complement.
CTCATCAAGAACATCCTGGAGTCGCTCGAGGCGCAGGTGCTGAAGATCGTCGTGACCGATCTCAAGGACAACACCTTCTTCGCCGTCCTGCACCTCAAGCTCGGCGAAACCGAGTACACCGTCGACTCGCGCCCTTCGGACGCCATCGCGCTGGCGCTGCGCGTGGCCGCGCCGATCTTCGTGGAGGAGGAAGTCTTCCCGAAGGCCGGCAAGATGGAGGTCGCCAAGGAAGCGGCGGAGCCCGTGAAGACCGACGATCCGGAGCAGCTGCGGGAGTGGCTGCAGAACATCAAGCCGGAGGACTTCGAGAAGTACAACAAGGCGTGAGCGCGCCCATGCGCGTCGCGCTCTTCACGAACAACTACGTTCCGTTCTGCGGCGGCGTCACCATCTCCGTCGAGACGCTGCGGCGAGGCCTCGAGGCGCGCGGCCACGAGGCGTGGGTCTTCGCCCCGCGGTTCCGGGGCACCGTCGACGATCCGCCCCGCGTGCGGCGCTATCCGTCGATCCCGGCCGCCACGTATCCGGAGTTTCCGCTGGCGATCCCGTTCGCACGGGGCATCGCCGCCGAGGCGCGCGGCCTCGGCGTCGACGTCTTCCACGCGCACCATCCGTTTTTGCTCGGTCCGGCGGCGGCGCGGCTGGCGCGCCGGCTCGGGCGGCCGCTCGTGTTCACGTATCACACGCGCTACGACAAGTACGCCCACTACGTCCCGCTCTCCCGCGCGGTGGTCGAGCGCGCGGCGATCGCGCTGAGCGCGCGCTTCGCGCGGCGCGCGGACGCCGTCATCGCGCCCTCCGCGCGGGTGCGCGACGAGCTGACGCGCGAGGGTGTGCGGGTGCCGATCGCGGTCATCCCTACCGGCGTGGATCTCGCACGGTTTCGTCCCGGCGACCGCGCCGCCGCGCGCCGGGCGCTCGGGCTGGTGGCCGATGCGCCGCTCGTGCTCTACGTGGGGCGCCTCGATCGCGAGAAGTCTATCGAGCGCGTGCTGCTCGCCTTCGAGCACGTGGCCGGGACGCTGCCGCACGCGCGCCTGATGCTGGTCGGGCCGGGCAAGGAAGCGGTGAATCTACAGCGGCTCGCCGCGCGGCTGCCGTGTGCGCCACGCATCGCGTTTCTCGGCGCGCGCGCGCACGACACGCTGCCCGTGTGTTATCAGGCGGCCGATCTCTTTCTTTTCGCCTCGGAGACCGAGACGCAGGGGCTGGTGCTCGCCGAAGCAGCCGCGTGCGGGCTGGCCGCGGTGGCGGTGAGCGCGCCGGGCTGCGACGAGGTCGTGCGCGACGGTGTCACCGGCGTGCTGGCGAAGCCCGAGCCGATCGCGCTCGCAGAAGCCGCCATCGGCCTGCTGCTCGACGGCGAGCGCCGCGCCGCGCTCGGGGCCCGCGCGCGTGCCGTCGCCGAGCGGGAGTTCGACGTGCGCCTGCAACTCGACCGCACGCTGGCCCTGTACGCCGCGGCCATGGTGTCGCGCCGCGCACGCGGATGACGGCGCCGCGCGCGATCCGCGTCAGCTGCCGGCGCGAGTTCGCGGCGCCGGCGGGGCAGGGGTTGCTCGCGGCGGATCCGCGTGTGCGCACGCTGCGGCGGGTGCTCGTGTCCTATCCGGACGTGCGCTACATCCTTCCCGACCGCATCAGCCTCGATGCGACCGCGGATCCGCGCACGCTGGAAGCTGTGGCGCGCTTTCTCGAACGCCAGCAGTGGCTCGTGACTGCGGTGGCGGTGGAGTAACGCCGCGTGGGCGAGCGAGCAGCCGAGAGCCTGGGGCGGACCGAGCGCGAGATCGTGCAGGAAAAGGCGGCGACGCTCGGCCGCGCCGGCGAGCGGCTGGAGGCCGCGCTGGCGACGCTGGCCGAGGTGGCTGCCACCTGGCGCGCGGCGGTGAACGATGGCGACGCCCGCGCGCGGCTCGCGGCCGAGTACGAGCACGCGTGGCGCACGGCCGAGACGGCGCGCTTGACGCTGCTCATCCAGCGCGAGGCGGTCGGCCTCCGGCACCATCGCGACGTCGATGCGCAGTTTCCGCGACCGCCGCGCCGGCTGACATGAGCGGGCCCGTGCGGATCTGGAACCCCGCTGCCGAGCGCATGTCGCACGCGGCCCGCGAGGCGGTGCAGCTCGAACGGCTCCGCGCCACGCTGGCCTGGGCCGCCGAGCGCGTGCCGTTCTACGGCGAGCGGCTGCGCGGCCACGAGGTCAAGAGCCTCGCCGATCTCGCGTCGCTGCCGTTCACGCGCAAGAGCGATTTACGCGAGCACTATCCCTTTGGGCTCTTCGCCGTGCCGACGTCCGAGCTGGCGCGCATTCATGCGTCCTCCGGCACCAAGGGCAAGCCGACGATCGTCGGCTATACCGCCAGTGACCTCGACGTCTGGCGTGAGGTCATGGCCCGCGTGCTCGTCGCCGGCGGCGCGCGTGCCGGCGACACGCTGCACAACGCCTTCGGCTACGGCTTGTTCACCGGCGGGCTTGGCTTTCACGAGGGCGCCGAGCGCGTGGGGCTCAGCGTCGTGCCGGTCTCCTCGGGCAACACGGCGCGCCAGCTCCTCTTGCTTCGCGATCTGCGGCCGGCGGGTCTGTGCGCGACGCCGTCGTTCGCGCTGCACATCGCCGAAACGCTCGCCGACGAGGGCGGCGATCCGCGCGCGCTCGGCCTGCGCTACGGACTCTACGGCGCGGAGCCGTGGACGGACGAGCTGCGGGCAGCGCTCGAGCGCGCGTTCGGCTGTCCGGCCTATGACATCTACGGCCTGTCCGAGATCGTCGGTCCCGGCGTCGCGGGCGAGTGCGAGGCGCGCACAGGCCTGCATCTGGCCGACGATCATTTCATGCCCGAGATCATCGACCCCGCCAGCGGTGCGGCGCTGCCGCCGGGGCACGAGGGCGAGCTCGTGCTCACGACGCTCAGCAAGCGCGCGCTGCCGCTGATCCGCTACCGCACCGGCGACATCACGGCGCTGAACGACGCGCCGTGCGCGTGCGGGCGCACGAGCACGCGACTGGCTCGCATCAAGGGCCGCGCCGACGACATGCTGATCGTCAAGGGTGTGAACCTCTATCCGTCCGAGGTCGAGCGCACGCTGCTCGGCGACGAGGAGCTCGTGCCGCACTATCAGCTCGTCGTGGATCGCACGAGCACGCTGGCGCGCCTGGAGATCCAGGTCGAGCCGGCGCCGGCGGTGGTCGAGCGATGCGGCGGCTTCGATGCCGCGCATCCCGCGCTCGTCGCGCTGCGCGGACGCGTGCGGGAGCGGCTGGCCAGCGCCACCGGGCTCTCGGCGGACGTCACCCTGGTGGCGCCCCGCACGCTGCCGCGCTCGGAGGGCAAGGCCGTGCGGGTGGTCGAGAAACGCTGAGGGCTCGCGGTAGACTGAAGCCAGGAGGCCCGCCATGAGCGAGCAATCCCAGATGACGGCCAAGATCCAGCGCGGCGAGCGCCTGGAGTCCGCCGAGGAGATGACCCCGGAGTACCGCGAGGCGCTCGTGCACCTCATGACGATGCAGGCCGACTCCGAGCTGGCCGGCGGCTACGGCTACGTGCCCTGGATCCAGAAGGCGCCGACGGTCGAGGAAAAGCACGTCGTCGCTCAGATCGTGAAGGACGAGCTCCGCCACGCCGCGGTCATGTACGGCTTGCTCGCCGATCTCGGCTTCGACGTCGATAGCCACGTGCGCGGCCACGACGAGATCTTCACGATGCGCATCGAAGCCGACGCCGACATCGGGACCAAGCGGATCACCTCGGACAAACGCGTCAACATCTTCTACTACCCGATCGACACCTGGCAGGACTTCGTCTTCTTCAACTTCTGCATGGATCGCGGCGCAGGGCATCAGCTCGAGGACGTCCGCGGCTGCTCCTACGGCCCCTGGGTGCGCGCGATCGAGGGGATCTTCAAGGAGGAGAAGTTCCACATCCGCCACGGTGAGTACTGGGTCAAGAAGCTCGCCGAGGATCCCGCCACGCGCGACGAGGCGCAGGCGACGTTCGCCAAGTGGTACATCCGCACCATGAACATCTTCGGGCGCCCGGCCTCGCCGAAGAACGCGCTCTATCGCCGCTACCGCCTCAAGGTCCGCGACAACGACGAGGTGCGCCAGGCCTTCGCCACCGAGGTGGCCGGACTCTGCGAGAAGTTCGGCCTCACGGTGCCGGCGTGGAAGCCGGTCTGGGAGCAGCTGCCCGAAGAAGCTCAGATCCCGGGTTAGCGACCCCCGGGCGGGTTATAGCGACCCCGCACGACGCGCGCCTCGCAAAACGACCGCTGCTGGGCGCGCCGTGCGAGCGGCGTACTTTACATAATGCTCCTTATGCGAACACGCGGCGGCGCCAGGCGCGACGATCTCCGCTAATCGCGATCTCCGCTATGGGGACTTCGCGCATCTCGAGCAGCTCACGGTCTCTATGGAGGCTGCGCAGGCGTGGAGATTTCTCAGAGCACTGATCGTGACGGCCCACGGGCTACCGGCATACGAGCTGCGTGCGAGTAAAACTTGAAGCGAGCGCCCGGAACTACGTTAGTTCGCGGGCGTGGCGCCGAGTCGCGTGAGGTGTTGCTTGGCTTCCTCGACCCGGACGCCGTTCGGCGAGTCTTTGAGCAACCGCTGATAAGTCGCGATCGCGTCCGCCGGCTTGCCGGCAAGCTCCTGGACGCGGGCCAGCGCGAACTGCACCTCGTCGAACAGAAAGTCCCTGGGCCCGAGCTCTCGTGCCAGACCGTGGAATGTCGTGATCGCGTTGCCCCAGTCGCGCTCGGCCTCCCAGGTATAGCCGATCGACGTACGCGCGAGCGCCCGCACCGTGGGGCTGGCGCCGCGCGCGAGCGCGATCTCGTAGGCGCCGCGCGCCGGCGCCCACTGGCGCGCGGCGTAGCGCAGATTGCCGAGTTCGTACGCCGCCTCGGCGACGGGCCCGCCCGAGGGATGCTGCGAGAGCAGCTGCTCGAGCTCTTGCTGCGCCCGCGCGCGCGCGTCCGCCGGCGCCTGCGGGCTCTGCGCGGCGTAGACGCGGGTCATGACCTCAGCGTACGCTCCGGCTACGCGGCGCTGCTGGCCGTCGTACCAGTACCAGCCGCCGACGGCGGCGGCGAGCACGACGACGACGATCACTCCGGTGAGCAGCAGCGTCCGAACCGGCGGCACCGTGAAATTCATCGACGTGCCGCCGTGCCGGTCGCCGGCGCGGACTGCTCGATCCAGACCTCGCCTTTGACGTGAGCGCCGTCGGCGGCCTCGAAGCTCCCGCTCTTGACGGTGCCCGTGAGCGTGCCGCTGGGAAGAATCTCCACGCGCGTATCGGCGGAAAGATTGCCGCGAACCATGCCAGCAATGACGATGGCGTGCGCGGTAATATTCGCGTCGACGTGCCCGGCGGGCCCAACGTGCAGCGTGCCGTCAAGCACGATGTCGCCCTCGAACTGGCCGAGCACCGTGACCGCGCCCTCGCCGCGAAGCTCGCCTTTGATGGTCAGTCCAGCGCCGATCGTCGTCGGCGTGTCCGCGCTGGCGCGCGCACCGAGCACCGCATCGCCATCACCGAGGCCGAAGAAGGCAAGCAGCCGCTTCACCGCAGACGCAATCCCTTCCGGTATTGCCGGCCACAGCGCCGGCAGCGCTTCCAGCCCACGTACACGCGCGCCGTGAGCCGGCCACAATGCGGGCAGCGCTGATAGTAGCGCCGACCCCACGCGAATCCGAGCCCCGCGACCACCGCAACGCCGACGACCGGCCACGGGACGTCCACGGCTTCCCATGCTAAGCCGGTTCTCCACAATCGCGGAAGATTCTGGAACGCGACTTCCCTCGCGCCCGGTTTCCCCGCGCAGCCGCGTCAACGATGACGCGCACTTTCCGCGTCCAGCATATGGCCCTGTGCAGGCATATGCCTTGCATTTTTCTTCCAGCCCAACGCAAGGGAGGATGGTGCATGGAGAGAAATCGCGAGCAGTATCTCAGCGTCGAGGTGCAGTTGATGAACGAGCCATGCCTCTGGCGCTGGGAGATCCGCGACCGCGAGCGCGGCGAGGTCATCGACAACAGTTGGACCCGCGAGTGGATGGCCTACGAATCGCCCGAAGAAGCGCTGCGCGCGGGTCGGCAACGCCTCACCTCGCTCACCCGCCGCTGACCGCCGGGGACCGGCGCCCATCCCGGCGCCGGTCCCGGTCGCGCTCCGCCCCTCAGGCGCCGAGTTGCACGAAGACCGCACCATCCTGCACGCGCGCCTGGAAACACGCCACGCGGACGGCCGGGTTGTTCACGTTGGCGCCCGAGGTCACGTCCCAGCGCCAGGCATGCCACGGACACGACACGACGCCGCCGTCGAGGTCACCCTCGCCGAGCGGCCCGCCGCGATGGCTGCACGCATTGTCGATGGCATAGAAGACACCGTCCACGTTGAACAGGGCGAGCGTCCGTCCGCCGGCCTCCACGACCCGCCCCTCGCCCGGACTGACCTCACCGACCGCCGCGACCCTCACCCACCCGTCGTTGCTCATGCCCACTCTCGTAGCCGCCGGTACGCGTCGCTGTCAAGACATGGCCGACGGCCCGGTTCTTGATGCTCTCTACCGAGGGGCCTTCCCGCGCCCCGCTCAAGGAGGTTCTGATGCCACAGGGTTCGACGACCTTCCACGAGGCCGAGGCGCGCCTGTCGCCGCGCACGCGCGACCTGCATCGCGCCATCGTGAGCCTGCAGGAAGAGCTCGAAGCGATCGACTGGTACCAGCAGCGCGTGGACGCGACCGAGGACGCCGAGCTGCGCGAGATCCTCGCGCACAACCGTGAGGAAGAGGTCGAGCACGCGGCCATGGTGCTCGAGTGGATCCGGCGGCACGACGCGGACTTCGCCGCCAAGCTCAAGATCTACCTGTTCACTGAGGGCTCGATCATCGAGCGCGAGAACGTGGCCGAGGCCGCCAGCCTCGGCGCCGGCGAGACCAACGGCCGTGCCGCCCCGCGCGGCATCGGCTCGCTCCGCGGAGGCCGCTGATGGTGATGGATTATCTGCGTCGTCACACCGCGCCCGTGTCCGAACGCGTTTGGAAAGCACTTGACGAGGCCGTCGCGCAGGCCGCGCGTCACGTGCTTGCCGCCCGCCGCATCGCCACGTTCGATGGCCCCCACGGCTGGGATCACATCGCCGCCCGGCTCGGCACGATGACGCCCTGCGGGGGCGCGCCGGGCCGCGCCGTCGTCTGCATGCCCAACGTCGTGCTCCTTTCCGAGATCCGCGCCGAGTTCAGCGTGCCATGGTCGTCGATCGAGGTGTTCGAGCGCGGGGCACCGGTGTTCGACACGGACGCCGCCGAGGCCGCCGCGCGCGAGGCGGCGCTGGCCGAGGACCGCCTCGTGTTCTACGGCGATCCGGTCGGCAACGGGCTCCTGACCGCAAAAGACAGTCCACGCCTGCGCGCGCAGGACTGGACGCGCCCCGGGGCGATCGTCGCGGACCTGGTGCGAGCCGTGGAAATGCTGGACGAGCGCGGTATCCCCGGCCCGTACGAGGCCGTGCTGTCGACGCAGCGCTACTACGCGTACCTGCAGGCCGACGAAAACGGCTACCCCGCGGCGCGGCAACTGAAGGACGTGCTGGCGGCCGTGCATCGCTCGCCAGTGATCCTGGGCGCGGGCGCGGTGTTCTCGACGCGCGGTGACGACTTCGTGCTCACCGTCGGCGGCGATCTGGCCGCCGGCTACCGGCTGCACGACCGCGAAGCCGTGCACATGTTCTGCGTCGAGACTATTGCCGCCCAGACGGTCACCCCCGAGGCGGTCTGCGTGCTCGAGGGCTGATGCCCGACCGGCCCTGGCCCTCCGGCCAGGGCCGTGGTACTCTCGTTCGCGTTGGGGCTGAGTCGTTTCGCTCGTGCGTCCGTTGCGCTGGCAGTCCTGATTGCGATCGCTAGCGTTCTTGTCGCCGGTGTGGTGTCTCCGGGGGCCGAGCCCCCGACCAAGCCCAACCCGACCCATCACCTGGCCCGTGGCTTCCGCAACCTCGACGGAACGTACCGCTACTCGATGGGCGAGCGCGCCCAGCGCTTCATGCGCCGCGTGCTGTTCGAGGGCTGGCCCGAGCGGGGAGCCGTCCTGCCGGTGCTCGCGAATGACGGCGCAGCGCTCCGCGCCAACGGGACTGTGCCGACCGTCACGTGGGTGGGGCACTCGACGCTGCTCGTCCAGCTGCGTGGTGTGAACATCCTGACCGACCCCCATTGGGGCGACCGCGCGAGCCCGGTCGGTTTCGCCGGTCCGAAGCGCCTGATCGCGCCTGGCATGCGCTTCGACGATCTGCCGCCGATCCACGCCGTCGTGATCTCTCACGATCATTACGATCACCTCGACGTCGACACCGTCGTGCGCCTGAACCGCAAGTTCCATCCGCGCTTCTTCGTGCCGCTCGGCATCAAGGCGTGGATGGGTGATCTCGGCATCACCAACGTCGTCGAGATGGACTGGTGGGAGAGCCGCGAGTTCCGCGGCCTGACGTTCACGTGCACTCCGGCCCAGCACTCGTCGGGTCGCGGGCTGCGCGATCAAAATCTCAGGTTGTGGTCCTCGTGGGTCATTGCCGGCGGTGGCAAGCGCTTCTTCTTCGCGGGCGACACCGGCTACGCGAAGTCGTTGGCGGAGATCGGCAAGCGGCTCGGGCCGTTCGATCTCGCCGGCATTCCGATCGGCGGCTACAGCTCGTGGGAAGCCCGCCATCCCAACCACGTCAATCCCGAGGAAGCGGTGCAGCTCTTCCAGGACGTGGGCGGCAAGCTGTTCGTGCCGATTCACTTCGGCACGTTCGACATGAACCGCGAGCCGTTCGCCGAGCCGCCCGGGCGCCTGATGAAGGCCGCCGTCGCGGACGGCATCGAGGAGGAGATCGCGCTCCTCTCTCCGGGTCAGTCCGTCCACTGGTAGTCGCGCGCGCCGTCGCCTGACGGCACGTCCCTTGCCTCGGTTTGGACTCTGATGCCCTGCCGCGCTCGTCGTATCGTGACCGACCCCGTCGAGTCGGCAGCCTGGGCAATACGGCGGCAATCAGCCGGCGGTGCTACATGCACCCGGCGGTAATCAAAGCCTACATGGACGGCGTCACGCTGGACGCGTTCCGCCGGCGCGCGGAGCGCGCGATCACCCACGACCTCGCGGGACTCACGCGCACGGAGGCCGTGGTGCTCGGGCTGTTGTTGCAGCAGCGGCTCGCGCGCGCGGTCGAGCGGGCGGCCGCCTGAGCGTCAGTCGCTCGCGAGCTTGCCGTTGTAGCCCCAGTTGGACTTCTCGACGTCCTGGAAGACGATGTGCACCTGATCGGCCGTCGTCTTGCCGATCTTCACCACCGCCTCCGTGATGGCCCGCGTGAGCTCGCGCTTCTGCTGCTCGGTGCGTCCGGCGTACCACTGGATCGTGATGTTTGGCATACGGGGAGCCTATCACGCCCGCGCAAGTCGCTCGATCTCGCGGCGGCGAAAGCACCCCACCAGGTGGTCGTTCACCATGCCCGTCGCCTGCATGAAGGCGTAGCAGATTGTCGGGCCCACGAAGCGGAACCCGCGCGCTTTGAGCTCGCGGCTCAGCGTGTGCGCGACGTCCGTCACCGCCGGGACGTCACCGGGCGCCCGCCAGCGGTTCTGGATCGGGCGGCCGCCGACGTGACGCCAGACCCAAGCGTCGAATGTCCCCTCGACGCGCTGGACATCCAGAAACGCGCGAGCGTTGAGGACGGTGGCCGCGATCTTCGCGCGGTTGCGCACGATGCCGTCGTCACGCAGGAGCGCGCGCGTGCGGGCGGCGTTGAATCGCGCCACGGCGCGCGGATCGAAGCGGGCGAACGCGCGTCGGTAGGCATCCCGCTTGGCGAGAATCGTCGACCACGAGAGTCCGGCCTGCGCACCCTCGAGGATCAGCAGCTCGAAGAGCCGGCGGTCATCGTGCAGGGGCACACCCCACTCACGATCGTGATAGTTCACCATCGCCGCGGAGCTGCGGGCCCACGCACAGCGTCGCGGCGTCACCGCGACCACGCCGCCCAGGCGAGCGTCGTCCACGCCGCGAGGAACGCCAGGCCGCCAAGCGGCGTGACCGCGCCGAGCCAGCGCTGTCCCGTGAGCGACATCGCGTAGAGGCTGCCGGAGAACAGCAAGGTGCCGAGGACGAAGAGCCAGCCGGACGTGGCGACGAGGCCGCCCGGCAGGCGTCCGGCGACCGCCCCCAGCGCCAGCAGCGCGAGCGCGTGATACATCTGGTAGCGCACGCCGATCTCGAACACGGACAGCATGTCGGGCACGATCCGGCTGCGCAGGCCGTGCGCGCCGAAAGCGCCGAGCGCGACCGCGACGAACGCGGAGACGCAGCCGAGCCCGAAGAAGAGGCGATCCATCGGACGCTGGACTCTACCTCAGGCGCCGAGCGCCCGCCACGCGATCCCGATGACGCCCCCCGCGGCGATGAGCCAGACCGAGTTCACACGCGTGGCCACGAGCAGCGCGGCGGCGGCGAGCGCCAGCACCGCGGTGAGCGGATCGACGATGGCCGCGCGGCCGAGCTGCCAGGCGACGGCGGCCATCAGGCCCAGCGCCGCGACGTTGACGCCGTCGAGGAACGCCGCTGCGCGGGGCGAGCCGCGCAGCCGCGGCAGCCAGCGCCGGCTCAGCGCGACGAACACGAACGACGGCAGGAAGATCGCCACCGTCGCGAGCACCGCGCCGGGTACGCCCGCGAGTACGTAGCCGATGAACGTGGCGGTCGTGAACACGGGCCCGGGTGTCACCTGCCCCACCGCCACGGCATCGAGCAGCTGGCGATCGGTGAGCCAGCCGAGCCGCTCGACGAAGTCCGCACGCAGGAATGCGAGCAGCACGTACCCGCTGCCGTAGAGCACGGCGCCGATCTTCAGAAAGACCAGCGTCATCGTGCCGAGCGCGGCGCCACCGGCGACGGCGGTCGCGGCCAGCGCGCGCGCGGGCGCCGCCAACGCCGCAACAGTGAGCAGCGCCGCCATCGCGCGCGCCCGTGCGGCGACGAGCGCGGCGAGCACGCCCACGCCGAAGA
>JBKOZH010000234.1:0-8300 GCA_046725765.1 Candidatus Methylomirabilota bacterium | reverse complement strand
GCCGTTCACCGCGCTGTCCGCGGTGGCTGACGTCGTCCAGGGCACGGCCATCGGGCTCGGCGCGCAGAACTGCCACTGGGAGGCGTCGGGGGCGCACACGGGCGAGATCGCGCCGCCGATGCTCGTCGAGCTCGGCTGCCGCACCGTGCTCGTCGGCCACTCCGAGCGGCGCCGCGAGATGGGTGAGACCGACGAGCTGGTCAAGCGTAAGGTCGCCGGCGCGCTCGCGCACGGTCTCGTTCCTGTCCTGTGTGTCGGCGAGACGGCAGAGGAGCGGCGCCAGGGCTTGACGTTCACGACCGTCGAGGGGCAGCTGCGCGCAGGCCTGGCCGGTCTCGATACCGCGGCCGTCGCCCGACTCGTCATCGCGTACGAGCCCGTCTGGGCGATCGGGACCGGCGTCAACGCCACCCCGCAGCAGGCGGCGGAGGTGCACGGCTACGTCCGCGGTCTGGTGTCCGAGCTCGCGTCGAAGGAAGTCGCGCAGGGACTGCGCGTGCTCTACGGCGGCAGCGTGAAGGCTGACAACATCGACGCGCTGCTCGCCGAGAGCGAGATCGACGGCGCGCTCGTGGGCGCGGCGAGCCTGAGCGCACAGGGATTCGTCTCCATCGTGAAGAAGGCGGCGCGCGGCGCCGCGACCAGGGGTGAGTAGATGGTCATCGCGCTGACGGTCGTCCATGTGCTGATGTGCTTCGCGATCATCGCGATCGTGCTGCTGCAAGCCGGCAAAGGTGCCGACATCGGCTCGGCGTTCGGCGGCGCGGGCAGCCAGGCGGTCTTCGGCTCGATGGGAACGCCGACCGTGCTCGGCAAGATCACCGCCGTCATCGCGATCATCTTCACGGTCACGTCGTTCTCGCTGGCCATTCTGGGCGGCGAGCGCGGCTCGTCGGTCGTGCGCGAGGCGCCGCCGGCTTCCGCACCGGCGACACCTGGCGCGCCCCCGGCTCCGGCGCCGGCCACCCCGCCCGCGTCGACGCCGCCCGCGTCCTCGAAGTAGCGCGGAGAGCTGGCGTGCAGCGCGGCGCTCTGCGACGGTCGGTGGCAGCGGTCGCGCTGCTCGCTCTGGCAGGCTCCGGCTGCTCCCATTACGCCGACAGCGCCACGGACGGCGGCGCACCGTCGGCGAGCGCCACCCCGGCCTATGGCGACACGTTCATCGACTCGCTGCTCGGCAACATCTCGAGCCTCATCCCGATCGTGACCAGCGACAGCGCCTCGCACGAAGTCGGCGGTCAGATCTACTCCGGCCTCGTCACCTTCGACAAAGATCTGAATCCGGTCGGCGAGCTGGCGGAATCGTGGGAGTTCAGCCGCGACTGTCGCGATCTGACGTTCAAGCTGCGCCCCGGTGTGAAGTGGCACGACGGCCACCCGTTCACGGCGGACGACGTCGTCTTTACCTGGCAGGCGATCACCGATCCGAAGGTCCCGAGTCCTTACAAGTCCGAGTACGCGCTCGTCGAGAGCGTGCGCGCGGATGGCCCACAGGTCGTGCGCGTCCACTACAGCCAGCCGTTCGCGAAGGCGCTCTCGAACTGGGCCAACTCGATGCTGCCCAAGCACTTGCTCGAGCCGTACGTGAAGCAGGGCAAAATCCGCGAGGCGCCCCAGAACTGGTCGGCGCCGGTCGGGACCGGGCCGTATCGGTTCAAGGAACTTCGCTCGGGCGAGAAGATCGTGCTGGTCGCCAATCCCGATTATTGGGAGGGGCGGCCGTACATCTCGCGCATCGTCTATCGCATCATCCCGAGTCAGGCCACGACGTTCCTCGAGCTCAAGGCCAAGGGCGTGGACGCGACGTCGCTCACCGCGTTGCAGTACGCGCGTCAGACCAACTATCGAGCGTTCGAGCGCTCCTACACGAAATTCCGCCATCCGGGCAACGGCTACACGTATCTCGGCTTCAACCTCAAGGATCCGCGGTTCGCCGACCGTCGTGTGCGACAGGCGTTCGCCCACGCGATCAACAAGCGCGAGCTCATCGCCGGCGTGCGCGTCGGGCTCGCGCGGGAGGCGACCGGCCCCTACAAGCCGGGCTCGTGGGTCTACACCGACAAGGTGGCGACGTATCCCTACGACATGGACAAAGCCCGGCGTCTGCTCGCGGAGGCGGGCTGGAAGGAGCGCAACGCCGACGGCCTGCTCGTCAAGGACGGCAAGCCGTTCACGTTCGAGCTGCTCACCAACCAGGGCAACGACGAGCGCAAGAAGGTCGCCGAGATCGTCCAGGCGCAGCTGCGCGAGCTCGGCGTGGGGGTCGACATCCGCATTCTCGAGTGGGCGGCCTTCCTCAAGGAGCACATCAAGAAGCGGAACTTCGAGGCGATCGTGATGGGATGGGGGATCGGCATCGATCCGGATCAGTACGTGGTCTGGCACTCATCGCAGAACGGCCAGGATCAGCTGAACCACATCTCCTATGCCAACCCCGAGGTGGACCGGATGCTGGAGGCGGGCCGCACCACGTGCGTTCGTGAGGACCGCATCAAGTATTACCACCGCCTCCAGGAGCTGCTCGCCGACGACCTGCCGCTCGTGTTCCTGTATTTCTCGGACGCGCTGCCCGTCATCTCGTCGCGCGTGCAGGGGATCGACCCCGGTCCTAACGGCATTCGCTATCGCTCGAATATGTGGTTCGTGCCCAAGCCGCTGCAACGGTACACGGCGGGCTGAGCGCTGCTCGGCTACGCGGTCCGGCGGCTGCTGTTTGCCATTCCGCTCCTGATCGGCATCACCTTCATTTCCTTCCTGGTCATCCATCTCGCGCCGGGCGATCCCACGGAGATCCAGTCGGGTGATCTGAACCCGCTGCACCAGCAGTCGCTGCAGGAGCTGCGGAAGATCTACGAGCTCGACAAGCCGCTGTACGAGCAGTACTGGAACTGGCTCAAGCGCATCGTGTTCCTCGACTTCGGCCGCTCGTTCGCGCCGCACGGCCGTCCCGTCATCCATATGATCCGCGAGCGGCTGCCGATTACGCTGTCGCTCAACGTCGTCGAGATGCTCATCATCATCGCGCTCGCCATTCCGGTGGGCGTCACCTCGGCCACCCGGCAGTACTCGACGTTCGACAAATCGACGACCGTCTTCGTCTTCGTCGGCTTCGCGACCCCGGACTTCTGGCTCGCCGTCATGCTGCAGATTCTGTTCGGCGTGCATCTGGGCTGGTTACCGATCTCGGGACTGCGGCTGCCCGTGTGGGAGTACCTGCCGTTCTGGCAGCAGCAGTGGGATTTCGCGAGCCATCTCATCCTGCCGATCACGGTCGCCACGTTCGGCGGGCTCGCGGGCTTCTCACGCTACATGCGGCAGTCGATGCTCGAAGTGATCCGGCAGGACTACGTGCAGTCGGCGCGCGCGAAGGGGCTGCCGGAGTCGGTCGTCATCGGCAAGCACGCGTTGCGCAACGCGATGCTGCCGATCGTGACCGTGCTCGGCCTGTCGCTGCCCGGGCTCATCGGGGGCAGCGTCATCGTCGAGACGATCTTCGCGATCCCGGGGATGGGCCAGCTGATGGTGCAGGCGGTGTACGAGCGCGACTACCCGGTGATCATGGGCAATCTGGTGATCGTCGCGAGCCTGACTCTCGTGGCGAACCTGATCGCCGATCTCTCGTACAGTCTCATCGACCCGCGCATCCGCGTGGGCCGCCGCGGGCGCCGGTGAGCGCGTTCTGGCGCGCGTTGTCGAAGAACCGCCTTGCCCTCATCGGCGGCGCCGTGGTGCTCGTGCTCGCGCTGATGGCCGTGGCGGCGCCGCTCGTCGCGCCGCACGATCCGCACAAGCCCGACATCAAGCGCATCCTCGATCCGCCTTCCAAGCGCCATTGGCTCGGGACCGATCAGGTCGGACGCGACGTGCTCTCGCGCATGCTGTATGGGGCGCGCGTGTCGCTGGCCGTCGGCTTCGTCTCGGTCGGCATCGCGACGGTGATCGGTATCGCCCTCGGCGCTGCCGCGGGCTATCACGGCGGCGCGGTGGACGGCGCGGTGATGCGCCTGGTCGACCTCATGCTCGTGTTCCCGAGGTTCTTCCTGTTGCTCGCGGTCCTCGCGTTCCTGAAGCCCTCCATCTGGACGATCATGGCGGTGATCGGCCTCACCGGCTGGATGGGCGTGGCACGGCTCGTCCGCGCGGAGTTTCTCGCCCTCAAAGAGCGCGAGTTCGTCATCTGGTCGCAGTCCATCGGCGCCAGCGCTCTGCGGATCATCTGGCGCCACATCCTGCCGAACGCGATGGCGCCGGTGCTGGTCGCGATGACGCTCGGTATCCCCGCCGCGATCCTCACCGAGTCCGGGCTGTCGTTCCTGGGCCTCGGCGTACGGCCGCCGTACGCGACGTGGGGAAACATTCTCAACGACGGCAAGGAAGTCATCGAGCTCGCGTGGTGGCTGTCGGTCTATCCCGGCCTCGCCATCCTGCTCACCGTGCTGTCGTACAACCTCCTCGGCGAGGGCATTCGCGACGCACTCGACCCCCGGCTGCGGCAGAGCATCGGACGATTCGGCGGCCGCCGGCGCTGAGCATGGCGCGTAGGAAAAATTTTTCCGGAAAAATTTTTCCGCAAACTTTTTCTGTCGAAGGCTGTGGGACGTGTGGCATAGCTTTAGGTATGAAGCCAGCTCTGACGCCGCCGTTGGTTCTGATCGCCGACGACAATCCCGATACGCGCGACATGTACGCGCTCTACCTGACGACGGTCGGGTACTCGGTCGAGACGGCCGCCGAAGGGCGTGAAGCCGTGGTGAAGGCGCTCACGCTGCGTCCGGATCTCATCGTGATGGATCTGCAGATGCCCGGCGTGAACGGCTGGAGAGCCATGCAGGATCTCCGCGCCAACGCCAAGACCGCGAACATCCCGATCGTCGTGCTCACGGGTCACGACTTCAAGAACCACCTCAAGCACTCGGTGCTCGCGGCCGGCGCGTGCTCCTTCCTCATCAAGCCGTGTCTGCCGGAGCAGCTCGCGCGCGAGATCTCGGCCTACATCCCGACGCACGACAACCCGACCGCCAGCGCGTCGTAGACTGCGGTATACTTCGCGACTGTTCGCGGGCCGAAGTGGCGGAACTGGCAGACGCGCACGTTTGAGGGGCGTGTGGGGCAACCCGTGGGGGTTCGAGTCCCCCCTTCGGCACCATTCTTAATGGGGGACTCAGAGCGTCCCCCATACCCCCTGAACGTTCGGAGCGGCCCGGGAAACCCGTGCCGCTCCTCTGGATCGCGCGCGATCGCGGGGACTCAGAGCGTCCCCCATACCCCCTGAACGTTCGGAGCGGCCTGGGAAGCCCGATACCCCCTGAACGTTCGAAGCGCCCCCGCGAAGCCGTGGCGCTTCTCTATTTCACAGACCCGTGCCGCTCCTCGGCTCTGCTGATCCGCGGCGGCAAAGCTGTGGACGCTTCACTCAGTCGCGCTCAACGGTAAGCACTCCGGCCGCGTTCAAACGCTAAACGTGCAGAGCGCCCCGGGTGTGCCGGGGCGCTCCGTTGAAACGCGTCACGCCGGACGCGGTTACCGCACCGGCTGGACGGCGATCTCGACGTTCATCTGATCGCCCTTCTGAACACCAGCGATCACCGCCGGCGGTGCGTGCAGGTCGAGGGTGCCTTCCGCGGTCTTGAGACGGAAGAAGCCCTTGTCGTGGTCGACCTTCGTGACCGTGCCGGTCATCGTGTGACGGCCGACGAAGTCGCTCGTCGTCGCGACCGACGCCGACGGCGCGACGACCGTCGTCGAATCCTGATTGATGACCCTGCGGTCGATCACAGGCGACACGCCGAGCGACGGCGTCGCGCTCGAGCTCGGACTGGTGCCGACGCTCGCACCGCTCGTGCCGCTGGACTCGCCCGTTCCGGCTGCCGCACCGGCCGGCGCCCCCGCGGGCGCTCCGGCGCTGCTCGACGCGCTGCTACCCGCCGACGAGCCACTCCCCGCCGCAGCCCCACTCGCTCCTGCACCGCTCCCGCTGCCGCCAGCATCCGCGAGCGTCGCCGCCATGGGTGCCAGCACCATCAGCGGCATGAGCAGGAACGACAAAACGATCCCCAACTTCTTCATTGATGCCCTCCTATCACGAACGTCGAACGTTGACCACGTCAGGGGAGCAACGCCAATGCCACCGTGCGCGCACGGTGGCGCCGCGCGTCCGTGCGACCGCGGAAGCGGCGTGGCATAATGATTCGGTTTTGATGATGAGGATCGAGGGTCCCGTCGTCGACGTCCGTGAGCGCAAGCCACCGTGGCTGAAGGTTCGCGCGCCGGGTGGCCCGAATTACCTACGACTCAAGCGCTTGATGCGCGACACCAACCTGCACTCGGTCTGCGAAGAAGCGCACTGTCCGAACATCGGCGAGTGTTGGGAAGACGCGACGGCCACGTTCATGATTCTCGGCGACGTGTGCACTCGCAATTGTGGGTACTGCGCGATCGCGCACGGCCGCCCGACGTGGGAGGACCGCGAGGAGCCCGAGCGTGTCGCCCGCGCGGTGCGCGATCTCGGCCTCGAGTACGTCGTCATCACGTCGGTGAACCGCGATGATCTCGCCGACGGCGGCGCCTCGCACTGGGCGGCGACGGTGCGGGCCGTGCATCGCCTGGCGCCGCGCTGCCGCGTCGAGGTCTTGATCCCCGACTTCCAGGGGGACGCCGACGCGCTGGCGACCGTCATCGACGCGCGCCCGGAGATCCTCAATCACAACACCGAGACCGTGCCGCGGCTGTACCGCGTCGCACGGCACGGCGGCCGCTACGAGCGCACGCTCGAGCTGTTCCGCCGGGCGCGCGCGAGCGCGCCGTCGCTGCCGACGAAGTCGGGGATCATTCTCGGCCTCGGCGAAGAGCGCGAGGAGCTGCTGGCGACGATGCGCGACCTCGTCGGCGTCGGGGTCTCCATCCTCACGCTCGGGCAGTATCTACGACCCTCGGCGCAGCACCTGCCGGTGACGCGCTATTACCGGCCGGAGGAGTTCGCCGAGCTGGCCGAGGCCGGCCGCGCGCTCGGCTTCGCGCACGTGGAGGCGGGCCCGCTCGTCCGTAGCTCCTACCACGCGAAACGCCAGGCTGACAGCGCCGGAACGGATGTCCGCGGAGCGGAGCCACGCGCATCGACGGATGTCCGCGGAGCGGAGCCACGCGCATCGACGGATGTCCGCGGAGCGGAGCCACAGGCATCGACGGATGTCCGCGGAGCGGAGCCACAGGCATCGACGGATGTCCGCGAAGCGGAGCCACAGGCATCGACGGATGTCCGCGAAGCGGAGCCACAGGCATCGACGGATGTCCGCGGAGCGGAGCCACGCGCATCTAGAACAGGCCACCCGCGGTCCGAACCGACCGCCAACCTCCTATAAATGGAATATCTTCCAATCATCCTGAGTTTCGCGTTCGCCGCGGGCGTGGCCGGCGCGCTGCTCGGCATCCCGGCGCTCATCGCGCCGCGGCGGCTGACGCCGGTGAAGCTGGCGCCGTTCGAGTGCGGCAAAGATCCGATCGCGGTGAGCGAGGGCCGGTTTCCGATCAAGTTCTCCACGATCGCGATCCTGTTCATCCTCTTCGACATCGAGCTGTTCTTTCTGTGGCTGTGGGCGATGCTCTTCCGCCGGCTCGGCTGGTTCGGCTTCGTCGAGATGCTCGTGTTCCTGGCGATCTTGATGGTGGGGTACCTCTACATCTGGCGTAAGGGGGGGCTCGAGTGGGAGTAGGCAGTTTCTTCACCTCGCGGCTGGACGAGGCCATCGGCTGGGCGCGCAAGTATTCCATCTTCCAGTACCCGTTCGTGACGGCGTGCTGCGGCATGGAGTACATGGCGACGGCGTGCTCGCATTACGATGTCGACCGTTTCGGCGCCGGGCTCCCGCGCTTCTCGCCGCGACAAGCCGATGTGCTGTTCGTCGTCGGCACGATCTCGCACAAGATGGCGCCGGTGCTGAAGCGCATCTACGAGCAGATGACGGAGCCGAAGTGGGTGGTCGCCTTCGGCGTGTGCACGTGCACGGGCGGCTTCTACGACAACTACGCGACGGTGCAGGGCATCGACACGATCATTCCCGTCGACGTCTACATCCCGGGTTGCCCGCCGCGTCCAGAGTCGGTCATCGACGGGCTCATGAAGCTTCAGGACAAGATCGCGGTCGGCGCGCAGAGGTACTGACGACGTGGACGGCGCGGCGATCCTGGAGCGGCTGCGCGCCCGTCTGGGCTCGGCCGTCGTCGAGACGCACGCCCAGCACGGCGACCACACCGCGGTGATCGAGCGCGCCGCGCTGGCGGCAGCGCTCGGCTTGTGCCGCGAC
>JBKOZH010000252.1:0-40832 GCA_046725765.1 Candidatus Methylomirabilota bacterium | reverse complement strand
CGATCTGCGCGGGTTCGAGGAACGCATGGCGCTGCAGCGGCGGCTCGGCGTCGACGTGCGCGTCATCACGCCCGAGGACGCGAAGAAGCTGGTGCCGGCGCTGCGCGTGGACGACCTCGTCGCCGCTGTGTGGGGGCCTACTGACGGTCTCGCGGGCCCCGCGGAGGTCACCAACGCCTTCGCGAAGCGTGCGCGCGAGCGCGGCGTGCGCATCGCCGAGGGTGTGCGCGTGACGGCGATCGAGCGCGAGGGCGATCGTGTCACCGGTGTGACGACCACGGATGGCGCGGTGTCGGCGCCGGTCGTCGTCAACGCCGCCGGGCCGGTCGGGGCGACCGTCGCTCGTCTCGCAGGCGTTGACGTGCCGGTGCAGCCGCGGCGCCGCCACATCTTCTATACGGAGCCGTTCCCAGAGATCCCGGGGCCGATCCCCCTCACGACGGACCGCGGCAGCGGCTTCTACTTCCGCAAGGAGCTGGAGCAGATCCTGTTCTCGCCGGGCGACGTGGAGGACATCGGCAGCGACTACGACGTCCCGATGGACTGGCGCCGGCTCGACGAGGCCGTCGACCTAGCGGTGCGGCGCGTGCCCATGCTCGAGACGGCAAAGATCGCCGGCGGCTGGGCCGGGCTGCGCCCGCTCACGCCCGACGACCACGCGATCATCGGCTGGGCGCCCGGCGTCCAGGGCTTCTTCCTGGCCGTCGGCTTCGGCGGCCACGGCTTTCAGCACTCGCCGGCGACCGGCCGCCACGTCGCCGACTGGATCGTCGACGGCAAGCCCTCGATGGACCTCTCGCTGTTCGATCCCGGCCGATTCGCGGCGGGACGAGCGACGGACGGAGCCACGCCCGTCTCTCTCAGGCCACCCACGCCGAAGGCGGACACAGCGCTCCGATACAGAAACCACCCCGATGCCGAGTGACCTCACGATCGCCGACGTCCGCGTGATGCTCGCGGACATCCCCGTCAAGCGGCCGCACAAGATGTCGTTCACGACGCTGCACGAGATGAACTTCGCCTTCGTGAGGATCGAGACGCGCGGCGGCCTGATCGGCTGGGGCGAGGCCGCCTGTCTCGGCGGGCCGACGTGGAGCGAAGAGTCTGCGGAGTCGGTGCAGGCGGTGCTCGAGCGCTACGTCGCGCCGTGGCTGATCGGCCGGGACGCCGCGAGCATCGAGCCGCTGCGTCTGGAGATGGCCCGGCGCGTTCAGGGCAATCCCTTTGCACGCGCCGCCGTCGAGATGGCGCTGTGGGACCTCAACGGCAAAGCGCTCGGCGTGCCGGTCCACCGGCTGCTGGGTGGTCGCGTGCGCGATCGCGTGCCGCTGTCCTGGTCGCTCGCCGTCGGCGGTCTCGAGGCGGAGCTCCAGGAGGCGCGCGACAAAGTCGCGCTTGGCCACCGCATCTTCAAGATCAAGACGGCCGCGCAGCCGCTCGCCGTCGACGTCGAGCGCGTGCACCGCCTGCGCGAGGCCGTCGGACCGGACGTCGCGCTGCGCGTGGACGCCAACCAGGGCTGGGACCGTCCGACAGCGCTCGCCGCGGTGCGCGCGCTGGAGCCGTACGCGCTCGACTTCGTCGAGCAGCCCGTGCCGCGCTGGGACCTCGAGGGCATGGCCGAGATCGCGCGGCAATCACGCATTCCCATCATGGCCGACGAGTCGTGCGCCAGCGAGCACGACGCGTTCGCGATCGCGCAGCGCGGCGGCGTGTCGATCCTGGCGTTGAAGGTCACGAAATCCGCGGGCGTCGTCGGCACCATGGCCGTCGCGCGGATCGCGCAGGCGGCGGGACTCGGGTGCTACGTCGGCTGCATGATCGAGACGTCGCTCGGCACCGCGGCGTATCTGGCGGTCGCGGTCGCGGCGGCGCCCGTTACGTGGGGCTGCGAGCTGTTCGGCCCCTTGCTGCTCCGGGGTGACGTCGTGCGGCGGCCGGTGCAATACGCGGACGGCGCAATCGTGGCGCTCGACGGTCCCGGCCTCGGGGTAGACGTCGACGAGACCGCGCTCAAAGAGTGGATCAGACCCTAGCTCGAGGGAGGACACGGATGAACCGACGATTGTGGATCGGCGTCGTCATTGTCGCGCTCGCGGCCTCCGGGCTCGCCGGCGCGGCGCTGGCGCAGAAGCCCGTGAAGATCGGCGTGCTGACCCCGCTGTCGCCGCCCGGCGACGCCGTCGCGGGGCAGTTCATCGTGCGGGGCGCGAAGATCGCGGTCGAGGACGTCAACGGGCGCGGCGGCGTGCTCGGCGGCCGCAAGATCGAGGCGGTCATCGAGGACGACGGCGGCACGCCCGAGAAGGGCGTCGCCGGTCTGCGCAAGCTCGCGTCGCAGGATCAGGTGGTAGCCGTGGTCGGGCAGTTCCACAGCTCGGTGATGACCGCGGTGCAGCAGGTGGCCGAGCAATTCAAGGTTCCCGTGTTTGCGACGCAGGCCTCGGCGCGCGAGATCACCGAGCGCCATCTGAACTACACCTTCCGTACCCACGTCATCGACGCCGATCGCGTGACCATCTGGAACCGCTGGATCAAGGAGCGCGGCTTCAAGCGCGTGGCGATGACGGCCGAGAACACCGACTACGGCGTCGGGCTCGTGGAGGAGACGAAGAAGCAGTTCAAGACGATGGACGTGAAGGCCGAGCTCAAGACCGTGATGTTCGACCGCACGGCCGTCGACCTCACGCCGCAGCTGCTCGAGATCAAGAACTGGAAGCCGGACCTCTTCATCAACGGCGGTATCGGCACGCCGGTGTACCTCACGATCAAGCAGGCGTATGACATCGGGCTGTCTCCGGCGACACCGATGCTGATCACCTACGACGCGCCGGTGCGTCCGGAGTACTGGAAGACCGTCGGCGACAAGGGCAACTGGGTGACCTTTTTCGCGTACTACCATCCGACGATGAAGCTCCCGCCGCGTGGCGAGGCCTTCCGCAAGCGCTACATGGCCGAGTTCAAGGAGGAGCCGGTCTACGCCGCGCTGAACGCCTACGCGCAGGTCGCGCTCGTGGCCGATGCGGTGAACATGGCGAAGAGCGACCGCACCGACGACGTGGTGAAGGCGCTGCTCGCGGGTAAGTTCGAGGGCTGGAACGGCACCATCACCTTCCCCCGCGGCGAAGGCCCGTATTGGCAGCACTGGTCGCCGCCGATGCTGATGATCCAGTACACGAAGGTGGAGCAGCCGTTCGCCGAGGCCAAGATCGTGGCGCCGGCCGACTTCAAGAACGGCGAGTGGGTGGCCCAGCCGAAGTAGCGCACGGTGGACGCGGTCCTCGTCTCCCAGTACGTGCTGTCCGGCGTCGTGATCGGGCTGCTCTACAGCCTCATGGCGCTGGGCATCACGTTCATCTACGGAATCATGAAGATGATCAACTGGGGGATGGGCGAGTTCTACATGATCGGCAGCTACGTGCAGTACGCGCTCATCGCGAGCCTGCTCGGGCCGCGGCGCTGGTGGCTGGCCTTGCCGCTGACGATGGGCGCGGTGTTCGTGCTCGGGCTGATCATCCAGCGGCTGCTGCTGCGCCCGATGTTCGTCGGCGTGATCGAGCGGCGCGACGAGTACGCGACGATCGTGACCATCGCGCTGATGGTGTTCTTTCGAAATCTCGCCATCGTGCTGGGCGGTCCCAACCAGTACGCGCCGGGCGACTACGCGTCACCGACGCGCCTCGGCACGCTGCCGATCTCGGGCAACCGCTTTGTGGCGCTCATCGCTACGCTCGTGCTGCTCGGCCTCTTCTATCTCGTCGTCAAGCACACGGCGATCGGTCGCGCGCTGCGCGGCGCGGCGCAGAACCGCGTGGGCATCCAGACGGCCGGCATCGACGTGCTGCGGCTCGACATGATCGCGTTCGGCGTCGGCGTCGCGCTGGCCGCCGCCGCGGGCGCGCTCCTAGCCCCCGACTTCCTCGTCTATCCCGAGAACGGCGCGATCTCGACCTTCAAGGGCTTCGAGATCATCGTCATCGGCGGCCTCGGCTCCATCGCGGGCAGCGTCGTGGGCGGGCTGTTGCTCGGCGTGCTGGAGGCGCTCGGCGCCGTGTTCATTTCCTCCGCGTACCGCGACCTCTACGGCTTCGTCCTGCTGATCCTCGTGCTCGTCGTGCGGCCGACCGGGCTCTTCGGCGAGCGCGAGCGGACGGTTTAACGCCCGAGCCGCCGACGCAGCGCCGCGCCGAGGCCGACGAGCCCGGCCGGATACGCGCGCGCGACCAGGATCACGAGGAGGGCGAAAAGCACCATGCGCGTTTCGCCCCAGGGACGCAGCGCCTCCGACAGCACCTCGACGAAGACGGCCCCCACCACCGGGCCCCAGAACGTCCGAAGGCCGCCGAGGATGACCATGATGACGATGATGGCAATCTCGTTGAACTTCATCGGCGTGGGCGACAGCAGCCCGACGTAGTGGCCCTGGAAGCCGCCGGCGACGGCCGCGAAGACGGCGGACACCGCGAACACGACTCGCTTCCACTTGAACGTGTCCACGCCCATCACGGCCGCCGCCTCCTCGTCGTCGCGGATTGCGCGCAGGTAGACGCCGACGCGCGAGTGCACGAGCTGCCAGGCCGCCAGGATCGCCGCAAGAGCGAGGCCGAGGAACAGGAAGTAGTGCGGTGTCGGCCGCGGCGTGCCGAAGAGGAACGGCGTCATCAGGCCGAGATCACCGCGTGTGATCTGATACTCGACGGCGACGAGCAGCCGCACCGACTCGGCGAACGCCCACGTCGCGAGCGCCAGATAGATCGCGCGCATCCGCAGGCACAGCGTGCCGAGGCCCCACCCGAGGAGCGCCGCGACCGCCACGCCGGCGACGACGCCGACGACGATCGGCACCTTCGCGTGGACCACGAGCAGTGCTGAGGTGTAGGCGCCGACGCCGGCGAACGTGTGATGGGCGAGCGAGAACTGGCCCGTGTAGCCGGCGAGCAGGTTCCAGCCGATCGCGAGCACCACGTAGTAAAAGCTGGTGACGAGGACGTGCAGGTGGTACTCCGAGACCGCCCACGGCAGCCACGCGAGCGCCGCGTAGACGGCCACGGCGAGGCCGACGCGGTACGCGACCGAGTTCCGGTCAAACGCCCAAGAGGGCATCGCGCACGAGGTCGCGGACCTGCTCGGCGAAGACGGCGCGCGGCCCGTGATGGCGCACGCGGCCCATCTCGATCATATAGAGGTAGTCGCTGACGGCGATCGCCTTGGCGATGTTCTGGTCGACGAGCAGGATGGTCGCGCCCGCCTCACGCGCCTGCAGCAGCCGCGTGTAGACCTGCTCGGTGATCTTTGGCGACAGCCCGGCCGACGGCTCGTCGACGAGCAACAATCGCGGCTCGGTGACCACCTCCTTGGCCAGCGACAGCATTTTCGCCTCGCCGCCGGAGAGCGTGGTGGCGCGGGAACGCCGCTTTTCGCGCAGTCGCGGAAACGCTGACCACGCCCGCTCGAGCATCGCCGCCAGGCGCGCGCGATCGCGCCGGAACACCCACGCGCCGAGCGCCAGGTTCTCCTGCACCGTGAGCTGGGGAAACACGCTCGCTCCCTGCGCGACGTAACTGACGCCCAGACGCTTCACCGCGTGCGGCGGCAGCCCGTGGATCTCGCGGCCGTCGAGCACGATCCGTCCGCGCCGCGGATGTAGGAAGCCGAAGATGGTCTTGAGCAGCGTCGACTTCCCTGCGCCGTTCGCCCCGATGATGCCCGTGATGCTGCCGCGCTCGACGGCCAGCGACACGCCCGTGAGCACGTCGATGCCCTCGAGGTAACCGGCGACGACGTCGTGCACGTCGAGGAACGCCATTCAGCCTCCGAGGTACGCTTCCAGCACGGCCGGCTGGTTCGCGACGGTCTCGAACGAGCCTTCGGCGATCATGCGGCCCTCGTGCATCACCGACACGCGCGACGCGAGCCGCCGCAGCGTGGCCATCTCGTGCGACACGATCAGGAACGTCACGCCCTCGCGGCGGTTGGCCTCGAGGATCGTCTCCATGATGGTGTCCTTGATGGTCGGGTGCACGCCCGCAAACGGCTCGTCCATCAGGAACAGCCGGATCGGCTGCAGCATCAACCCGCGCGCGATCTGCAGCAGCATCGCCTGCCCGCCCGACAACTCTTTGGCGAGCGCATCGCGGTGCCGGTCGAGCAAGACCAAGTTCAGCAGGTGCCGCGCGCGGTCGTGCACCTCCGCCTGCGCGCGTCGCGTGTGGCGCCGGTCGAGCTCGGCGAGCGCCGGCACGAGGACGTTTTCCAACACCGTCATGTTGGCGAACAGCTTCGAGATCTGAAAGGTGCGCGCCACGCCGCGTGCGGCGATCTCGTGCGGGCGCAAGCGCTCGAGGCGCTCACCGGCCAGACGGATCTCACCGCGGTCCGGTCGGTAAAGAGCAGAGATCAGGTTGATCGTCGTGGTCTTGCCCGAGCCGTTCGGACCGATGAGGCCGCGCACTTCGCCGGCGTCGATGCTGAGGTCGAGATCGTTCACGGCGATCACCCCGCCGAAGCGCTTGGCGAGGCCTCGGATCTCGAGCAGGACAGGCATGGGCGGAGCCGGATTCTCTCACACGCGGCGGAGCACCAGCCGGGACGGCGCGCCGCGAAACGGCCAGCCGGGCACCCACGCGGAGAAGCGGCCGGCCGTGCCCCCGGCCACCACGATGTGCAGCCGCTCGGGATCGCTGAACTTCGGGGCGCGCGCGCCGTCGATGCTGACCCGGCACTCGTCGAACACGAAGCGGCGCACGTCGGCCTTCGACCAGCCATCGCCTGCGATCGTCGCGGCGTGCTCCGGCCCGATGACCAGAAGGGTGTCCCCGAGCGGCGCCACGTCGGGACTCGCGATCACCACGCCGGCGCGCGCCACCGTCGAGAGGATCTCGCGCGCGCTGCGCCCCGCGGCGTTGACGACGACTTGCGGCGCTTCGGCGGCCATGACGGCCACCGTGCTGTCGCCGGCCGCGAAGCCGTGCTCGACGGCAAGCGACGGCCACGGACTGGCCTCCTCGTGCTCGCCGATGCAATACGAATAGCGGCCGGGCTGTCCGAACGTCGACATGCTGATGACGCCGGGCCGGGCGCCGCCCACGTTGACCCAGACGAGTCGCACGGCGCGGCCGATCGTCGCGTTGGCGCGAAAGCCGGCGCCGAAGACGGACGCCGCGCAGTTGATCTCCAGCGCGCGCCGAATCGGGCCGTTGACGATCACGAGGGGTGTCACCGCGTCGGTCGTGCCGGAGACACCGACCAGCGCGAAATCGGGATCGCAGATCGCCTCGACGGCGGCGAGCACCGCCGGAACGTAGTCGGGACGACACCCCGCCATCACGGCGTTAACGGCGACGCGCTCCACCGTCGCGCGGCCGTTGGCGGGCGCGACCAGACCGATGAGCTCGTCGCCGCGCCGTCCGCTCGCGGCCACGGCGGCGCGCACGCGCTCGACCGTCGGCGGCACGACGGGCAGGCCGTCGGTCACGCCACGCGCGAACAGCTCCTCGATCGGATCCTGTGCCTCCGCGCTCACGCCGCGGATTTTAGTACTTCGGAGGGGGCCTCACGCACTGGACGGCAGGCGTCGGCTGAGGGATGCTGACGGCGCATGTCCCCCGACGCGCACCTCACCGACGCCGGCGCGGCCGCGCTGGCCGCCGAAGCGCTGCGCCACGTCGCCGGCGGCCAGGTGGTCGGCCTCGGCACCGGTCACGCCGCGAGCGCGTTCGTGCGCACGCTCGGCGAGCGCGTCGCCGCCGGGCTCGACGTCCGCGGCGTCCCTACGTCCGAGGCGACCTCGGCGCTCGCGCGCGGGCTCGGAATCAAGCTGGTCACGCCCGACGAGGTCGAAGCGATCGACGTCGCGGTGGACGGCGCCGACGAGGTCGACCCGCGCGGGGACCTCATCAAGGGTTACGGCGGCGCGCACCTGCGCGAAAGGGTCGTGGCCACGCTCGCGCGGCGCTTCGTCGTTTTGGTCGGCGCCGATAAGCTGGTCCCGCGCCTGGGTAGCCGCGGGAGGCTGCCGGTGGAGGTGGTGCCGTTCGCGGCGGCGTTGTGCCGCCGGCGCATCGAGGCGCTCGGCCATCCGGCGGACCTGCGCGTCGCCGACGGCCGCCCGGTCGTCACCGACAACGGCAATCTGCTCCTCGACTGCCGCATTGGCCCGCTCCCCGCGCCGGCCGAGCTCGACGCCGCGCTGCGCGCGATTCCCGGGGTGATCGCGACGGGCCTGTTCATCGGCTTCGCACCAACTGTGCTCGTGTGGGACGGCACGCGCTGCCGCATGCTGCCCACGGAGGGCCGCACGTGACCACTGCCCCGCCGCTCACCAGCCGTCCCGAGTGGAAGGCGCTCGCGTCTCATTACGAGGCCATGCGCGGCGTCCATCTGCGCGAGCTGTTCGCCAAGGATCCCGCGCGCGGCGAGCGCATGGTGGCCGAGGCGGCCGGTCTCTATCTGGACTACTCCAAGCAGCGCGTGACCGACGAGACGCTCGGCCTGCTGCTGGCCCTGGCGCGCGCGTGCGACGTGCGCGCGCGCATCGCCGCAATGTTCGCCGGCGACACGCTCAACGTCACCGAGCGGCGCGCGGTGCTGCACGTGGCGCTGCGCGCACCGCGCGGCACGCGCATCGTCGTGGACGGCGAGGACGTCGTGCCGCGCGTGCACGCGGTGCTCGACCGCATGGCGGACTTCGCGCGCCGCGTGCGTGAGGGCGCGTGGATCGGCTTCACCGGGCGCCCGATTCGGAACATCGTCAACATCGGCATCGGCGGCTCGGACCTTGGGCCGGTCATGGTCACCGCGGCGCTGCGCGCGTATCGCGACCCGCGACTGACGCTGCGATTCGTCTCCAACGTGGACGGCGCCGACTTCGTCGCGTCGACGCACGACCTGGATCCCGCCGAGACCCTGTTCGTCGTCGCGTCGAAGACCTTCACGACGCTCGAGACGCTGACCAATGCGCGCACCGCGCGCGCGTGGTGCCTGCAGGCGCTTCGCGACGAGCGCGCCGTGGCCAAGCACTTCGTGGCCGTGTCGACTGCCGAGGCGGAGGTTCGCCGATTCGGCATCGATCCCGCCAACATGTTTCCGTTTTGGGACTGGGTCGGCGGACGCTACTCGGTCTGGTCGGCCATCGGGCTCTCGGTCATGATCGCCGTTGGTCCCGAGCGTTTCCGTGAGCTGCTCAGCGGCGCGCACGCGATGGATGAGCACGTCCGCACCGCGCCGCTCGAAGCCAACCTGCCCGTGCTGATGGCGATGCTCGGACTCTGGTACGACGACTTCTTCGGTGCCGAGACGCTCGCGTTGTTGCCGTACAGCCACGACCTCGGTCACTTTCCCGCGTATCTGCAGCAGCTCGACATGGAGTCCAATGGCAAGCACGTCGATCTCGACGGTCGCGCGGTCGAGTATCAGACGGGGCCCGTCGTATGGGGCCAGCCAGGAACGAATGGGCAGCACGCGTATTTCCAGCTCCTGCACCAGGGCACCAAGCTGATCCCAGGCGACTTCATCGGCTTTCTGCAGCCCGTCGACGACCTCGACGAGCACCACGCGCTGCTGGTGGCGAACCTCTTCGCCCAGACGGAGGCGCTGGCCTTCGGCAAGACCGCGGAGCAGGTGGCCGCCGAGGGCGTGCCGGGATGGCTCGTGCCGCATCGCACGTTCGAGGGCAACCGTCCGACGAACACGATCCTCGCCGAGCAGCTCACGCCGGCCGTGCTCGGCGCGCTCGTCGCGCTCTACGAGCACAAGGTGTTCGTGCAGGGCACCATCTGGCGGATCAACTCGTTCGACCAGTGGGGCGTCGAGCTCGGCAAAGCGCTCGCGACGCGTATCGCGGCCGAGCTGACCGCGCACGACGAGCCGGCGCTCAGCCACGACTCGTCCACCAACGCCCTGATCCGCCGCTTTCGCCGGCTGCGCCGAACCGCCAGCGCCTGAAGATATAGACGCCGTGCGGCTCCAGCCGCCCCTCGGCGACGAGCGTCGCACGCTCGGCGCCGAAGTCGAACGTCGTGATCACGCCGTCGTGCGCGGCCCGGTCGACGAGGACGTCGGTGGTGGTCACGAACATCTCGTCGAGCAGCCGGGCCCGGCGCAGCGCGCCGAGCACGGTCTGCCCGCCCTCGCACGCGAGGTATCGCACGCCGTGCTCGACACGCAGCCGCGCGTGGGCACGCGAGAGTCCTCCGGGCTCGAGCAGCGGCTCCACGATGATCGCCGCGTCGTGAATGCCGCGCCGCTCCAGCTCGAGACGGCCGAGCGGCGTGGTGAGGATGATCGGCGTCAGCCCCGGCGTGGTGAGCATCGGATGCTCGGGCGGCACGCGTCCGTAGAGCGAATAGATGATGTTGCGCGGATGGTGGGACAGCCCGCGCGCCAGCCGGAACGCGTACAGCTCGGGCGCCCGCTCGTCGGCCGGCTCCTGCGGCGTGAGCACCAGGCTCCCCTGCTCGCGCACGGTCTGCGCGCCGACGCCGACGTCACCTATCGTTCTTAGATAGCGCATGAGCCGGCGGTCGGCGACCCGATCCAGCCGCGTGTCGCCCCCGAGGATCTCGCGCACGGGATCGTCCCGCGCGTCGCGGCGCCGCCAGGCGACGACACCGTTCGCGGAGGTGACGACCACACCGAAGATCCACGGCCGATCGGGCGGCGGCGCGGGGAATCCGAGGGCGGCCCAGCGCTCGGGGTCGGGCGTGCCGACCTCAGGGCCGGCGCTGCGATAACGTGTCCACTCGATGCGGGTCGGATCGCCCACGGCGCTCAGTGTAGCGGCGCCGTCAGCAGATTTCGGCGTCTCGCGGCACCGTCAGCGGGCTGCTCGCTTCTTGGGCAGCGTCAGCCGCGCGCGCCGCGCGCGTGCCGCTCCGCGAGGACCAGCCGATATCCCAGATCGACCGCCTCGCGCGTCCGCAGATGGCCGTGGCGGCGCTCCCACGTCCCGTCGGCGAGGTCGGCGCGCAGGCGCGCCAGGCCCGGCTCGACGTCGTCGACCTTCGTGAACGTCGAGATCGCGCGCCGCACGCCGGCGTCGAGGTACGCGCTGGGCCGGCGCCAGTACGCGCCGAGGAAGCCGTCGACGCAGTCGTGTGGAATCAGCAGCGGCCACACGTCGACCGGACCGAGCGCGCGGCGAAAATCGCCGACGGTGGGAAAGATGTGCCGATCGATCGCGGGAATCTCGGGAAAGTAGTCGTCGACGAGCCAGAAGTCGTAGCGCGCCTCGGGATCCCAGGTGACGATCACCACCCGCTCGCGCGCTACGCGCGCCATCTCGGCGAGCCCGCGGGCGCGATCAGGCCAGTGATGAATCGTCAGAATCGCCAGCGCGGCGGCGAACGCGGCGTCGCGAAACGGCAGATCGTTGGCTGAGGCCTGCGCGGCCGGTGCCGCGCCCGGCCGGCGCTGGCGCAGCATCGCCGCCGACGGCTCCACGGCGACGACCGGACGGTCCGTCGGCTCATACGAGCCGGCTCCGGCGCCGACGTTGACGACGTTCGCCGCTGTGCCGAGCGCGGTGGCGATGGCGGCGGCCAGACGCGGATCGGGGCGGCGATGAGTATCGTAGCCGTCGCCGATCGTGTCGTAGAGCTGGCCGCTGTTCACGACACGCGCTTGAGGCGCAGCAGCCGCCGCGCGTTGCCCTCATAGATGGCGATGCGCTCGGCGTCGGTCGCGCGCATCTTCTCCATCGCGGCGATCGTATCGCGGATGAAGCCGGGGCCCTTCTCCGGATCGAACGGCATGTCGGTCCCAAACAGGACGCGCTCGGCACCGAAGAACGCCAAGCCTGATTCCATCGCGTGCCAGGCGCCGAACAGCGCCGTGTCGCCGTAAAACAGCCGGAAGTAATCGATCGGGCGCCGCGCCAGTCGCCCGAGCGCGGCGGCGTCGTCGGGATCGTCACTGCGCGTGCCGAGCTGATCGAGGCCGCCGCCCACGCGTCCGGCGCAGAACGGGATCATCGCGCCCATGTGATGCGTGATGATCTTGAGCTCGGGATGGCGATCGAACAGCCCGGAGAACACGAGGCGCCCCATCGCGACGCTCGTCTCGTACGGCCAGCCGAACGCCCACCAGAGATCGTACTTGCTGCGCGCCTCGCCGGCGTAGTCGGACACGCTTGCCGGGCGGGCCGGATGCAGCCAGATCGGCAGATCCCTCTCCGCCATCCGTGCGAACAGCGGCCGGTACTCGTGTCCGTCGAGCGGACGGCCGGCGACGTTCGAGAAGATCTGCACGCCAGTGGCGCCGAGCGTGTCGATCGCGCGGTCGATTTCGCGCAGCGCCGCATCGGGATGGTTCATCGGCAGCGAGGCGACGAAGGCCGGGAAGCGGTCCGGATGGCGCTCGACGAGCGTGGCCATCTCATCGTTGGCCAGGCGCGCGAGATCCGGGCTGACGTCGGGGCCGCCGACGACCTCGATCGGCGGATTCGCCAGCGTGAGCACCTGCACGTAGCCCTCGTAGCGATCCATGATGCGAAAGCGCAGATCGACGTCGACCAGGACCGGGATGCCGGACATCCGCTTCTGCAGCGCCAGGCCCGGCGGCGCGACGGCGAGCATGCGGTCGAAGTAGCGTCGCGGCAGGATGTGGGGGAAGACGTCGATCTTCGACATGCGCCGATGATACGATCGCGGCGAAACAACGGCGGAAATTCGGCCGACTCGGCTACACTGGCCGTCGGAGGAACGAGATGAAGACTGCGCTGCTGGTGAGCGTCGCCATCGCCTGCCTCATCGTGAGTGTGCAGTCCTGCTCCGCCGAGTGGTTCGCCGACATCTACGTCGGCGCAACGCTCACCGACAAAGACGACATCAAGGTCCGCAGCGACGGCCCCGGACACGCAAAATATCAGGACGTCGAGTTCGACACGGGACTCGCGTATGGCGGGCGCTTCGGCCGCTGGTTCGACGCCGTTCCCTTCCTCGGCCTCGGTGTCGACTACTTCAACTTCACGCCGAACATCGGCGCGCAGTCTGTCCGCGTCGACGGCTGCCCGCTGTCGAGCTGCGTGACGAACACCAAGATCAGCTTCGGCTCGTACGACGTGAGCGCGATGGCGCTGTCGCTCGACGTGTTCCTGCGCCTGCCGCTCTTTCGGTCGGAGACGGCGCCCGGCGGCCGCGTGCAGCCGTATCTGCTCGCGGGGGCGCCGCTGTTCATCACCTCGTTCACGCCGCGCAACTCGCCCCTGTTCCGAAACGCCGACGGCGACACGGATATCTCGTTCGGGTACAAGGGCGGCGCTGGACTCGCGGTCTACATCTTCCGCAATCTCATGGTCTTCGGCGAGTATCGCTACACGCACGTCGAGCACGAGTTCGAGATCCGAGACATCAACGCCCACAAGGCGACGCTGCGCACCGAGCTCAACAGCCACACCGGTCTGGTCGGACTCGGCGCGCGCTGGTAGCGTCTCCCGCTGCGCGCGGGTGATCTCGCGCGCGCGTTAGCCGGCGGGCTCTCCGGCGTTGACCGCGAGCACCTGGCCGGAGATGTTCTTCGCCAGATCGCTCGCCAGGAACAGCGCGGCCTCGGCGATGTCGCCGGCCGTCGTCATGCGTCGGAGTGGTGAGCGCTCGAGCATGGCCTTGCGCATCGCCTCCTCGCTCACGCCGCGCATCTGCGCCTGGCCGGCGATGACCCGATCGATCCGGTCGCCCTCGACCGCACCCGGCGCCACGACGTTGACGCGGATCCCCTGCGGACCGAGCTCGAGCGCAAGCCCGTACGCCATGCCGACCTGGCCCGCCTTCGCCGAGCAATAGCCGATTCGGTATGGCAGCCCGCGCCGCCCCGCGCCCGACGAGATGTTGACGATCGAGCCACCGCCCGCCTTGAGCATCTCCGGCACCGCGAAGCGCGTGCAGACGTACGAGCTCGTCAGGCAGGAATGGATCGTATACAGCCAGTCGTCCATCGTGTAGTCCTGCACCGGCTTCGTCGGCCCGCCGTCGCCCGCGTTGTTGACGAGCGTCGTGATGCGGCCGAACGCCTTCACCCCCGCCTCGATCATGCGCTTGACGTCGTCTTCCTTCGCCGCGTCGCAGGTGACGGCGATGGCGTGTCCGCCGGCCTTCGTAACCAGGTCCGCCGTCTCTCGCACGAGGTCCGCGGAGCGCGCCGCGCAGACGACGGCGGCCTTCTCCTGCGCAAATCGCAGGCTGAGCGCGCGGCCGATTCCCTTCGACGCTCCCGTGATGACGGCGACTTTCCCGTCGAGCAGAGCCATGGCCGATCTCCTGTGGGCAGAGTGTGCGCGAGTGTACCCCATTACGTCGCGGGTAATTGAGACGCTTCCCTCCCCGCGTCACCATGCGTCAGCAGTGATTGAAAAGGAGGACGGCATGAAGGACTCGGCTCGGTTTCTCCGGCACAGTCTCCGACTCGACGGCATTGCCTCGGGGCTCACCGGCGCGCTCCTGCTCTTCGCCGCGAGGCCGGTATCCGCGCTCATCGGACTGTCGACGCCTGCCGTCGCGCGCGTCGTGGGCGCCGGCCTGGTGCTGTACGCGGCGGCGCTGCTGTGGAATGCCGGCCGCTCCCGCGTGGGCCGCGCCGAAACGGTGGCGGCCGTCGTGCTGAACGCCGCGTGGGTGCTCGGCAGCATCGCGGTGATCGAGCTCGGCATGCTGACCCCGCTGGGCAACATCGCCGTCGCCGCGGTGGCGCTGGCCGTGCTCACCTTCGCCATCCTCGAGGTCATCGGCCTGCGCCGGCTGCACGAGGTTGCGGCGTGACAGCGTCTATCCTGGCCGTGCTGTTCGCGGCCGGCGGCGCGTGGGCGGCGGTGCGCGGCGCACGGCTGGTGCTCCGCGCGCTGCGTGCCGCCGATGACGACTCGTCGTCGCTTTCGCTGATCCGCGGCATCCGCGGACTCGTCGTGGCGATTGCCGCGTGGGCGCTCGCCGGCGGACTGATCCTGACGCAGACGTGGCTACTCGTCTTCGGCGGTGTGTTCCTCGCGGAAGAGCTCTACGAGACCGGGGTCGTGGCGCTCGTCCTGCGCCGGGCGGCGCGCACCGCGATGTGAGGGCGCGCTCAGCGCGCGCCCGCCGTCGGTCGCGGAAAGACACCCAGGCGCTGAATGCTCGTCGCGCGCGGGCCGCCCGGGGCCTGCATCGGCTCGAAGCGAATGCGCTCGCCGTCGCGGAACGGCGGCCCCAGCGGCTGGCCCTGAATCATGTAGAGCCCGCCGTCGTCGCCGACGACCACGCCCCAGCGCGTTGCCCCGTCGTAGAAGCGCACGCAGCCCGTCATCGCGAGCTCACGATAGTGCCGATCGCACGCGCCGAGAATGTCCAACGTTTCAGACACGCGGTCCGGAGCGTGCGCCGGGGACCCGACCCCGCGAAGGGGTGTAGCGTATGGCCCCGGGGCCGCGGAAACCCTGAGACGCACGGTCACCGAGGAGAAACGTTCACCTGAAGCCGCCGCTCGTTCTCTACCAGGCGCCGAAGCGCGCGCGCACCGACTATCGCATCGGCCTGTCGGCGTGGACCGACAAGTCCATGCTCCAGGAAGGCGAGTTCTACCCGCGGCGGACGATGACCGCGGAAGAGCGGCTGTGGTGGTACGCGCACTTCTTCGATGCCGTCGAGGTCAACAGCAGCTTCTACGCCATTCCCGCGGTCGAGACGACGGCGGCGTGGGCCGAGCGCACGCCGCCGGGCTTTCTCTTCAACGCCAAGGCGTACCGGCTGCTCACCGGCCATGGCGTTGATCTCGCGCGTGCGCCGGAGCCGCTGAAGGCGCTGTTGCCGGCCGCGGCGCGTCGCGGTGCGCGCGGGCGTGTCGCGGCCGACGCGATTCCGCCCGAGGCTCGTGCGTGGGCGTTCGCCGAGCTGCGCGCGAGCCTGACCCCGCTGCGGCAGGCCGGCAAGCTGGGCTACGTCCTGTTTCAGCTGGCGCCGTGGATGACACGCTCCGACACCGTGCTGGCGGGTCTCGCCGGCCTGCCGCGGGAGCTGCCCGACACGGTCGTCGCCGTGGAGTTTCGTCATCGCTCGTGGTTCGGTGCCCACACCGACGAAACGCTCGCCTTCCTGCGCGATCACGGCCTCAGCTACGTCTGCATCGACGGACCGCGCAGTCGCGCCACGGTTCCCTCGCTGCCGGCGCTCACCACACCCCACGCCGTGTTCCGGCTGCACGGCCGGAACTTCGCGGGGTTCCTGGCACAGGTCCAGGGCAAGAGCCCGACGGTCGCGGAGAAATACGATTACCTCTACAACGAGCGCGAGCTCGAGGAGATCGCGCGGGCGGCCGGCGCGCTCAACGGTCGTGCGGAACGCGTCCATCTGGCGATGAACAACAACCGCCGCGACTATCCCGTCATCAATGGCCTGCGGCTCAAGGAAATGCTGCTCGAGGACTGGCATGCGCCGGACCGTGAGGCGCTGATCGAGGAGCTCGAGGACCGCCGCGCCGGCACGAAGGCGCGGCGCGCGTCGGTCAGCGCGCCGGGCGCGCGCCGGACTTCGCGACGAGATCCGCGACGATGTGATCCAGGTAGCGCAGGTCGAACGGCTTCGGCACGTACGCCACTGCGCCGCTCTTGATGGCCTCGGCGGCCAGCGCGACGTGGTCGTTGGCCGTCACCATGATCACCACGATCGTCGGATCGATCGTCTTGATCTCCTTCAAGACCTCGATCCCGCTCATGCGCGGCAT
This sequence comes from Candidatus Methylomirabilota bacterium, assembly GCA_046725765.1. Classification (GTDB taxonomy): domain Bacteria; phylum Methylomirabilota; class Methylomirabilia; order Rokubacteriales; family CSP1-6; genus AR12. The sequence continues at coordinate 24,149 of JBKOZH010000252.1, read as the reverse complement.
CGTGATGTCCAGAAACACGATGTCCGGACGCGCGCGGCGCACGGCCGCCAGCGCGTCGGCGCCGTTCAGCGCGGTCTCGACCGCGTAATTCGCCTTGAAGTGCTCGCTCAGCACGTCGGTGATGAGCGGCTCGTCGTCGACGATCAGCAGGCGTTTCTGCGGGGTGCTCATGAGGAGTGCGGCAGCTCGAGCTGCCCCTCGTCGCGCCGCGAGCCGGTCTTCGCCGGCACGCGCCGCTCGGCGGGCGCACGCCGCCGCGCCGCAGCGCGCGCCGTGCGCGGCCGCGGAAAGCTGGCTCGCAAGCCGCCGGCGTGGATCTGGAACAGCATCTCGGGCTCGGGCAGGCCCGGCAAGCGATGCCGGCCGAGACTGCGAAACCGCACACCCGATAACGGCGACGTCCCGACCGCGGCGCGCGCGGCGGCGGAGACGACGATCTGTCCGCCGTGCGCCGCCGAGCAGACGCGCGCCGTGGTGTGCACGGCCAGACCGATGTAGCCGACATCGGTCAGCGTGGGGCGGCCGCTGTGCACGCCGACGCGCACGCGCACCTCGACGGCTTCGGCCCACGAGCGCGTCGCGAGCTCGCGCTGGAGCGTCACCGCCGCCTCGGTCGCGGCGGACGCGCGCTCGAAGACGGCGAAGTACTCGTCGGCGCGCGCGTCGATCTCGCGGCCGCCGGCGGCCAGCACGGCCGCCCGGACGACGGCTCTGACGTCGTTCAGCACCGCGGCGTAGCGGTCGCCCAGCCTGCGCAGCAGCGCGGTGGATGACTCGATATCGGTCATGAGCAGCGTGACGAAGCCCGTCGGCAACGCCGCGGCCTCGGTCGACGTCGCCTGGATCTGTCCGTGCAGGCGATCCCTTTCGACGACGAAGCGCACGGCCTCGAGCACCGTCTCCGCGAGCGCCGGGTCGTCGAGAATGGCGGGATCGTGGACGACCGCCGTCATCGGCCGGCCGCCTCGCTCGAGGTAGGTCACCCCACGGCCGTCGGTCTTTCGCGGAAGCGCCGTCGGCTTGCCCGCGCCGTCGAGGTACGCGCCGGAGGCGTCGGACCAGTGCAGGACGGCGAGCGTCGGATCGCGCAGCACGGTGCGCAGTCGCTGCTCGAGCTCGCCCGGCGCCGGATTGCGACCGAGCTCGATCACCAGACGCCCGGCCGCCGCGTGCCGTCGCTCGGATCGCAGCTGGCCGGTGATGAAGCCGACCGGCACGATGCGGTACTTCTTCGCCGCGTTCAGCAGCCGGCGGCGGGCGCGCTCGCGCGCCGCCTCGCTCTCGAAACCGACCTGATTGAACCGGGCGAGCGCGTTGCGCACGTGCGCCTTGTCGTGGATCGGCAACCGCCGCCGGCCATGGGCGTCGACGTACGCGAACGCCGTGTCCGGCAAACGGCTGCGCTTGCCCGGCTTGAGGCGGGCCATGCCTGCACGATAACGCGTTCAGCGTTCATTGCGCCACCGCGAAGCCGATCATCCACGCGACGTCACACTGACGCGCGCGAGCAGCGCGTCGGCGAAACGGTCGGCCGCGCCCGCTACGAGATCGAGGCCGAGGCCCGGCTCGTTGACCTCGACCTCGATCAGCATGAACCGCCCTGCCTGGACGACGCCGTCGACGCGCGCGTAGAGCGGGCGCGCCGGCAGCAGCGGGACGACGCCCGCCATCGCCGCGACGACGTCGGACGGCAGCGTGATCGCCTCCACTCGGCCGCCGTACTGGGCGTTGATCCGGAACTCGCCGGGGATCGGGACGCGGCGCAGCCCGTGTGAGAACACGCCGTCGAAGAAAACCCCGGCCAGCTCACCGTCGGCGATGGCCGGCAGGAACTCCTGGACGAGCACGCGAGCCGTCGGCTTGCGCGCGAGCGCGCGGGCCAGCGCGCCGGCCTCGTCGCCCCGTCTCACGCGCTCCACGCCGAAGCCGCTGGCGCCCACGAGCGGTTTGATCACCGCGTCGGCAAGCCCGAGCGCGCTCAGCGCGGACGCGATTGCGGCCGACTCGGCGGCGGCCACCATCGAGCGGGGCACCGCCACCCCCCGCTCCGCGAGATCCAGCACGTGCGTCTTCGCCAGATTCCAGCGGATCAGCGGCGGAGCGTTGAACGTTCGAGTCGCGGGCAGGCGATCGAGCCAGCCGAGATACGCGTCGGGCGCCTCGTGATAGTCCCACGTCGAGCGGATCACGACCGCACCGTGCGCGAACGGCTCGAACGGGCCGTTCCACGGCGCCGACACCACGCTCGATCCGCGCGCACGAAGCGCCGCCGCAAGACACGCGTCGCTCGCGCTCAACGCCGGCCAGGCGGCGCAGGTGGCGAGCGTGATCGTCTGCCGGCGCGCGTCGGATGCGCTCAGAACGTGAGCTTGTCGCCAGGACTGATCGGATGCACCTGCGTCGACGCCTGGCCGAGGAAGCTCTGATACTCCTGCGGCGTGCCCTTCAGCACGGGGAACGTCCCGTAGTGGATCGGCACGGCGTGCTTGGGCTTGAGCATGTCCCGCGTCGCATAGGCGGCGTCGCGCGGATCCATCACGAAATGCCCGCCGATCGGGATCAGAATGACGTCGGGCTTGTAGTACTCGCCGATCAGCTTCATGTCGCCGAAGAGCCCAGTATCGCCCATGTGATAGATCTTGACGCCGTTTTCGGTCTCGATGATGAATCCGGCCGGCTCACCGCCGACATACGTGCGCGTCTTCTTGGTCGCGGGGTCGACGATGGTCATCTCCGACGAGTGCTCGGCGCGAACCTGCGTGATCTTGATCTGCGGGCCGAGCGGCGTGACCGTACCGCCCTTGCCGAACCGGACGCCCTGTTCGGCGGTGACCCAGCCCACATCGATCAGCGTCTGGATCAGGCCCGCCGGCCCGAACACCTTCGCACCGGTGCGCTGCGCCAGGTCCGCCGCGTCGCTGCCGCCGTCGGTGCGCCCGGCCGTCCCCACGTGATCGCCGTGGCCATGCGTGATCAGGATGACGTCGACCTTGCCGAGCTTGTCGAGGTTCTTGAACTCTTGCGGCGTTTTTGGATTCGTCGTCAAGAACGGATCGATCACGATGACCTTGCCGCTCGGCGTGGTGATCCTGGTCGTCGCCTGCCCGAGCCAGTGCACTTCGGTCTTGGCGCTCTGCGCCCAGGTCGGCTCGGTCCCAAGCACGAACGTGGCGGCGGCGCTCCACTTGAGGAAATCGCGTCGCTCCATGTGGCTCCTCCCGTGTCCTGGAAAGTCGGCTCTCAGCATACGCAAGGCGGGTGGCTAGAGCCATTCGCGCACGCACCGACACCATGCGGCCCTTTGGCAGGACGGTGGCGTCCCGGACGTTCGAGGTGTCATGAGCAGCAAGATCTTGCTCGTGGACGACTCCGCGGATCTGCTCGACAGCTACGTGACGTTCTTGCAGACCGTCACCTCGCACGACGTCCGCGCGGCGTCGTCCGGCCGCGCCGCGCTCGAGATCGCGCGGCGCTGGCGTCCCGACGTCGTTGTGACCGACATCATGATGCCGGAGATGAGTGGGCTCGACCTGATCACGCACATGCGCAGCGAGCTGGCGCCTCCGCTTCCGCTGATCGTGGCGATGTCGGGCTTCCCCGACGTCGAGCGCGAAGCGCGCAAGCGCGGGGCCGAGGTGTTCCAGGCCAAGCCCATCGACGTCGAGGATCTGGTCGCGCTGGTCGAGTCGCTGCTGGCCAATCGCCAGCCGCCCGCCCACATCGGCGCGGCCACCGAGGCGCGGCGGCGGCAAGCGAGCGTCCAGGCCAAGGAGGCGGTGTCGTCGACGCTCCACCGGCGTCCGTTCTTTGCCAGCGTCGCGCAGATCGGTGCCCGGCTGCTCTCGCGCTACTTCGACGACGCCCACACCGCGGTGCTGCTCATGGGCGACGACCGCTTGAATGTCTTCGCCTCATCGGGCTGGCCGGCCGGCATGCAGCCCGAGGGCGTGCTCGGGTACGCGCTCGACGTCGTCGCGAGCGGCTCCACGCTCATCGTGCCGGATCTCGCCGCCATGCCGAGCGGCACCGTGCGGCCTACGGTGGCCGAGTGGCGGCTGCTCGCGGCGGTTCCGATCCGCGCCAACGACGGCAACGCCATCGGTGCGCTCATGATTGCGCATCACCACGCGGTCCCCTTCGACGTGCGCGATTTGAGCATTCTGGAGCACATCGCGGCCCGCCTGCAGGAGGTCTTCGCGGGCACTACGTCGGGCGCAGGCGTAATCGAGGGACCGGGCGTGCTGCGCGCCGACAGCTGGCGCCACGTTCTCCGCTGTGAGCTCGCGCATCTCGCCCGCGGAGAAAGTGTCGTCGTCGCGCTGGCCTCGCTGTCGGTCCCCGCGTTGGTTCCGGTCGCGTCGCACGAGCAGCTCGTGCATCTGCAGCGGGCTACCGACGAGATCGTCGGGCGACTGCCCCCCCGGACCGCGCTGGCACGTCTGACGTCGGAGCGGGTGGCCGCGTACAGCTTCGTCGCCGACCCGGGCGCCGGCGCGCGTGCGCTCTTGTCGGTGCTCGAGTCGATCGAGCCGGAGCCGCAGCGTGCCTGCGTCGCGATGATGAGCGCGACGGAGATTGCGCCGACCGACGGAGGCGCGGCGCTCCTCGAGATCTTGCACTGCCTGCTCGTCTCGGCGATGAACCGCGGTCCGGGAACCGTGCTCCGGGCCGAGGTCACGCCCGCCGCCATCGAGCGCCCGCGCGCCGCGTAAACGTCCGCCCCGCCCGGCCGGGCAACTCGCGGGGCGTTGCGTCGACGCGTGGCCCCCGATAGCATCGCCCCCATGAGCCCATCGCGTACAGCCGACGTCGTGATCATCGGGGGCGGCGTGACGGGGACGAGTACCGCGTTTCACCTCACGCGGCGTGGCGTGCGCGACGTCGTCCTCGTCGACAAGGGCACGCTCGCCTCGGGCGGCACCGGCAAGAGCTCGGCGTGCGTGCGCCAGCACTACTCGACGGCCGAGACGTGCCGGATGATCCGTTACTCGCTCGAATTCTTCCAGCACTTCGCCGAGCGAGTGGACGGCGCGTCGTGCGGCTTCCGTCACACGGGGTATCTGCTCGGCGTGGACGACAACATGCGCACCCCGATGGAGGCTTCGGTCGCGCTGCAGCGCTCGGTCGGGATCGACACGCGGCTCGTGTCTCCGACCGAGATGCGCGAGCTCGAGCCGCGACTGCGTTCGGACGACCTCGTCGCCGGCTGCTACGAGCCGGCGTCCGGCTACTGCAATCCCGTGGAGACCGCCCAGGGATTCGCGCGCGCCGCCCGCGCCGCCGGCGCCCGCCTCATGGAAGACACCGCCGTCGTCGGCCTCATCGTCGAGGGCGACCGTGTTCGCGGCGTCCGCACGAGCCAGGGCGACATCCTGGCGCCGGTGGTGCTCAACGCGGCCGGGCTCTGGAGCGCAGAGCTGGCGGCCATGGCGGGCGTCGAGCTTCCCATCCACGTCTGCCGCCACAAGATCAGCATCGTCACGTGGCCGGAAGCTGATCGGCGGCCGCACCCGATGGTCTACGACTTCGTCACCAACATCTATACACGGCCCGAGCTGGGCGAGCACATCCTGGTGGGCGGGCTCGACGCCGATGAGTCGCGCGACGCGGTCGATCCCGACGCCTACAAGGAGGGCGTGAGCCTGGACGAGTCGATGGACGCGCTCGCCCGCGTGAGCCACCGCTTTCCCGTCCTGGCCGAAGGTCACATCGCGCGCGGTTACGCCGGCTGCTTCGACGTTACGCCCGACTGGCATCCGATCCTCGACCGCGTCGGCCCCACCGGATATCACGTCGCGGCCGGGTTCTCCGGTCATGGCTTCAAGCTCTCGCCCGCCGTGGGTCACATGGTCGCGGCGCTCATCACCGACGGCCCCGGCGCGCATCCTGATCTCCCCACCTTCCGGCTTTCCCGGTTCGCCGAGGGCAAGCCGATCCGCGGGACCTACGGCGACTGGCTCATGTGCTAGCGAGCGTCGAATCGCGGCTCGCCGCTGGCCCAACGCGCCAGTGCGGCGGCCCGACTGAAAAGGCGGCGCTAGGCCGTCTCGCCCGCGCTGCGCTGGGGTGAAACGGTTTGAACGAGCGCGAGGCTCTGTCGGATCAGCTCGCGAGGCTCTGTCGGATCAGCTCGCGTGACGCCCGCGCGATCTGGTATGAGTCGGCGATTCGGGCATTGGCCTCCAGAATCCGCCAGCCGTGGTGGTGAAACAGATCGTCTTGCTCGTCGACGAAGGCGTCGTTGTCGCCGATGGGCCAGCTACACCGTCCGCACTTCACCGGCGGGACGAAGCCGACCGCGACAGTGACCCGGCGAGCAACTTGAATGCCTGCGACACAGGCACCTCGCGTTTGTAGTTCCGTCCGCGGGCGCGGAATCGCCGTTCGGCCCTGCCGGGACTCACCGCCGCGGTCTTTCATCTGAGCGCGCACATGAACGTCCGAACGGCGCCGACCAATCGCGGGGCGTGAGGGCACGGCGGCCCATGTGCACGGCCATCCGGCTGACGACCACCTCAGGGGGTGTCGTGCATGCCCGGGCGATGGACTTCGCCGACAAGACCCCCTCCGACGTCATCGTGGTGCCGCGGGGCTATGCACTGCGGAGCATGGGGCCGGGGGGCGAGCCCGGGATGACGTGGACGTCGACGTACGCCACGGTCGGGGTCAACACGCATGGGCTTCCCCTGTTCATCGACGGCGTCAACGAGAAGGGACTGGCCGTGAGCGCCCTCTATCATCCCCGGTGCGCGGAGTACCAGACGGTCGACCCCGGCGACGCCGCACGCGCGCTCGCCCCCATGGAACTGCCGATCTGGCTGCTGACCCGTTTCGCCCACGTCGACGCCGCCGCCACAGCACTCCGGGACGTGCGCGTGGGCGCCAGCGTCTTCGAGCCATGGGGCTTCGTGCCCCCGCTGCACTACGTGCTGCACGACGCCGACGGGCGCTGCATCGTCGTGGAATTCGTCGATCACGAGCTGACGATCCACGACAATCCACTCGGCGTCGTGACGAACGCCCCCGAATTCGACTGGCACGTCAGAAACCTCAGGCAATACGCCGATCGCGAGCTGCCGGGCGACGCGACGCCGGCCGCGCGCTTCGTGCGCGCGGTGGCGCTCTCGCAGGCCGGTCCGCCCGTCGACACCACGGAGCGGGCGGTCCAGGCGGCGTTTCACATCCTGGCCGGATGCGACATCCCGCGCGGCGCCGTCCGCGTCGAGAGCGGCGAGCACGTCTACTGCGACTACACGCAGTACACGAGCGCCATCGATACGACGACGCGCCGCCTGTACTTCCACACGTACGGCAATCGGCGGGTGCGGCTGGTCGACCTCATGAAGATGCGACTGGACGCGACCACGCTGACGGTGTTTCCGATGGACAGCCACGAAGACGTGCAGGAGCTGATCGTCCGGTGACGCGCTACGACACCTCGCCGGGAACCGTGTCGAACCGGATCCGCTCGGCCTGGCGGACGAGACCGGCCACCGAACCGGCCTCGGTCTTGGCCATCACGCGCGCGCGATGGAACTTCACCGTCTTCTCGCTGATGCCGAGCTCGGCGGCGATCTGCTTGTTGAGCAGGCCGCGCAGCAGCAGCCGTAGCACGTCGCGCTCGCGGCGGCTCAGCAGGTCGAATCGCGCCTGGATCGCCGCCCGATTCGCGCGCTCGCGCCGCGCCACGCGGGCGCGGTCGAGCGTCTCGTGGATAGTGTCGAGGAGCGTCTGGTCGCCCACCGGCTTTTGTAAGAAATCGACGGCTCCAGCCTTCAGCGCGCGCACGCTCGAACGGACATCGGCATACCCGCTGATGAAGATGATGGGCAGGTCGCAGCCCGCGCGCGCCAGCGTCTCCTGCACCTCCAGGCCGCTCGCGCCTGGCAGGCGCAGGTCGAGCACCACGCACGCGAGCCGGTCTGACAACGGACCGGCGACGAAATCCTTCGGCGAGCTGAAGCATTTGACGTCGAGGCCGTCGGATCGCAGCAGGCGATCGAGGCCGCGCCGGACGGACTCATCGTCGTCGATGACGAAGACGAGACCGCGCGCGTCGGCGCCGTCGGGCTTCACGCCGCTCGGGCCGGACGGTGCGCTCATGGGTGCTGGGCTCGGCAACGGCAGTCGCCGTGGCATCTCGACGCGATCGTGGTCCGGCATCCAGGACACGGTATCACCCTCGCTGGTCATCTGTCCGGGTCGAAAGTCCAGTTTTCCAATCGGGCACGAGCATGGTCTCGTACCGTGACATGACCCCCACGTATGCCGGGGCTGCTGCCGCGGAGGTCGGCGCGCCGCTGAGCGCCATGCCGGAACGGCTCGCGCTCGAGAGCGAGCGGGCGAGGTTGCTCCGCATGGCGCTGCAGAACGAGCGGTTGCTCGAGGACCTGCGCGAGCGCCACGCGCGCTTCCAGCAGCTGCTCGACATCAGCCACGAGCTGCTGCGCGCGCGTGTGGGCGAGGCGACGCTCCTGCCGCGGATCGCGCAGCGGGGCGCCGAGCTGCTCGGCGCGGACGTCGCCGGTGTGCTGCTCGTGGACGATGGCGCGCTGACCGTCCGCGGCGCCTTCGGCGATGCGACCAGTGTCTTCGGCGATACCGCGCCCGCGGAGACGCGCGCCCGCCTCACCGACGCGCTGCGGCTGAGCGACGCCCTCACCCTGCCGGACATCGGCCGGGGACGTGTCGGCATCGTGGTGCCACTGCGCGCGTCGTGGGAGGTCATCGGCGTGTTCGCGGTGGCCCGCGGCGCGGCGCGCCCCTTCACCGCAGACGACATGCTCGTCGCCGGCAGCTTCGCCACGCACGCGGCGACCGCGGTCGACAACGCGCGCCTCTATCACGAGACGCGTGACGCCAACCGTCGAAAGGACGATTTCCTCGCGCGGCTCGCCCATGAGCTGCGTAACCCGCTGGCGCCGCTCGTGAACGCCCTGCAGATGCTCGGCCGTGTGGCCGCCGCGCCCGACATCAGGCGGTTGCAGGCGATCATGGCGCATCAGGCCCGACATCTCGCCACGCTCGTGGACGAGATCCTCGACGTCTCGCGTCTGCGCTTCGACAAGCTGACGCTGAATCTGCAGCCTGTCGACGTCTGCGAGGTGGCGCGCCACAGCTTCGAGGCGTTGCAGCTGTCGCCGCTCGCCGAGAAGCACAACATCGCGCTGTCCCTGGCGCCCGAGCCGATCGTCGTCAAGGGCGATCCGATTCGCCTCGAGCAGGTCATCGGCAATCTCTTGACCAACGCCGTGAAGTACACGCCGCGCGGTGAGCCGATCCGGGTGACGGTCGCGAAGACGGGCGGCGACGCGATCGTGACCGTGCGTGACGACGGCATCGGCATCGCCTCGGACATGCTGCCTCACGTGTTCAACCTCTTCACCCAGGTCGAGCGCTCCCGCCATCGCGCGCAGGGTGGGCTCGGGCTGGGCCTGGCGCTGGTCCGCGCTCTGGTCGAGCGCCACGGAGGAACGGTGAGCGCGCACAGCGCCGGACTCGGTGAAGGCACCGAGTTCACCGTTCGCCTGCCCCTGGCGCGTCGACGCTGATCCCTCACCGGTCCTGAGACCCACACCGTGTCGCTCTCGTCGCACATCTTGCAATGCCAGCGGAATAAGACCAAAGTCCAGGTTCCTCTGGCTTCCGTCCGTGTTTCGCTACCCCGATGCCGTCGGGCGACGCTTCTGCTCGTTCCGGCGGCTGGTCGCCGCGACGATGATCGACTAGGATGACGCGTCACGAGCCATGCGGGTGAGGCCTGTGCTCGGAAAGCTGCGCGGGTGGTTCGACGATCCCAGGGGTCGTATCGTGGCGACCGCGCTCCTGGTCGCGCTGGGGTACTACGCTGGCGCTCGGCTCGGCGTCCAGCTGAAATTCCAGACGCTGACCCCGTCGGTGGTCTGGCCACCGAACGCCATTCTCACCGCAACACTACTGATGACCTCGCCTCGGCACTGGGGCATCTATCTGCTCGCCGCCCTGCCCGCCCACCTGGCGGCCCTGCCCGACTCCTTTCCGAACGCGTTCATCTTCGCGGTGTTCGTGACCAACTGCAGCGAGGCGCTGATCGCCGCGCTGCTCGTGAGGCGCTTCGCTCCGCGCGGCCGCATCACCTTCGACTCGCTGCGCTCGGCGGGCACGTTCATCGTCTGCGCGGGGATCGCCGCGCCGTTCTTCTCGTCCTTTCTCGATGCCGCGGCGGTGAGCCTGCTGCGTGGCGAGAACTACGCGCTCGTCTGGCGCACGCGATTCTTTTCCAACATGCTCACCGAGCTCACCCTCGTGCCGCCGCTGATGATGGCGTTCGCCAGGGACCTCGAGTGGACGCGTCGGCTGCTGCGACGGCGCTGGGCGGAGGCCATCGCGCTGTGCGTCTCCCTCGTTGCCATCAGCGTGGCGTTGGGGACCGCCGACCTCGTCACCGGCCTCGTCGTCACGCCGATGATCGTGCTCGCGCTCGTGTTGCCGTTCACCAGCTGGGCGGCCGTACGCCTCGGGCCGGCGGGCACGAGCCTTTCGGTGCTGACCATCGAGGTCTCTGCGATCACGGCCGGCATACACGGCTACGGCTCGTTCGCCGTGCTCGCGGAGATCGGCAACGTTTTGTCGCTTCAGATCGTGCTGATCTCGCTCACCATCCCGCTGATGTGCCTGGCGGCCCTGATCGAGCAGCAGGAGCTCACCCGGCTGACGCTGGTGGGCCGGCTGCGCTTCGAGGAAATGCTCTCGCGCCTCTCGCGCGCCTTCGTCCATCTGCCGAGTCACGAGATCGACCGCGTGATCGAGGGACGCCTCCACGAGCTCGGCCAGTATCTGGGCGTCGAACACATCACGATCTACCAGTTCTCCCCGGCCGACGACGCGTTCATGCCGACCCACTCCTGGGCCGCTCGCCACGTGCCTGCCCGTCGTGAGTTGCCGCTGTCGGGATCGTGGGACGACATGACGGAGTTACCCACGCTGGTGACGGACGTGTGTGTGGTGCGGTTCGGGCCGCTCGCGACCGGACGCCAGTGGCCACCGGAGATGGTGTGGCAGCTTCGCCTGGTGGCCGAAGTGTTCGCCAACGTCATCGCACGGAAGAAGGCGGAGGACGCGCTGCGGGCCAGCGAGATCATGAACACGGCGATCCTCGCGTCGTTGAACAGCAGCGTGGCCGTGCTGAACCGCGACGGGCGCGTGGTCGCCATCAACGCCGCGTGGCGCCGCTTCGGCCCAAGCGGTAACGACGGCGCCGACGGCAGCGTCGACGTCGGCGCCAACGCCGAGGACCTGTGCCGCCGCGCCCTGCCGGCCGGCAGCGCCCTCTCCGCCGACGTGGCCGCGGGAATCGAGTCGGTCATCGACGGAAAATCGCCGGAATTCTCGCTCGAGTATCCGCGCCCCTCGCCGGCCGGCGAGCGGTGGTTCGCGATGACCGTCCTGCCGCTGCATCGCGACGAGGGCGGCGCCGTCGTGTCCTTCACGGACGTCACCGAGCGGCGGCGGGTCGAGCTGGACGCTCAGCAAACCCGTCAGGAGCTCGCCCACTTCACGCGGGTGTCGACGATCGGCGAGCTCACAGCCTCGCTCGCCCACGAGCTGAATCAACCGCTCAGCGGGATTCTCGCCAATGCGCGGGCCGCGCAGCGCTTTCTCGCGGTGCCCGCGCCCGACCTCGGCGAGATCCGCGACTGCCTGGCCGACATCGTGTCCGACAACCGCCGTGCCAGCGAAGTCATCCGCCGCCTGCGCGAGCTCTTGCGCAAGGGCAAGGTCCGCCCGGTCCTGCTCGACGTGAATGTGCTGGTCGGTGAAGTGGTCAAGCTGCTGACCAGTGATGCCATCATGCGAGACGTCTCCATCACCGTCGACCTCGACCCCGCGCTTCCGCTCGTGAGAGCCGATCGCGTGCAGATGCAGCAGGTGATCCTCAACCTCCTCGTGAACGCGATGGAGGCCATGACGGGAACGGAGCGCAGCGAGCGTGTCGTGATCGTCCGCACGACGAGCGAGGACGACAAGGCCGTTCACCTGGCCGTTCAGGACACCGGTCCTGGCCTCGAGCCCGGAACGGAGGCGACGATCTTCGAGCCGTTCTACACGACGAAGTCCGACGGCATGGGCATGGGACTGTCCATTGCACGCTCGATCGTCGTGGCGTACGGCGGACGCATCTGGGCCGTCAACAACCCGACGGCGGGGACGACGTTCCACGTCACCGTACCGGTCACCGGCTACACGGCGTGACCATCCTCGCCGACGCGGTGCGACGCGTCCTGACCGACGCCTCGGGTGAAGCGATGTGCGACGCGTGTCTCACCATCGCGTGCGGCGCGAGCCTCGCCGACATGCGCGCGACGACCGAGCGGCTCCTGGACGATGACAGCACGGTGTTTGCCCGCCGCGCCGCCTGCGCGCGTTGCCGGCGCGAGGTCGTGTCGATCGTCTACCGCGTGCGGTGCGTCCATTGCCACGAGCCGATCGGGCCCGGCGAGCAGCCGGCACGCTTCGAGCGCGAGGCGTTCCATGCCCTGTGCCTGAAAATCGTCGTCGCCGACCAGGCGATCAAAACGTCCGTCGACCATCGTCGCGTGTCGCACGAGCTCCGTCGAGAGTGGCAACGGCTCTGCAATGGTTCGCCGCGGCAGACCGGCGGCAGGCTCATCGTCGTCGTCGACGACGACGTCTCGGTGCGACGTGGACTCAGCCGGCTCCTCTCGACGGCCGGCTACCGTGTCTGGACCTTCGCCTCGGGTCGCGAGCTGCTGGAGTGGGACGGCGCCGACACACCGAGCTGCCTCGTGCTCGACGTGCGCATGCCAGGCCTGAGCGGCGTCGCCGTGCACGAAGCGCTCAGGGCCGCCGGCCAACGCGTGCCCGTCATCTTCATCACTGGCGACGCCGACATTCCCGAAGCCACGCGCTCGAGTCCGGGATCGTCGGTGGCCATTCTCTCCAAGCCGGTGGACGACGACGAGCTGTTCGCGACGGTCCAGCGGCTGATCGCAAGCAGCGAGGTTCCTTCCGCGTCGACGTAGCCCCACGCGTCTGCGACATTGGTCGCAGGCCCGCCTGACCTTGATCCGATAGCGAGACGTACGGCACGCCTCTAGTCTGTCGATGCGATGCGTGGGGCGGCCATCGCAGGACTCTCAACGTTCTGTGGGGCGTCACAAGGGAGGGCATCAATGAGGCGCGTCCAGATGACGGTACCGGTGCTGATGATTGTAGTTTGTACGCTCGCATTCGTCGGATGTCGATCGATGACAGGACGGTCGTTCGGCCAGCAGTTCGACGACAAGAACATCTCGACTCAGGTCAAGACGAGGCTGACCGCCGAACGCGCGGGCAACTTGATCTCCACCGGGGTCGGTACGCAGTGGGGTGTCGTCAAGCTGACCGGCACCGTGCACACGCCGGAGCAGAAGGCGGAGGCCGAGCGCATTGCCAGCCGGGTCGCCGGCGTCAGAGGCGTTCAGAACGACATCGTCGTCGTCCCGGTGCACAGGGACACGGCGAAAACGCCCTCGGGCACGGCGGCGGCGAGCCCCGCGACGACGCAGCCGTTTGCGCTGAGCGGTCAGGTCACCGCGGTGAATCCCACCAGCGGCGACGTCACGGTCAGGACCGAGGCAGGCGACGACGTCACGCTGCGCGTGCCCGTTTCCACGGCGGCGCAGCTCGAGCAGGGACAGAAGATCTCGATCAACGCAGGGAGCGCCAAGTAGCCGAGCGCGCACACGGTGGCGCCGCCGCGCGCCACCGTGTCCACACTGGACCGGAGGAAGATGCTCGATGCTTCGTTGGGTGAGTCTCCTGCTGCTGTTCGCGCATGCCGGCTGCGCGGCAGCCACCCGAGATACCGCCGGCGGCGGCACGCCGATCCGCGTCACCGATCTCGGCAGCGTGGCCGGACGCTGGGCGGGTATCAGCGACCTTCCGGGTCACCGCAACGACGAGCAGTACATCGAGGTCACGCTGCGCAACGACGGGACCTACGAGGCGACGTCGGCGCGCACCATCGGCTTCATGGACGCGCGGGGGCGTGTGCAGCTCAGCGATGGCCGGTTGCTGATCGAGGGCGCGAGCGGCGCCCGCGGCACCGCAACGCTCTACGGCGGCGACGGGCAGCGCACGCTCGTCGTCCAGATGATGGCGGCGAAGGGAGGCAACATGACCGCGCGCCTGCGACCGAACCCATGAACCTCCGAGCGTTCTCTCGAGGCGAGCGCCGCGTTCGCATCCTGCTGGTGGGCGGCCACGAGGTGCTGCGGCTGGGCTTGCGCTCGCTGCTCGAAACCAGCCGCTGGTTCGAGGTCGTGGCCGACGTCGACACGGTCGCCGAGGCGGTCGTCGCCGCCAGCGTGCATCATCCGGCGCTGGTGCTGATGGCCGGCACGCTGTCGGACGCCACGTATGTCGACGGATGCAGCCAGCTTCGCGCCCGCGTGCCCGACGCGCGTCTCGTCATCCTGAGCGAGCAGATCGAGATGGCCACCGCCATGGCCAGCCGTGTCGGCGCCGTCGGCTGCGTCTCGCGGCAACTCGGGGCCCAGAGCCTGTGCCGAGCGCTCCGCGACCTCGGTGCCGGCGAGGGACCGCCGGCGAGCGCTGGCGCGCCGTTGCTCGCGCGCCGCGACGGGCCCCGCGACGTCCTGGCCCTCACCACGCAGGAGCGTCGGGTGCTGCAGCTCGTCGCGCACGGCAAGACGAACAAGGAAATCGGGACCGCGCTCGGGCTGAGCGCGAAGACGGTGAAGAACTACCTGTCGAACGCCTTTGAGAAGCTGAACGTGTCTCGGCGCGCGCAGGCCGCGGTGCTCTTCATCAAGGGGTACGGCGGCGTGGGACCAAAGACGCGGAGGTCGATCTGATGAGCGAGACCAAGCGCATTGAGCTGATTATCGTCGCCAGAGACGAGTTCACACGCGCCGGCTTGCGGACGGTGCTCGGCATCGACGCGGACATGCGCGTGGTCGCGGAGATCGCCAGCAACGAGGAGGCGGTCCGCCAATCGGCGCGCCTGCGGCCCGACGTCGTGCTGCTCGATGCGGGCCTCGCCGATGGCGGGGTGGCCGAGCCCTGCCGGGCCCTGCGCGCGCAGGCGCCGCAGACGCGGGTGGTCGTCGTGATCGACGCAATCGAGCCGTCCTCCATCCTCGAGGCGGTGCTGGCCGGCGCCGATGGGTGCATCGCGGAGTCCTCGCGCCTCGACGACGTGCGGCGTATCGTGCGCGCGGTCGCCGGGGGCGAGCTGGGGTTCGACCCGCACGTCACGCGCATGCTGTTCGAGCACTTGCGCCGGCATCCGCCGGATCTCGGCAATGGCGAGACGACGCTCACGGCCGCCGAGTCGCGCGCGCTGCAGCTCGTCGCCGCCGGGAAGACGAATCGCGAGATCGCCGCCGATCTCGCCGTCAGCGAGAAAACGGTCAAGAACTGGCTGGCGCACGCCTTCGGCAAGCTGCACGTCACGCGGCGCGCGGAGGCGGCGGTGCGATTCACGATGCCGCACGCGGCGCGCGAGCCGCTGCGGCCCGTGCATGCGGCGACGGTGCCGCCGCGGCCCCAGCCCATGTGGCGCAATGGCGCCGCCGTTGGCAGAACCGCGTGAGGATCAGTTCGGCTCGCCGTTGATCTCGTCGACGAAGAGCACGACGGAGAGTGGGCACGGCGGCCGGTTCTCGCCCGCGTACTGGCATTCCAGCTGATTGCACTGGACGAACTGCGCGTTGGGCCCGGTGCGCCCCAATCGCCAGACGAGACGAATCGAGACGCGCTCGGCCATCACGTCGCACCAGTAGTCGCGCGGTCGCACTCGACTCACGGCCCGAGGGTCGATGAGAGCGGCGCCGATGACCAGAGTCCTCGGGCCCGGCGCGGTTTCCCGTTCGGCCCGTGGTCGCACCCATGCCGCCGAGCGAGCGGCGCGCGCACGGACCGCGCGTTCCGTGTCGCTCGTGCTTGCGCGCGGCATCGCGCGGTGGCGCTCCGTCGCACGCGCACGCACGCGGCCAGTGCCATCAGGCCGACGACGGAGCACCGTTCGGCACTGTGGGCCGTTGCCCGCGTCGGAGAGCGTGGATGTGCTGTCGCGTTCGAAGAGGAGACTGGGCGATGACGAGCGAACAATCGCGCCTCGAGGCCGCACGGAGCGGAAACATCCCGTGGAAGAAGTGGGGCCCGTATCTCGCCGAGCGGCAATGGGGAACGGTTCGCGAAGACTACGGCGACGGACAGGACACGTGGAACTACTTCAGTCACGATCAGGCGCGCTCGCGCGCGTATCGCTGGGGCGAGGACGGCCTCGCCGGCGTCTCGGACGACGCGCAGCGGCTCTGCTTCGCGCTGGCGCTGTGGAACGGCGCGGATCCGATTCTCAAGGAGCGGCTGTTCGGCCTCACCAACTCCGAGGGCAACCACGGCGAGGACGTGAAGGAGTACTACTTCTATCTCGACAGCACGCCCACGCACTCGTACATGAAGTATCTCTACAAGTATCCGCACGCGGCCTTTCCCTATAACGAGCTCGTTCAGACCAATCGCCGCCGCAGCCGCTACGAGCAGGAATACGAGCTGATCGACACCGGCGTGTTCGACGAGGACCGCTACTTCGACGTGGTGGTCGAGTACGCGAAGGCGGAGCCCGAGGACCTGCTGATTCGGATCACGATCACCAATCGCGGGCCGGAGCCGGCCGCGCTCCACGTGCTGCCCACGCTGTGGTTTCGCAACACCTGGAACGGCGGAACGGTCAAGCCCGAGCTCTCGCTGACCGACGGTGGAGACGGCGCCGTGGCCATCGTGGCCTCCCACACCGATCTCAGCACGATGCACCTGCACTGCGAGCGGCCGCGCGAGGTGGTCTTCACCGAGAACGAGACCAACACCGCGCGCCTGTTCGGCACGCCCAACGCGAGTCGCTGGGCGAAGGACGCGTTTCACGACTACGTCGTGCACGGGCACAAGGACGCGGTGAATCCCGCGCAGCGCGGCACCAAGGCGGCGGCGATCTACGCGCTCACCGTGTCGCCCCGGCGGCCGACCCAGATCCGCCTGCGCCTGACCACCGCGGCCCCGCGCGCGCGCCGCGAGCCGTTCGGTGCGGAGTTCGACACCGTGCTCGAGACCCGGCGGCACGAAGCGGACGAGTTCTATGAGGCGCTGACGCCGCCCGCGGTCGGCGACGACGCCGCGGCCGTGATGCGCCAGGCGCTGGCCGGAATGCTGTGGAGCAAGCAATACTACGAATACGACGTGGCACGGTGGCTCGAGGAGCACGGCGTCGATCCCTACCTCGCCGCCCGCGGCGGCGGCGTGCGCAACGCGGCCTGGTCCCACATGCACAACGCGGACGTCGTCTCGATGCCGGACAAGTGGGAATACCCGTGGTACGCGGCCTGGGATCTCGCCTTCCACACGATCGCGCTGAACGTCGTCGATCCCGATTTCGCCAAGGAGCAGCTGCTGCTCGTCCTGGAGCAGCACTACCTGCATCCCAGCGGGCAGATGCCCGCCTACGAGTGGAACTTCAGCGACGTCAATCCCCCCGTGCACGCGTGGGCGGCATGGTTCATCTACAACCAGGACCGGACGATGCGGGGCGCGGGCGACCTGAAATTCCTCGAGACGGTCTTCCAGAAGCTGCTCATGAACTTCACCTGGTGGGTCAACCGCAAAGACCCCGCCGGCCACAACGTGTTCGAGGGCGGCTTTCTGGGGTTGGACAACATCGGCGTCTTCGATCGGAGCGCGCCGCTGCCGACGGGCGGACGACTCGAGCAAGCCGACGGCACCGCGTGGATGGCCTTCTATGCCCAGACGATGCTGCAGCTGGCCCTCGAGCTCGCCCTGCACGACCCCGTCTACCAGACGATGGCGGCGAAGTTCTATGAGCACTTTCTGTGGATCGCCGGCGCGATGGATCGCATCGGCAACGACGACCTCTGGGATGACGAGGACGGCTTCTTCTACGATCTGCTGCGCCTGCCCTCCGGCGAGGGCATTCGTCTCAAGGTCCGCTCCATGGTCGGTCTGCTGTCGCTCTGCGTTTCGACAGTACTCCCGGCGGACCTCGGAGATCGCCTGCCGCTTTTCGCCCAGCGTGCCCGTGAGTTCACGCGCCGGCGGCCGGTGCTCGTGTCGCGGATTGCCTCACCCGCCCGTCCCGGCTACGGCGACCGCCGTCTGCTCGCGCTGCTGACCGACGACAAGCTCCGGAGCGTGCTCCGCTACCTGCTCGACGAGGACGAATTCCTCAGCCCGTTCGGGATCCGCGCCGTCTCGAAATTCCATCGCGACCATCCGTACGTGTTCGAGCTCAACGGCGCGAGCCATCGCGTTGATTACGAGCCAGCGGAGTCGACGAGCGGGATGTTCGGCGGCAACTCGAACTGGCGCGGGCCGATCTGGTTTCCCATGAACGTGCTGGTCGTGCGCGGCCTGGTCAACCTCTACGCGTACTACGGCGACGACTTCACGGTGGAGTGTCCGACAGGCTCGGGCCGGCTCATGAACCTCTTCCAGGTGGCGCAGGAAATCACCCGAAGGCTCATCTCCATCTTCTTGCGTGATGGGCAGGGCGCGCGTCCGGTGCACGGCGGCGTGCGGAAGTTCCAGGCCGACGACCACTGGCGCGACCTCATCCTGTTCTACGAGTACTTCCACGGCGACAACGGCGCCGGCATCGGGGCCAGCCACCAGACGGGCTGGACCGGCCTCGTCGCGCCGCTCATCCAGCTCGTCGCCTGCGTCGACGCGAACACCTACCTTCAAGCCGAGCCCGGGCGCGCGCCGGTATACCGCGCCACGGCTAAAATCGCGAGTTGACGATGGACGCGCCCCCGCACGCCGCGCTGCTCCAGATCAACACTCGCGCGCGCCTATACGAGCACGCCAAGGTCCTCGGACGGCCGGCGACGCTCGACGACATCACCGACGCGGAGCTCGACCGGATCGCCGGCGACGGCTTCGACTGGGTGTGGCTGCTCGGCATCTGGCAGACGGGCGACGCCGGCCGCGCCGTCTCCCTCTCGCAGCCCGAGTGGCAGGCCGAATACCGGCACGTGCTGATCGACTACACCCCCGACGACGTATGCGGCTCGCCGTTCGCGGTCCGTGAGTATGTCGTCCATCGCGACTTCGGCGGTCGCGAACCGCTCGCCCGGCTGCGCAAGCGTCTGGACGAGCGGGGCATCCGCCTCATGCTCGACTTCGTGCCCAACCACACGGCGCTCGATCACCCGTGGACGCGGCAGCATCCGGAGTTCTACGTCCACGGCACCGAGGAGAATCTGGCTCACGAGCCGCACAACTACGTCCGCGTGGCGACCCCGCATGGACCCGTGGTGCTGGCGCACGGCCGCGACCCGTACTTCCCGGGCTGGCCCGACACGCTGCAGGTGAACTATCGCCACGCCGGCCTTCGCGAGGCCATGGTCCGAACTCTCGAGGACATCGCCGAGCAGTGCGACGGCGTTCGCTGCGACATGGCGATGCTCGTGCTGCCCGACGTGATCGCGCGCACGTGGGGAGAGCGCGCGCGTCCGGCGGACGGCAGCACACCGGTCGACGCTCCGTTCTGGCCTGACGCCATCGCGCGTGTCCACCGTCATTCGCCGGAGTTCGTCTTCATGGCGGAGGCGTATTGGGATCTCGAGTGGACCCTGCAGCAGCAGGGCTTCGACTACACCTACGACAAGCGGCTCTACGATCGCCTCGTCGCACAGGACGCGCGGGCCGTGCTCGGCCATCTCCACGCGAACGCCGACTATCAGCGGCGGTCGGCACGGTTTCTCGAGAATCACGACGAGCCACGCGCGGCGGCGACCTTCCCGGCCCCCGTGCACACCGCGGCCGCCGTGGTGGCGCTGCTCGCCCCCGGGCTGCGCTTCGTCCACGAGGGCCAGATGACGGGGCGGCGGCTGCGTGCCTCCAACCATCTGCGGCGCCGGGCCCCCGAGTCGGTCGACCGCGAGCTCGAGACGGTCTACGGACGACTGCTGACGGTGATGCGGCGGCGGGACGCGCGCGAGGGCGACTGGCACCTCGCCGACGTCGTGCCGGCGTGGGACGGCAACGGCAGCTCGGAACAGTTCGTCGCGTTCACGTGGGAGCGCGATGGCGAGCGGCTGCTGGTCGCCGTGAACTATGCTCCGCGACCGGGACAGTGCTTCGTGCGGCCGGTGTTCGCGTCCGCGCTCGACGGCACAACGGTCGCTCTGCACGATCTCATGGACCCGGCGACCCGTTACGAGCGCGACGGGACGGATCTGGCCCGGCGCGGCCTCTACCTCGACGTTCCGGCCTGGCGGGCGCACGTCTTCGATGTGGCCGCGCCCACGCGCGCATGAACAGCGCATAGCCGTCGAGAAAGGCTGCTGGCATGTGTACCCGCACGGTCTATCTCGGGGTCGACGACATGGTCGTCACCGGCCGCAACATGGACTGGGCGGAGGACCCCCGCAGCAATCTCTGGCTCTTCCCGCGCGGAATGCCGCGCGACGGCGCCATCGACAAGCAGGGCATCAGCTGGAGCAGCCGCTTCGGCAGCGTCGTCGCGGCCGGCTACGACGTCGGCACGGCGGACGGGATGAACGAGAAGGGGCTGGTCGCCAACGCGCTGTACCTGGCGGAATCCGACTATGGCGCGCCGGACGGGCACAAGCCGACGCTCTCGGTCGGCGCGTGGGCCCAGTACGTGCTCGATAACTACGCGACGGTCGCCGATGCGGTGGGGGCGCTGCGGGCCGAGCCGTTCGTGGTCGTGGCATCCGTGCTGCCGAATGGCAAGCCAGCGTCGATGCATCTGGCCATCTCGGATGCGTCGGGGGACTCGGCCATCTTCGAGTACATCCGCGGAACGCTGACGATTCATCACGATCGCGCGTATCGGGTCATGACCAACGCGCCGCTGTTCCACCACCAGCTGGCCCTCGACAAGTACTGGCAGCAGATCGGCGGCACGACGATGCTGCCGGGCACCAACCGCGACGCCGACCGGTTCGTGCGCGCGTCGTTCCTGATCGGCGCGGCGGGCAAGACCGCCGACGCGCGCGAAGCGGTATCCACCTCGTTCGCGGTGATGCGCGCGCTGAGCGTGCCGCCCGGCATCGCCGTCGACGATCAGCCCCACGTCGCCAAAACGGTCTGGCGCACGGTCGCCGATCAGAAGAACCGCGTCTATTACTACGAGCATCATTTGAGTCCCGGAGCACTGTGGGTGAAGCTGGGCGAGCTCGACTTCAAGGCGGGCTCCGGCGTGCGGACGCTGACGCTCGCGCACCGCCACGACGTGATCGGCGACGCCACCGCGCGCTTTACGCGGGCGCGCCCGTTTTCGTTCGTGGCGGTGGCGGCGTAACGGGCTGAGGCCGGGCGATGGTGGAGTATGTCGTCACCGCGCTCCGCGAGCACCCGGAGCTCGCGGTGTTCCTCACGCTGGCTGTGGGATTCTTCATCGGCCGGCTGCGGCTCGGCTCGTTCAGTCTGGGGACCGTGGTCGGCACGCTGCTCGCGGGCGTGCTCATCGGCCAGCTCGACATCAAGGTTCCCCCCATCGTCAAGAACGTCTTCTTCGATCTCTTCCTCTTCACGACCGGCTATAAGGTCGGGCCGCAGTTCTTCCGCGGGCTCCGCGGCGACGCCATGCCTCAGCTCGCCGTCACCGTGGTCCTGTGCGTCAGCTGTCTCGCCGCCGCGGTCGTCGCGTCCAAGCTCCTCGGCTACGACGTCGGAACGGCGGCGGGTCTGCTCGCCGGCGCCTTCACCGAATCCACCGTCATCGGCACGGCCGGCGACGCGATCTCTCGTCTCAATCTTCCGGCCGCCGAGAAGACCGCGCTCGTGAACAACATCCCGGTCGCGTACGCGGTGACGTACCTCATCGGCACCGCGTTCATCGTGTGGTTCCTGCCGAACGTCGGGCCGCGACTGATGGGCGTAAGTCTGAAAGCCGAAGCCGTCAAGCTGCAGCGCTCGATCGCCGGCGCCGACGATCGCGAGCCGGGCGTGATCTCGGCGTTCCAGCGCCTGACCGTGCGCGCGTTTCGCGTGACGAACCTGGGCCTGGTGAACAAGTCGGTCGCGCAGATCGAGGCGATGCCCGAGCGTGTCCGCGTCGTCATCTCTCGCATCCGGCGCAACGGCGCGATCATGACGGCCGCGCCCGACACGATCATCCAGAAAGACGACGTGATCGCGGTGATGACGCACACCGAGGCGCTGGTGGAGCGCGGCACCACCATCGGACCCGAGGTGAGCGACCGCGAGCTGCTCGACTTTCCGGTCGAGGTCCTCGACGTCGTCGTCACGAACAAGGCGATGGTCGGCAAGAGCTTCCGCGAGCTCGCGGCCCACGCGCTGGCGCGCGGCGTGTTTCTTCGGAGCGTCGCGCGCCTCGGGCAGACCCTGCCGGTGACGCTGGAAACGCGCCTCGACCGCGGTGACGTGCTGAGTCTCGTCGGCGCCAAACCCGACGTCGATCGCGCGGCGCAGGCGCTCGGCTACGCCGAGCGGCCGACAGCAGCGACCGACATGATCTTCGTCGGCCTGGGGATCTTCGTCGGCGGGTTGCTCGGCCTGCTCACCGTGACGATCGGCGGCGTGCCGATCACGCTCACGGCGAGCGGCGGCGCGCTCATCATGGGCCTCGTCTTCGGCTGGCTGCGGGCGCTGCGTCCGACGTTCGGCCGGATTCCCGAAGCCGCCGTCTGGATCTTCGACACCGTCGGGCTGACCGTCTTCATCGGCGTGGTCGGTCTCAGTGCCGGTCCAAGCTTCGTGTCAGGACTGCAGAACTCGGGCGCCAGCCTCCTCGTCGTCGGTCTCATCGTCGCCGTGATTCCGCACACGCTGGCGATCCTGTTCGGCCGCTACGTGCTGCGGATGAACCCCGTCATTCTGCTGGGCGCGTGCTCCGGCGCGGGAACCGTGACGGCGGCGCTTCGTGCGCTGCAGGAGGAGTCGCAGAGCAAGCTCCCGGCGCTCGGCTATACCGTCCCGTACGCCGTCGGCAACATCTTATTGACCGCCTGGGGGCCGGTGATCGTCGTCTTGATGTCCACCTAGGGCCGTCCGGGCCGTGCCCCGTCGTCGCCGGCCCTGTGCGGCGAGACCCCGCCCTCCGACACTGACAGCCACGCAGTGGGAATGGGCAGGTGAACGTCATGCGGTGGATCAGGCACTTTGTCGCGACATTCGCAGGCGTGCTCGTCGTCATGAACCTTCTGCCGACCGGTGGCGGCGCGCAAACCGCAGCCCCGCCGCCTCCGCCGCAGGGTGCACCGCCCGCCGCGCCGCCGCCGACCAGCGCACCGCAGGACGCCAGCGCGCCGCAGGACGCGCCGGCGTTCAAGCCGGAAGAGCTCGAGCAGATCGGCGCACCGATCGCGCTCTACCCCGACCCACTGCTCGCACAGATCTTCATGGCGTCGACCTATCCGGTCGAGATCGTCCAGGCCGCGCGCTTCGCCCAGGCGAACCCGGGGCTCAAGGGCGATCAGCTGAACGAAAAGCTGAAGGACCAGGCGTGGGATGACAGCGTGAAATCGCTGCTGAGCTTTCCTGACGTGCTGACGATGATGGACCAGAAGCTGGACTGGACCCAGAAGCTCGGCGACGCGGTGCTCGGGCAGCAGAAGGAGCTCATGGACGCCATCCAGCGGCTGCGCGCGAAGGCCCAGGCCTCCGGAAACTTGAACACGACGCCGGAACAGAAGGTCATCGTCGAGCCGGCAGCTCCCGCCACCGCTTCGGCCACGGCTGCGCCGGCGACACAAACGACCGTCATCAAGATCGAGCCGTCCAATCCCGAGGTCATCTACGTGCCGCAGTACCAGCCCACCACGGTCTACGGCGGCTGGCCGTATCCCGCCTATCCGCCGTACGCCTACTATCCGCCGGGATACGCGCTCGGCACCGCCGCGTTGTCCTTCGGCGTCGGCATGGCCGTGGGCGCGGCCGTCTGGGGCGGCTGCAACTGGGGCGGCGGTGAGGTCGACGTCGACGTCAACCGTTCGAGCACGTTCAACAAAAACGTGAACCGGGAGACGACCCAACGCACCAGCGCGCGCACGGGCCAGGGCCAGGGCGGCGGCAAACAGAGCTGGCAGCACGATCCCGGCCACCGCAAAGGCGCGCAGTACCGGGACACCGCGACGCAGCAG
>JBKOZH010000083.1:0-6460 GCA_046725765.1 Candidatus Methylomirabilota bacterium | reverse complement strand
GCGATCCAGTACATCAAGGACAACTCGTAAGGCCGTGGAACCCCGCCGCGTCGTCGTCACCGGTCTCGGCGCGCTCACGCCCGTGGGCAACACCGTCGAGGAGTTCTGGTCGGCGCTCACGCAGGGCAAGTCCGGCATCGGGCCCATCACGAAGTTCGACCCCAGCGAGAAGCACGACAACGGCGAGTACAAGTTCGTCACGCGCATCGCGGGCGAGGTGCGCAACTTCGACGAGCTGAAGTACGTCGACAAGAAGGATGCGCGGCGGCTCGACCTCTATTTGAAATATGCGATGGCGTGCGCGGTCATGGCCGTCGAGGACTCCGGCCTCGACACGGCCAAGGTCGATGGCAGCCGCTTCGGCGTGCTGATCGGCTCGGGGATCGGCGGGATCTCCTCGCTGCTCGAGGCGCACACCACGCTGAAGGAGAAGGGGCCTGACCGCGTCTCGCCGTTCTTCATCCCGATGCTGATCATCAACATGGCATCGGGGCTCGTCTCGATGCGGTTCGGCGCCAAGGGCCCGAACTCGGCCGTCGTCACCGCCTGCGCCACCGGCAACCACGCCCTCGGTGACGCGTTTCGGCTGATCCAGCGCGGGGACGCCGACGTCATGATCGCCGGCGGCGCCGAGGCCATCGTGGTCCCGCTGACGATCGCGGGCTTCTGCTCGATGAAGGCGATGTCAACGCGCAACGATGAGCCCGAGAAAGCCTCGCGGCCGTTCGATGCGGGCCGCGACGGTTTCGTGTGCGGCGAGGGTGGCGGCATTCTCGTGCTGGAGTCCCTCGACCACGCGCGGCGGCGCGACGCGCGCATCTATGGCGAGATCGTCGGCTACGGCATGACCGGTGACGCGCACCACATGACGGCGCCCGATCCCGAGGGTGATGGCGCCGCACGGGCCATGACCGGCGCGCTGAAGGACGCGAAGCTGTCGCCGTCGGACGTCGGCTACATCAACGCCCACGGCACGTCGACGCCCTACAACGACAAGTTCGAGACCATCGCCATCAAGCGCGTGTTCGGCGAACATGCGCGCAAGCTCGCGGTGTCCTCCACCAAGTCGATGACGGGCCACCTGCTCGGGGCGGCCGGCGGCATCGAGGCCATCGCGACCGTCCTCGCGCTGCACCACGGCGTGCTGCCGCCGACGATCAACTACGAGACGCCCGACCCGGACTGCGATCTCGACTACATCCCGAATCAGGCGCGCAAGCAGGACGTCGAGACCGCGCTGTCGAACGCCTTCGGCTTCGGCGGCACCAACGCGACGCTGGCCTTCCGCAAGTACCGGGCCTGACTACATGGGGGGCCCCGATATGGCCCCCCAACCCCCCCCAGCGCTCGGGGCGCCCGGCGGAGCCGTGACGCCCCTCGATGTCGCCACGCTGCAAGCGGCGCTCGGTCATCGCTTCGTCGACCTCACGTTGCTCGAGCGCGCGCTGACGCACGCGTCCTACGTCAACGAGCATCCACCCGCGGTCGCGCAGGATGGCCTGGCGTTCGTCGGCGACGCCGCGCTGAGCCTCGTCGTGGCCGAGCGACTGCTCGCACGCGAGCCCGACGCCCCCGTCGGCGTGCTCACGCCTGCGCGCGCCGCACTCGTCTCCGGCGCGAGCCTCGCGCGATGGGCGGCGTCGCTTGGGCTTGGCGCGCTCGTCCGGCTGGGACGGGGCGAGGACCAGACCGGCGGTCGCGAGCGTGAGTCGGTCCTCGCGACCACTCTGGAAGCGGTGCTGGGTGTTCTGTATCTCGAGGGCGGCGTCGACGCCGTCCGCCGCGCCGTCGATCGTCTCGCGAAGGACACGTGACCCGGCGTTGCGGACCCGAGCCGGACGCGGACCGCTGTCCGGCCTCGGTCGGCGTGAATGACCGCGTGATACGCTGAGCGACATGGCCGAGCGTCCGCTGGCCGCGGATCCGTTCACGACGACGAACGGTCACACGCTCACGCGGGCGCCCGCACCGGCGCGCCGCCGGCGGCGCGGCCCGATCTGGAACGTCGTTCTGTTTCTGCTGACGTGTCTCACCACGCTGCTGGCGGGGACGATGTTCGTCGGCTCGCCGACCTTCGATGCGTACCGCACGTCGCGCGAGCCGTTGATGTGGATCCTGAGCGGCGTGCCGTTCGCCGCGACCCTGCTCGGCATCCTCGTCGTGCACGAATTCGGCCACTACTTCATGGCGCGCGCCAGGGGCGCGGCGGTGAGCCTGCCGTTTTTCATTCCCGCGCCGCCGTTCATTTTCATGGCCGGCACGCTCGGCGCGATCATCCGCATGCGCTCCGCCGCGCGGGACCGCAACGCCCTCTTCGACATCGCCGCCGCGGGGCCGCTGGCGGGGCTCGCCGTGGCCGTGCCGGCCGCGCTGCTCGGCCTCGCCTGGTCCACCGTGGTGCCGACGACACCCGGGCCGCATCTCGTCTTCGGCGAGTCGGCGCTCACGCGCCTGCTCGTGTGGCTACGCTTCGGAACGCTGCCCGACGGCATGACGGTGTTGACGCACCCGATGGCCGATGCCGCGTGGTTCGGCTTTCTCGTCACCGCGCTGAACCTGCTGCCCGCCGGCCAGCTCGACGGCGGCCGGATCAGTTACGCGCTGTTCCCGCGGCATCACGCCAGGTTCGGCCGGCTCACCGTTGCCGCGCTCGTCACGCTCGGCGTCGTCGTCGCCGCCTTCCTTTACGTCACGCGCCCGGACGTGACGTCGCTGATCCCAGCGGTGAACTGGATCGGCCTCGGCGCGTTGATCCGGTTCGCCCTCGGCTATGGGCACGGCCCGCTGCTCGATCCCATCGAGCCGCTCACGCGCGGACGCCGCGTCGTCGGCATCGCGTGCTTCGTGCTGCTCGTGCTGATGCTGCCGCCGGTCCTGATCCGCGCCGACTGAGCGTCAGGAACGGGCGGCAGTCTGAGGCTCGCGCGCGCCGGCGGTCGGCCCGCCCGCGCTGACGCGCGTCAGCAGAATGAAGCCGACCACGAAGAACAGCCCCACCGCCACGATCGCCGCGCGCTGATTGCCGGACAAAAGCCGCGACACTCCGCCAAACACCAGCGGCCCGAAGATCGCTCCCGTCTTGCCGACCAGCGAGTAAAAGCCGAAGAACTGCGCCTCGCGCCCCGCGGGCACCAGCGTGGCCATGAACGTGCGGCTCGCCGCCTGGATCGCGCCGAGGCCCGTGCCGGCGAGGACGGCGACGATCCAGAAGTGCGCCTTGCTGGCGACGAAATAGGCCGCGACCGTCACGATCGCCCACTGCACGAGGTTCACGGCGACCACGAATCGCGGCCCGCGCGAGTCCGTCGGTCGCGCCCACGCGGCGGCGCCCAGCAGCGCGGTGAGCTGCACGACCATGAACAGCGCGATGATCTCCGTGAACGAAAAGCCGAGCGTCTTGGCGGCGAAGACACCGGCGAACGTCACCACGGTGTTGACGCCGTCCTCATAGATCAGATACGCGGCGAGAAAGCGCCGCATCTGCGTGCGGGCGGGGTCGCGGAGAATCTCGCGCAGCGTCGCCAGCGTGTCTCCGACACCGCGCGCCGCCGCGGTCGCCAGCGACATCGGATGGCGCGTGTCACGCGGCAGGACGACGACGGCGGGGATGGCGAACACCGCGAAGAGCACGGCGGCGGTGACGAAGCAGCCCCAGTAGGCCTCGCGCGCCGCGAAAGGATACGCGGCGGCGAACGCCACCAGCGAGCCCGCGTAGCCGACGGCGAACCCCGCGGCTGACACCCGCCCCAGCATGTCGGGCGGCGCGATGCGCGGCAGGTAGGAGTTGTAGTAGACGACCGCCGCCTCGTACGTGACGATGCCGACGACGGCGAGCAGCCAGCCCCACAGCACCATGCCCGCACCGACGGTCGCCATGAGCGCGGTGGTGACGATCGCGACGACGCTGAAGCCGACGAAGAAGTTCCAGCGCACGCCCGCGTGATCCGCGACGCCGCCGAGCGGCGGCGAGGTCAGCGCTCCGATGACCATGGCCGTCGACACCGCCGCGCCCCACCGGAGATCGCCGCGTCCGTCGGCGTTGCCGACGACGAGGTTCGCGTAGTAGGCGGGATAGACGGTGGCGAGGATGACCGCGGCGAACGCGGAATTGGCGAAGTCGTACAGCGTCCACGCCACGATCGTGCGACGCGCGGCTGCCTGCACGCCGAGCAGGATGACACGCCCTCCGCCCATGCGCTACTATCCGCGACATGCCCGGCCGGCTCGACGCCCGCAGTCTCGAAGCGCTCGTCCGCGAGGGCGAAATCGACACCGTCCTCACTGTCGTCCCCGATCACTATGGCCGGCTCATGGGCAAGCGCATGGTCGGCCGGTATTTCGTCGACCACGTCCTCGCCGACGGCGTGCACGCGTGCATCTATCTCCTGACCGTCGACATGGAGATGGAACCGCAGCCCGGGTTCAAGCTCACGTCGTGGGAGCGCGGGTACGGCGACATGAAAATGGTTCCGGATCTGGCCACGCTGCGCGTGATCCCCTGGCTGCCGAAGACCGCGCTCGTGTTCTGCGATGTCTACGACGACGACGGTGAGCCGATCGAAGAGGCGCCGCGCTGGGTGCTCCGACGTCAGGTCGAGCGCGCCGCGGCGCAGGGCTACGTGGTCAAGACGGCGGCGGAGCTCGAGCTCTATTGCTTCCGCGAGACGTTTGAGCAGGCGAGAGCGAAACGTTACCAGAACTTGACGCCGGTGTCGGACTACCTCGAGGACTATCACATCTTGCAGACGACGAAGGAGGAGCCCCTCATCCGCGCCATCCGCAACGGGATGGAGGCGGCCGACGTGCCGGTGGAGACGTCGAAAGGCGAGTGGGGGCGCGGGCAGGAGGAGATCAACCTCGTCTACGCCGAGGCGCTCGAGATGGCCGACCGCACCGCGCTCTACAAGCACGGCGCGAAAGAGATCGCCCATCTGCACGGCTCTTCGCTGACGTTCATGGCCAAGTACGATGCGGGCGCCGCCGGCTCGTCGTTCCACCTGCACAGCTCGCTGTGGGACCGTGGCTCGGGCAAAGCCCTGTTCGCGCCGACGGGACGCTCGCGGGGCAACGGCCGGAACGGCTGGACGCCGCTCTTCGGTCAGTGGCTGGCGGGTCAGATGGCGATGGCGCGCGAGCTCGCGTACTTCTATGCGCCGGGCGTCAACTCCTACAAGCGCTACCAGTCCGGCTCGTTCGCGCCCACGCGCATCGCCACGGGCTGGGACAACCGCACGTGCGGCTTTCGGTTGTGCGGCGCCGGCCCGGCATTCCGCGTCGAGAACCGCATCCCTGGGGCCGACGCCAATCCGTACCTGGCATTCGCGGCGACGATCGCGGCGGGATTGCACGGGATCGCGAGCAAGCTCAAGCCGCCGAAACCCTACGAGGGCAATGCGTATCAGGACGCCACGCTGCCGCAGGTGCCCAAGGCACTGCGCGACGCGATCGGCGAGCTGGAGAAGAGCCGCGTCGCGCGCACGGCGTTGGGCGATCGCGTCGTCGATCACTATCTACACGCGGCGCAGCTGGAGCAGCAGGCGTTCGATCAGGCCGTGACGGACTGGGAGCTGATCCGGAACTTCGAGAGGATCTGAGGTGGGTCGACCCCGATCTCCGGGCGCTGCCGTGAAGAGGCACCATGGCTGAGCGGCTCAAGAACAAGGTCACGTTCATCACGGGCGCCGGGGCCGGCATGGGCCGCGAGGCGGCCGTGCTCTTCGCGGAGGAGGGCGCGCGCGTGGTCGTCGCCGACATCGACGGCACGGCGGCGGCGGAGACGGTCAAAAAAGTCGAGGCCGCCGGCGGACAGGCGCTCGCCGTGACGGGCGACGTCGCGCTCGAGGCCGACGTGCAGCGCATGATCGCCGAGGGCGTGCGCAAGTTCGGCGCGCTCCACGTCCTCTACAACAACGCCGGTGTGCTGTGGAAGGACCGCGACCGCTCGGTACTGGAGACGAATGAGAAAGCGTGGGATCGCGTGATGGCGATCAATCTGAAGTCCGTATTTTGGGTGACCAAATACGGAATCCCTCATCTGCAGGCGGCTGGTGGCGGCTCCATCATCATGATGGGCTCGGTCTCGGCGCTCGCGGGCTTCACGCGCGCGCAGGACGCCTACACGGCCGCCAAGGGCGCGCTGATCTCGCTCACCAAATCGCTCGCGATCCAGTTCGCGAGGGACAAAGTCCGCTGCAACGTGATCCACCCCGGCATCGTCGATACGCCGCTGCAGGCTCCTTACCTCACCGACGCGATCCGCAAGGAGTTCGAGACGGGCATTCCGCTCGGCCGCATCGCGCAGCCGCGCGAGATCGCCTACGTCGCGCTGTTCCTGGCCAGCGACGAGTCCTCGTTCATGACCGGCGCCGAGCTGGTCGTCGACGGCGGCTTCACGGCCGGCTGAGCCGGTGACGGCGCGCGCCCTCGCCGGCCGTCTTCCGTACCCGACGTCGCGTGCGCT
>JBKOZH010000136.1:0-4649 GCA_046725765.1 Candidatus Methylomirabilota bacterium | reverse complement strand
TCGATAGTCGGGCACGTGACGCTGGATCCACTGCTGCGCCTCGGCGATCTGCGTGCGCACGACGGGCTCCTCGTACTTGCCCAGGTTGGCGTGCCACAGCGTGTGGTTGCCAATCTCGTACCCGCGGCTGACGAGGTATTGTAGCTTGCGGCCCTCGTGCTCGGGCTGATTGAAGAGCCGGTTCGGCTTGCTCGCGCCCGGCAGCACGAAGAAGGTGGCCGCGCGGCCGAAGTCGGGCTTGTCCTTCAGGAACGCCTCGAGGATGCCGACCGCGCACTTGGGGTCGATCTCGAAGCTGCCGTTGGTCTCGATGTACCGGAACTGCCCTGGCGAGGAGTCGTCGAAGGTGAGAACGACCGGGGTCGTGCCGGCGGGCACCGTGATCCGGCCGTCCAGCAGCGCGTTGAGCGACTGCAGGCGGTAGCCACGCGCGTAGAGCGTCTCCAGATCGCGCCGGAAGTTCTCCGGCGTGCGCGTCCAGCGCTCCTCGGGATAGTCGACCTTGTGGTACTCGAGGATCATCACGCGCCCGAGCTCGTTCGCGGGCCGCTCGGCCCAGGCGAACGCCGCGAAGATCAGCGCGGCGGCGAGGAGCAGGACGCCCACGAGCGCCAGCCTCATCGCGCCGCCAGCGGCCCCTTCTCCCGCAGCGCTGCCTTTGTGTAGTCGTTGCGCGGATTCCAGAGCATCCACCCGGTACCCCCTCCTTCATCGGTGCCGCGGATCTGGTCGCGGATCTCGTTCACGCCGAAGATTCGGCGATCGAACGCGTAGTCCTTGAAGTCCTGCAGCCAGGGGCGCACGCGCGCCGGCGTGTGGGCCGCGCGCTTGCGGATGAGTCGCACGCTCTCGCGCACGACGGCGTAGGAGTTCTGCACGGGGTTGCGGTAGCCGGGGATTCCGACGTGGTAGCCGGAGGGATAGACCATCGGGCAGATGTAATCGAGATGAGGCGCCAGCTCCTCGATGCGCTGGCCGATATCGGTGTCGTTCTCGTTGAACGCCGTGTAGCCGAACAGGTCCGCGGCCACGTACGCCCCGCGCGCGCCCAGCTCCTTACGCGCGCGCTGCAGGAACGCGGCGATCGTGGGCAGGCGCGTCTCCTTGCTCACGGGCTTGAGATATTTCGCGGCCTGCAGCTTGCCGTCCGTCGGGAAGCGGACGTAGTCGAACTGGACCTCGTCGAAGCCGCGCTCGATGGCTTCCTTGGCGATGGCGATGTTGTAGTTCCAGACCTCTTCGCGGAACGGGTCGACCCACACGAGGTTCTCGCGATCGATCCACGGCTTGCCGGTGCGGGTGTCCATGATCGCGAGATCCGGCCGGCGGGTGCCGAGGATGTTGTCCTTGAAGGTCACGATCCGGGCGATCGTGTACACGCCGCGGGCCTTGAGGTCGGCCATCATCGCGTCGAACTCTCGCAGCGTGCCCGGCCCCTGCGCGCCGACGGCCAGCGCCTGCTCGACGCGCGTCTGATAGATGATCCAGCCGCGGTCGCCCTTGACGTCGATGACCACCGCGTTCAGCTCCGTGCGTTCCACCAGGTCGAGGACACGACCGCGGATGCCGCGGTCGCCGAAGCCGAAGTAGGTGAGGTAGGCGGCCTTGATCGCCTGCGGGCGCAGCGTGATCTCGAGGGGGCCCTTCGTCGTTCCCGGCTCGATGGTGACTTTGGCGTAGCCAGGGCGCTTGACGATCAGCGTTGCGTCCGCGGGCGGCGTCACCGTGAACGTGCCGTCGTCCGCGATGCGGGTCTCGACGCCGCCCGCGACGACGGACGCGCCGGCCACCGGCTGGCTGTCCTGATCCACGACCTTGCCGCTGACCGGCCCCGACCACGTGCCGCGCGGGCGCTCGGGCACCGGCTGAGGCACGGGCCGGACATCGGGGGTCGGGCGCGCCGGCGCGGGTTGCTCCGGCGTGACGCGCGCGATCTGAACGGGCTTGGCCGCGCCGACCTGATGCGCGACCGGCGAGACGGTCTTGGTCGCTTCGGGGCCGGCCAGGGTCGGGGTCGGCACTGCTGCCGTCGGGCGGGGGAGCGGAGCTTGGTCGGTGGGGGCGATAGCGGCGACGATCCGCGCAGGCGGCTCGGCCGCCGTGGCCAGACCCAGACGATCGGGCGCAAGCAGGCCGTAACCGCACAGGATGGCTGCCGCCAGGAGGCTCACCGTATAGCCGGCGTCGCGGAGGGGGCTGCGTGCGGCGGCTGCGGTGGGTGCTTCGAGCATTCGTTGCTCCCGACAATAGCGAAGCGCCACAGACGCGCCAAGAAAAAATTTGCGTAGCGCGTTTTACGCTTTAACAACAAACGTACAATCGCGGACTATGACGCGTCAACTGCTCGCTTGCGAGCGTGCCGAGCACCGAAATGAGAACGTAAATGCACTGCGCTTGCACTTCTTGCACCTGGAGCGGCGGGGCGCGCCCGCCGTGTGCTTTCTCCACGGCGGCGCAGCGCACGCGCACTGGTTCGATCGCGTCATTCCAGCGCTCGGCGAGGGGTTCGACATGATCGCTCTCGATCAACGCGGACACGGTGAGAGCCAGTGGGCGATGCCGCCCGCGTACGCAACGGAGGATTTCGCGGGGGACCTGCGTGCTCTGTTCGATCGCCTCGGCTGGGCCCGTGTGATTCTCGTCGGCCATTCGATGGGTGGTCACAACGCGATGGCGTTCGCCGCCTGGTATCCAGAGCGGACGGCCGGTCTCGTCATCGTCGACTCGCGTCCCTACTTGCCGCCCGACCGCGTTCAGCGCATGCGCGAGCGCGGTCGCCGTCCTCCACGCACGCATGCCTCGGAGGACGCGGCCGTGGCCGCATTCCGGCTGCTGCCGCCGGACACGATCGCGGATCCGACACTGCTCGCCCACATGGCGCGGATGGGTCTGACGCGCGTCGATGGCGGCGTTCGCTTTCGCTTCGACCCCGCGTGCTATGCGGACCGACGCCCGGTGGACTGCTGGCCCCTGCTTCCGCGCATCGCCGCGCCCACGCTGATCGTCCGCGGCGAGCACTCGCCGGTGCTGCCGACGGACATGGCGGCTCGCATGCGACAGACGATTGCGAACGCGGAGCTGGTCGAGATTCCCGGCGCCTATCATCACCTCACGCTCGACGCGCCCGAGGTGTTCGGCGCGGCACTCGACGCCTTCTTGAGGCGTGTGCTGTGAGGCTCGCCCTCCTGGCGCTCGCCCTGAGTGCCTGCGCGACGCAGGCCATCGAGCGTCCGACGTTCGCGCCGACCGACGCGGGCACGATTCGCGTGCGGGTGGACCGCGACGTGACACTGACGGGTACGCTGGCGCTGCCGCGCGCGCCCTCACCGGCGCCAGCTGTCGTGCTCATGCACGGCTGCAGCGGCATCTCGCCGACGCACCACGCGTGGGCGCGGACGCTGCGCGACTGGGGCTACGCCACGCTGGTCCTCGATTCGTTCGGTGCCCGGGGCATCCGCGCGACGTGCGAGGCGGGCGGGCTGACGTCCGAGCAACGCGTCGAGGACGCGTTCGCGGCCCTGCAGACCCTCGCGCGCCACCCCGGCATCGATGCCTCGCGCGTCGCGCTCATTGGCTTCTCACACGGCGGCGGCACGGTGCTCGCGGCGGCGGCCCCGAGCGTCGCGCGCAGCTACGCGAGACCTGACACGCCACCGTATCGCGTGCTGATCGCGTTCTATCCGCGGTGCGAGGGGCGTTATCCCGGAACGCCGCTGCCGGCTCCGCTGCGCATCCACATCGGCGCGCTGGACGACTGGACGCCGGCGGCGCCCTGCGAGGTCATGGTGGCCGCGCTCCGCCGCGCCGGTGCCGACGCGCGGATCAGCGTGTATTCCGAGGCGCACCACGGGTTCGATTCGACGCGGCAGGGCCCCCCGATCCGGCTCCCGAACGTGCGGCTCTACCCCAGCGGCCGCGGCGCGACGGTCGGCGCGAATCCCGAGGCTGCAGAGACGGCCCGGCAGACCGTGCGGCGAGAGCTCGAAGAGTCGCTGAACCTGCGGTGACCGCGCGGGCTACGCGCGCTCGATGCGGACGGCGCAGACCTTGTATTCGGGAATCTTCGATGACGGGTCGAACGCGGCGTTGGTGAGGAAGTTCGCCGCCGACTCGCCGAGCTTCACGAACGGCACGAACACGGCGCCCGGCTTCACGGCCTCGGTCACGCGCGCGTAGCCGACCAGCTCGCCGCGCCGGCTCTCCACGCGCAGCCGCCCGCCCTCGTCGACGCCCAGCCGCTGCGCGTCGCTGGGATGGATCGCGATCTCCAGCCGTGGCGCCAGCTCCATCAGGCCCTGCACGCGCCGCGTGAGCGTGCCGCCGTGCCAGTGGTAGAGCAGCCGCCCGGTGTTGAGGACGAACGGATAGTCGGTATCGGGAAGCTCGGCGGCGGTCTCGATCTGCCGCGCCGGGATGAAGCGCGCGCGGCCGCGTGGGAACATCTCGCCGTAGAGGTACGGCGTACCGGGATGCTCCGGCGTCGGGCACGGCCACTGGATGCCGCCCTCGCGATCCAGCCGCGCGTGCGACAGCCCGGCCAGAAACGGCGTGAGAGCCGCCATCTCGTCGAAGATCTCCGCCGGCGCCGCGTAATCGAACTGGCGACCGACGTCGATCCCCAGCCGCCGCGCGACGCGCTTGGCCAGCTC
>JBKOZH010000064.1:0-5664 GCA_046725765.1 Candidatus Methylomirabilota bacterium | reverse complement strand
ATCGAGGCGAAGGCGACCAGACCGAAGAAGACGGAAACGAATGGGGCGAGCTTGAAGAGGAACCGGTCGGCGCGTGCCGGCAGGAAGTCTTCTTTCGTAAGCATCTTGATGGCGTCGGCGAGCGGGTGGAACAGGCCCATGATCCGCAGCCCGAAAATCGACGCGCGGTTCGCGCCGATGCGGTCCTGCATGATTGCCGACTGCTTGCGCTCGACCCACGTCAGGAGCCCGCCGAGGTTCAGGACGAACATCATGACGAACGCCACGCGACCGAGCGCGATGCCGAAATCAAGGATCACAGGCTCGCCTCGACCCACGCAGCGTCGCCTCGCCTTCGGCTGCGGCTCCTGAAACGGGCTGCGGCTCGCACAGCCATCAAGGCCGCCGTCATGCCGGGGCCGTCGCGCGCCGGCCCGGCGGCTCCGGAGCGGTCGTCGGCGGAGCACCGGCCAGCATCGCGCCGCCGTCCCCGATCGACTGATAGCTGAGCCCCGCGAACGCGGGCACCGTCCGCGCCAGCTCGCGGAACCACAGCTCGGCGCGACCGCCCGCCGGTGTTCCGCCGAGCATCCCGAGGACGCGGCTGAAGAGGTCCCAGGCGGCGAGGGCCTCGCCGAGCGGCTGGAGGGCCGCGCGGAATCGCTGGACCCGACCGAGAAAGTTCGTGAACGTCCCGTCGCGCTCGACCCATGCTGCGAGCGGCAGCACGAGCGTCGCGAGCGTGCTCGTGGCGTTCTCGTTGGTCCCCGTGAAGATCACGGTTCCGACGCGCTCGAGCGCCTGGGCGACGTCGCTTGCGCTGAAGCCGCTTGCGGTGAGGTCGTGCTGGATGACCCAGAGGACTTTGATGCTGCCGGCGCGGGCGCGAGCAAGGACGGCGGCGACGTCGCCATCGAGTCCAATGGTCTCGGCCCCGCGCGTGTTGGGATGCCGGTCGGCGCGCAGCAGGAAGTCGTCGTCCGCGTGGCCGGCCGCGCGCGGCATACGGAACGCGATCTGACGGATGCCGCGCTGCTCCGCCAGCCGTCGCAGCGCGAACAGGTCCTCGTTGGAGAGGTCCGGCGAGGCGAGAATGGCGATCTCGTCGGGCGCGTGGTCGCGCAGCGCGGCGACCAGCAGCCCGAGCGCATCGTCGAGCGGGACGTCGACGCCACCGTGCCGCGCGAAGCGAATGCGCTCGGGGTCGTCGACGGCGTCGAAACCGTAGCGCCCGACGTCACAGATCCACCACGCGTTGACGTTGTCGTTGAAGCGCGGCTTGAGCCGCGCCACGCGCCGGCCTCCCGCGTGGTGCGGCCGCTTGCGGTTGACGTGGATGTCGATGTTGCAGCCACGCGCGCAGCCCGGACAGATCGACTTGGTCGCGTCCAGGTACCAGACGCGCACCTGGAAGCGGAAGTCGCGGTCGGTCAGTGCGCCGACGGGACAGATATCGACGACATTGCCGGAGTAGTTGTTCTCGAGGTCCTGGCCCGGGAACAGACCGATCTCGGAGCGGTCGCCGCGGCTGAAGATGCCGAGCTCACCGGTGCCGGTGATCTCGTCGCAGAACCGCACGCACCGCGAGCAGAGGATGCAGCGCTCCGCGTCCAGCATCACGTGCGGTCCGAGGGGAACGGCCTTGGGCTTGTGGACCTTCTCGTCGGTCATCCGCGGGTCGTAGAGCCCGTGCTTCATGTAGTAAATCTGCAGCCAGCACTCACCGGCCTGGTCGCACACGGGGCAATCGAGCGGATGGTTGATGAGGTGGAATTCCATGATCGACCGCCGCGTGTCCTTTACGCGATCGGTCTCCGTCTGGACCACCATGCCGTCGGCGGCGGGCGTGTTGCAGGCGATGGTCGGACGCGGTGTCTTCTCGATGTCCACCATGCAGAGCCGGCACTGTCCGGCGATCGAGAGCCCCGGGTGGTAGCAGTAGTGCGGAATCTCGATGCCGAGGCGGCGCGCGGCCTCGATGAGGTTGGTGCCCGCCTCGACCTCGATCTCCTTGCCGTCGATGGTTACCTTGGGCATCGCCTCACGCTCGGCACAGCGCCTCGAACTCCCCGCGGAATTTTTGGATGTAGGAGATATAGGGGCCGATGGCGCCATCGTAGAAGGCGCAGATTGTCGTGCCGCCGCCGCGCTTGGCCACATCGAGAATCGTGTCGAGGTCGTCCTTGCGGCCGTGGCCGTGCACGATGCGGTGGACCATCTTCTCGATCCAGCCCGTCGACTCGCGGCAGGGCGTGCACTGGCCGCACGACTCGTGCGCGTAGAAGCGCGCCAGGACCAGCAGTGCCTCGGGAATCGACACGCTCTCGTCCATCACGATGACGCCGGCGGAGCCGATCATGGTGCCCGCGGCGCGACAGCCGTCGACGTCCATCGTGACGTCGATCTCGTCGGCGGTCAGGATCGCCGCCGAGCCGCCACCGGGCACGACGGCCTTGAGCCGGCCGGTGCCGGTGACGCCGCCCGCGCGCTCGATCAGCTGGCGCAGCGTGATCGACACGGGCTCCTCGTAGACGCCAGGCTTCCTCACGCGCCCCGAGACCGAGTACATGCGTGTGCCGCCCTGGGTCTTCGTGCCGAGACCGGCGAACCACGCGGCACCTCGCTCGATGATCGGCGGCACACAGCAGAGGGTCTCGACGTTGTTGACGATGGTCGGTTGGCCGAACGCACCCTTGATGGCGGGAAACGGCGGCTTGATCTTCGGCCAGCCCTTTTTCCCCTCCAACGACGACAGGAGTCCTGTTTCTTCCCCACAGATATATGCACCTGCGCCACGGTGAACGACGACGTCGAATCCTTTTCCAAGCAGCCCGGCGTCGTACGCCTCCTTGATGGCGGCGCTGAAGCGCCGCCACGGCTGCACGTACTCGCCGCGGATGTAGACGAACCCCAGCGCCGAGCGGATCGCCCGCGCGGTGATCAGCATCCCCTCGATCAGCGCGTGCGGGTCGCGCTCCAGCAGGTAGCGATCCTTGAAGGTGCCGGGCTCGCCCTCGTCGGCGTTGACCACGAGATAAACGGGTCCGGTATGGGTCTTCGGAATGAACGACCACTTCATCCCCGTCGGGAAGCCGGCGCCGCCGAGCCCTCGCAGATTGGACTTTTTGACTTCCTCGACCAGCGCGGCGGGCTCCATCGTCTGCGCCTTCTGCCAGGCCGCATAGCCGCTCGCGCCGCGATAGGACGCCAGCGTGTGCGAATCGGTCCGCGCGAAGTTGCGCATGAGAACTCTCTCGGCCATCAGGTCAGCCCCCGGAGGATCCGATCGACCTTCTCGGCCGTGAGGTTCAATTCGTAGCGGTCGTCGACCTGCGCCATCGGCGCCGCCTCGCACGCACACAGGCACTCGACGGCCTGCAGCGTCACGCGGCCGTCCTTGGTCGTCTCGCCGCGCTGGATACCGAGGCGTGTCTCGAGGTGACGCAGGAGGTCCTGCGCGCCCGCCAGGTGGCAAGAGAGGTTGTGGCACACCGCCACGATGTGGCGCCCCTTCGGCTGTTGGAAGTAGAGCGTATAGAAGGTCACCACCTCGTGCACGTGCGCGGGCGACAGGTCGAACAGACCGGCGACGTACGCTTCGGCCTCGAGCGAGAGATAGCCGAAGGAGTCCTGCGCCATGTGCAGCACAGGCAGCAGCGCTCCGCGCTTGTCGGGGTAGAGGCCCTGCAGCCGGCGGACCTCGGCCAGCTGCGCCGGCGTGAATTGGATCGGGGCGCTCATCGATCGAGCTCGCCCCCGATCATGTTCACCGAGCCGAAGGTCGGAATGAGGTCGGCGATCATCTCGTCCTCGATCATTCGATGCAGCGCCGCCATGGGCGGCAGACACGGCGGGCGGCAGCGCACGCGGTACGGCCGATCGCCGCCGTCGGAGACGACGTAGAAGCCGAGCTCGCCGTTGGCGCCCTCCGAGGCGAAGTACGCCTCGCCCTGCGGCGGACGAATCCCGTAGCCCTCCATGATCAGCATGAAGTGGTTCATCAGCCCTTCGATGGAGCCGTAGGCCGTCTCCTTGGGCGGCAACACCACGCGCTTGTCGTGCGTCGCCACGCGCTCGAGCGAGCGGCGATCCTGGCCCTGGAGGTTGGGCGACAGCGTGATGGGCAGCAGCAGCAACCCTTCGGTCTTGCCCTGCTTTCCCTGATCGACGTACGCGGCGGGATCGATCGGCCGGCCCTCGAAATCGACGTTGATGGGGCCGCCGGGAATCGCGTCGAGCGCCTGCTCGGCGATGCGCATCGACTGCTCCATCTCGGCCATGCGGACGAGGTACCGCGAGTAGTTGTCGCCGTCCTTCTGGGTCGGGACCTCGAACTCGACGCGATCAT
The DNA here is from genome assembly GCA_046725765.1 of Candidatus Methylomirabilota bacterium. Taxonomy (GTDB): domain Bacteria; phylum Methylomirabilota; class Methylomirabilia; order Rokubacteriales; family CSP1-6; genus AR12. Next base: position 1,337 of record JBKOZH010000064.1, on the reverse strand, counting down.
AGGCCCAGTGCGGCGCGGCGCGACGCACGTCGTAGCCGACGCCGACGGCGCGCAGCAGCGGCCCGGTGATCGCGTAGGCGATCGTCTCCTCGCGCGAGAGGGCGCCGACACCGACCATGCGGTCCATGAAGATGCGATTGCCCGTGAGCAGGCGGTGCACCTCGCTCAGGACCTCGCGTGTCTGCTTGAACGCCTCGCGAACCTTCGGCTCGAAGCCTTCCGGCAGGTCGGCCTTCACGCCGCCGACGCGGCCGTAGGAGATCGTCAGCCGCGCGCCGGTGACGTCCTCGACGAGCTCCCACAAGAACTCGCGCGCCTTGATCATGTAGAGGAAGACGGTGAACGCGCCCAGCTCCATGGAGGAGGCGCCGACGCACGTGAGGTGATCGCACACGCGCGAGATCTCCGACATGATCGTGCGGATGTACTTGCAGCGCTCGGTCACCTCGATGCCGAGCAGCTTCTCGACCGCGTTGGCGTACGCGAAGTTGTTGATGAGCGGCGAGACATAGTTGAGGCGGTCGGTGTAGGGAATCGCGTTGTTCCAGCCGCCGACCTCGCAGTCCTTCTCGAACGCGCGGTGCAGGTAGCCGATCTCGACGTCGGCCTTGCGGATGATCTCGCCGTCGAGCTCGGCGAGGATGCGGATGATGCCATGCATCGCCGGGTGGGCCGGGCCCATCCCGACGGTGAGGTTCTGGCCGGTCCCCGTGCCACTCCCCTCGCCCAGCATGATCTCGCGGCGGGTCGTCTCCGGCATACTCAGATCCGCGGACCGATCAACGGCTGCCGCCGGTTGATCGGGTAGTCCTTGCGCAGCGGGTGGCCGACGAACTCCTCGTACATCAGCAGGCGCCGCAGATCAGGGTGCCCTTCGAAGCGCACGCCGAACATGTCCCAGACCTCGCGCTCGAACCAGTCGGCGATCGGCCACAGCGGGACGGCGGTCGGGACGACGGCGTCATCCTCGTCGACACGCACCTTGATCCGCACGCGATGGTTCCAGCGCACGGAGTAGAGGTGGTAGACGACCTCGAAGCGCGGACCATCCTCGCGGCCGGGGTATTTCTGGTAGTCGACCGCGGTGAGATCCATCAGCATGTCGAAGGCGAGGTCGCCGTCGTCGCGGCACAAGCCGAGCGCTGCCGCCAGCGCGGCGCGCTCGATCACCGCGGTGTGGTCGCCGTGCTGGGCGTGTGTCTCGACGACGGCCGAGCCCAGACGGGCGCGCAGCCGCTCCAGGATCGCCGCGCCGTCCACGTCCTCAGTACCTCTGCGCGCCGACCGCGATCTTGTCCTGAAGCTTCATGAGCCCGTCGATGACCGACTCCGGACGC
>JBKOZH010000246.1:0-5232 GCA_046725765.1 Candidatus Methylomirabilota bacterium | reverse complement strand
TCGCCATAGGCGTGGATGAAGTGCGTCCCCATGAGCGACTGCATGCACGCCGCCGCCGCCACCGACAGCGAGCCGCGCGCCAGCTCCTCGGCGAACAGGCAGTAGGTCGTCATGTCCGCCTCGGCGCCGCCGTACGCCTCGGGATAGCGCAGCCCCAGCCAGCCGAGCTCGCCGATGCGCCGGAACAGCGCCGCGGGAAACTCACCGCGCTCGTCGAGCGCCTGGGCGGCCGGCGTGACTTCCGCCTCCACGAAGCGCGCCACGCTTCGGCGGAACTCCTCCTGTTCGGGCGTAAAGGTGATCACCGGCGCCCCCGGAAGCGCGCCGTGGCCGCGTGATCGATCGAGAGGTCCGCACCGGTGCCGACGATCACCACGCCGTACCGCTCGCGCGCGGCGTCGATCGAGACATAGTCGTCGAGCACGTCGTCCAGCACCGCCTGGGGATCGCGCCCGAACGGATCGCCAAGGCCGCCCGCGCCCGACTGCTGGAACGAGATGACGTCGCCGTACGCGAACTCACGCGAGGCCTTGCCGTGCACGAGCTGCTCGTCGGGCCCGGGATTGATGACGGTGCGGGCCAGAGCTCCCGGCTGGCCGCCGAAGAGCCCGTACGGCGCGAAGCGCTGGCGCTCCGAGAGATTCGTGAGCTTGCCCTCGTCGGCGACAAAACGCAGGTCGCGTCGGATGCCGCAGCCGCCGCGGTACTTCCCGGCGCCTGCCGAGTCCCGGATGAACTCGAAGCGCTCGACGATCAGGGGCTGGTTGGCCTCCTGCGCCTCGACCGGGATGTTCGAGGCGTTGAACGCGTACGCCATCGCCTCGCAGCCGTCGCGTGTCGCGCGCGCGCCCGTGCCCGACAGCACGAGCTCGTAGGCGACGAAGCGACGGCCGCGTGCGCGGTCCCAGCCGCCGAACGTCGGGTTGGCGAAGTGCGAGGCGGCCGCCGCCACGCGGTCGGGTAGCGCGGACGCCAGCGCGCCGATGACCGCCTCGAAGGTGCGATAGCAGATGATCGCGCGCGGGCCACCGCCCGCGGGTGGACGCGGATTCAAAAACGAGCCCTCGGGCGCGCGCACCGTGATCGGTCGCAGCGCGCCCTCGTTCATCGGCCCGTAGGGATCGGTCAGGCACTTCACCGCGGCGTACGAGTACGAGCGCGTGTAGTTGATGTAGGAGTTCATTCCCGACGCCGTCTGCGGGCTCGAGCCATCGTAGTCGATCGTCATCTCGTCGCCCGCGACGGTGACGGTCACCGCCACGCGCAAAGGCTCGGTGCCGGGGCCGCAGTCGTCGAGGAAATCCTCGAATCGATAGACGCCGTCGGGCACCGCGCGGATCGCTGTCCGCATGTTCGCCTCGGTGCGCGCGACGATCTCGTCCATCGCCGCGGCGAGCGTGTCGCGCCCGTATCGCTCGGCCAACTCCGTCAGCCGCAGCTCCCCCACGCGCAGCGCGCTCCGTTGCGCGCGCAGATCGCCCAGCACCTTGTCGGGCGTGCGTGTGTTCGCGGCGATGATGCCGACGATGCCCTCGTGCTCGCGGTAGCCCTGCCACACCTTCGTCGGCGGGATGCGCAAGCCTTCCTGGTAATAGTCGAAGATGCCTTCGACGCCCTGACTGCCGGGCCGCGAGCCCCCGACATCGGTGTGGTGCAGGATGTTCACCGCGAAGCCGATCAGCTCGCCCTGATGGAACGCGGGCTGCGTGATGAAGAAGTCGGGCAGGTGCCCCGAGCCGAGCAGCGGATCGTTCAGCAAGATCGCGTCGCCGGGCTCGAGCGTCTCGACGGGATGCGCGGCCAGCGCATTGCGCACCGCGAACGACATCGCGCCCATGTGCCCCGGCGAGTATGGCCCCTGCGCCACCATGCGGCCGCGCGCGTCGAACACGGCCACGGAGAAGTCCTGGCCTTCGCGCGCCTGCTCGGAGTAGGCGGTCTTGTGCACCGTCGTGCCGATCTCGACGGCGATCGACTGCAGCGCGCCCCAGATCACGCCGAGCGTGATGGGGTTGATTGGCTCCGTCATGCCCGGTCGACCGTTGGCGCGTCGATCGTCACGATCAGATTCGCGTACTCGTCCACCATCGCCGACACCCCCGGCGGCAGCACCGACGTCGACTCGCGCTCCTCGACGATCGCCGGACCTTCGAGGCGTGCACCCGGCGCCAGCGCGTAGCGGTCGTAGACCGGGCACTCCGTCCAGCCGCGCGTCTCGGGAAACCACGCGCGGCGGCGGCCCTTGAGCCCGCGCTCGCGTGAGTCGGCCGCGGCCTTCGCCAGTGCCACGCGAGGCGCGCCGCCGACGGCGGCGAGCTTCCACGTGACCGTCTCCACCGGCTCACGCGGATTCGCATAGCCGTAGCGCGCGGCGTAGATTTCGTCGAACGCGGCGCGCAGCCGTCCGAGTGCTCCGCCGTCGAGCACGCCGGCCGGCACGGGCACCGTGAGCTCGTAGCCCTGCCCCACGTAGCGCGCGTCGACGGAGCGAACGAGCGTGACCGTTCCCCCCACCGCGGCGTCGCGCACGACGGCGGCCGCCTGCGCCGCCATCTCCTCGTACATCGTCGTGAGTGCGGCGGGGTCGAGCGCGTCCAGGCGGCGGACCCACGTGCGCGCGACGTCGAACTTCACCTCGGCGGCCAGCAGACCGATGGCTGCCGTGACCCCGGCGGCCGCGGGCAAGAGCACGCGCGGAACTCCGAGCGCCTGGGCGAGACGGCAGCCGTGGACGGGCCCAGACCCGCCGAAGGCGACGAACGTCAGGTCGCGCGGGTCGCGCCCGCGCTCGATCGACACCACGCGCGTGGCGAGCTCCATGTTGGTGTTGACGATCGCGTGAATGCCCCACGCCGCGTCCTCGACCGAGAGCCCGAGCGGCTGCGCCACGCGCATGGCGATCGCGCGCCGCGCGGCATCGACATCCAGCCGCAGGCTGCCGCCGGCGAAGTAATCGGGATTGAGGTAGCCGAGGACGAGATTGGCGTCCGTGACCGTGGGCTCGACGCCGCCGCGGCCGTAGCACGCGGGGCCCGGCAACGACGACGCGCTCTCCGGGCCGACGGCGACGACACCCAGTTGGGCACGCGCGATTGAGCCGCCGCCGGCGCCGATCTCGACCAGATCGATCGCCTGGATGTTCATGGGCAGCCCGCTGCCCGCCGCGCCGTGCACGCGGTGGAGCTCGAACGCCGTTGTCGTGCCGGGACGGCCGTTCTCGACGAGCGCCAGCTTTGCGGTCGTGCCGCCCATGTCGAACGCGATGAGGTCGCGATGACCCGTGAGCTCGCCGTAGGCGGCGGCCATCAGCGCGCCGGCGGCGGGCCCGGACTCGATCATCCGTACGGGATAGCGCTCCATCGCGTCCGCCGTCGCCGCGCCGCCCGAGGACTGCATGACGAACAGCCGGCCGCCGTACCCGCGCTCCCCGAGCGCGGCCGCGAGACCGCGCAGATACGCGCGCACGGCGGTCATCACGTAGGCGTTCACAACAGTCGTCGACGTTCGCTCGTACTCCCGGAACGTCGGCGACACCTCGTGCGACAGCGTGACGGTGACGTGCGGCGCTTCCTCGGCCACCAGCGCGGCCAGGCGCTGCTCGTGCGCCGGATTGAGATAGGCGTGCAGCAGGCAGATCGCCAGCGTCGTGACGCCGCGCTCGACGAGCCCGCGGATCGCGCGGCGCGCGTCCGCCTCGTCCAGCGGCGTCCGCACGGAGCCGTCGGCCAGAATGCGCTCGGTGACCTCGCCGATGAGCCGCCGCGGGATGAGCGGGCGCGGCTTCTCGATTTGCAGGTCGTAGACCTGATAACGCTTCTCGCGGCCGATGAGCAGCACGTCGCGGAAGCCGCGCGTGGTGAGGAGCCCGACCCCGCGCGCCTTGCGCTCGATGACGACGTTGCTGCCAAGCGTCGTGCCGTGCACCGCCTGGGCGACGTCCGCCCACGCGACGCCGGCGCCGGCGAGCAGCGCATCGAGGCCGGCCAGGCACGCCTCGGACGGATCCGGGTACGTCGTGAGCCGCTTGGCGGTGATCAGCTCGCCGGCGGGCGACTGCAGCACGAAGTCGGTGAACGTACCGCCGACGTCGAAGCCGACCCGATACGACACGAGGTCAGCTCCGCCGCTCCGCACGCGCGAGCAGGACGCGGTACGGATAACGCCGCCCCGTCTGATAGGAGATGGCGTGCTCCACCGGCTCGCCGTTGGTCGCGTAGTACGTGCGCTCGAACATCAGGAGCGGCGAGCGCGGACGCACCTGCAGCAGCTCGGCGACCTGCCGCGGCGCCAGCACGGCGTCCGCGACTTGCTCGAGTGTCTTGATGCGCACGTCCGAATGCCGCTCGATGGCGGCGATCAGCGACGTTTTCGAGAGGTCCTCGTCGGAGAGGGCGAGCCCGATCGGACCGGGCACCCACACGGTGACGTGCTGGAACGGTCCGCTTTCCCCGTGTCGAACACCGACGATCCGCGTGCCCTTGGAGCCGGGCGGCAGGCGCAGCGCCTGCGCGACGTTCGCCGGCACCGGCACCGTCTCGTGCGAGACGAGCTTCAGCCAGGTCTCATCGCCGAGGGCCATGAGGTCGTCGATCGAGCCGATGACGCGCAGCCGCGGATCGCTGCCATTGGCGGCGGTGCTGAACGTCCCGCGGCCCGCGTGCCGGTAGAGTCGCCCCTCCTGCACGAGGACGTCGAGCGCCTGCCGGACGGTGGGCCGACTCACCTTGAACCGTGCGCAGAGGCTGTGCTCGGAGGCGATGCGCTCGCCCTCGCCGCGCAGATCGCGCCGGATGGCGTCGGCGATCTGGAGGTAACGCGGAATGCCCGGACGGTAATTCACGCCGGCCTCCCGAGGTCAAAATTGTCTAGACAGATAACACCGTGCCGGGGACGGGTCAATAGCGACGCTAAAATCGTGACGAGTTCCCCGATGCGACGGCCCTCGATCGTCCTCTGCGCGGTCACGGTGACGGCACTGACCGCGTGCGCGACGCGCGCGCCCGTGAGCGAGGCGGCGCGGCAGCGCACTATGGAAGCCGCCGGCGTCTGCGGCCAGAAGTTCCCCGATCTCGAATATCGCTGGGACGAGGCCGCGGGCAAGCTCCGGGTGACGACGAAGCGTCAGGGCTTCGCCGATTTCTACGGCTTCGGCGAGTGTTTGCGCGCCGAGGACGAGCGGCGTGCGCCAAATCATGCCGGCCAGCTCGCCGCGACCTCTCCCGCGCAGGCGAT
>JBKOZH010000126.1:0-8139 GCA_046725765.1 Candidatus Methylomirabilota bacterium | reverse complement strand
ATGCGGACGTGACGATCTTCCAGAGCGAGTTCGTGCGGGGCAACGTCGGCCCGATCTGCCGCGCACCGCGCTCGCGCGTCATCCACAACGGCGTCGATCGGCGCGTCTTCCATCCCGACGGTGAGCGGGTGGCGCTGGACGGCGCTCCCGTCGCGCTGCACGTGTCGTGGTCGGTGGGGGAGAGCAAGCGTCTCGACCGCGTCGGCGAGCTGCTCGCCGCCGGGCCGCCCACGCTGCGCGTATACTGCGCCGGCCGCCACGCCGACTCCGCTCAGCCGTGGCTCGGCGACAAGCGCGTGACCGTTCTGGGCCCGCAGCCGCGTGAGCGGATCGCCGCGCTCATGCGCTCGGCGGACTTCCTGTTCTTTCCGTCCGAGCTCGAGCCGTGTCCCAACACACCGTTGGAGGCGATGGCCTCGGGCCTGCCGGTGCTCTATCACGCGAGCGGCGGAACGTCCGAGCTGCTGGGCGACGCCGGCGTCGCCATGACCGGCTCGCTGGCGGGCGACGTCGCCCGCGTGCTGGCCACGCCTGACGCCTGGCGCGCCCGTTCGCTACAGCGCGCGTCGCTGTTCACCGCCGAGCGCGCAGCCACCGATTACGCGGCCGTTCTCACGGAGGCGGTCGCAGCGGCGCCCGCCCCGCGGGGACGCACGAGGAGAATATGGAGCCTACTCGGCTACTGAAGGACTCGATCAAAAAACTCGACCGAACGCTCGGGACGAATCTGCTCGATCCCAAGCGCCGGATTCGTGGCAAGCGTCCCCGCATGATCTCGGTCGAGGTCACGAGCCGCTGCAATCTGAACTGCCCCTTCTGCCTCGTGGGCATGCAGAATCAGCTGGCCTCCACGGAGCACGACCTGCTCCCGCGCGGACTCGGCACCATGGACCTGCCGCTCTACGACAAGATCCTGAACGATGCGGTCGCCTTCGGGATCCAGAAGATGCAGCTGCATTTCCAGGGCGAGCCGCTCTTGCACACGAAGATTCACGAGATGGTCGCACACGCCAAGGCCGCGGGTCTGTCGACGCAGATGTTCACCAACGGTCTGCCGCTCACGGAAAAGCTGGCCGACCGGCTGCTGGAGGCCGGCCTGGACATGCTGCGGTTCTCCGTCGACGGCGTGAGCGAGGAGGTGTACCAGAAGAACCGCGTCGGCGGCCAGTTCTGGCGCGCCGAGCGCAACATGCGCATGATGGTCGCCAAGGCGCGCGCCCGGCGCTCGCCGATCCATCTCGAGTGGCAGATGATCGCCATGCGCAACAACGAGCACGAGATCGAGGCGGCGCGCGCGCTGGCCGCGGAGATCGGCATCAACTTCTTCGTGAAGACGTTCGCGGTGACGGATCCGGAGGCGACGCCGAGCGATCCGCAGTACCAGCGGCGCCTGCATCTCAAGCCGTGCACGGACATCTATCGCGCGATCTTCGTCTACTACAACGGCGACGTCGTGCCGTGCTGCTACGACATCGCCGGCAAGGCCATCGTGGGCAACCTCGCGCGCCAGACGCTCACGGAGGTGTGGGAGTCCGCGCCGTACGTGGACCTGCGGCGCCGGATCGACGGGGCCTTCCTCCGGCCCGACGACGAGCCCGAGCTCTGCAAGAGCTGTCTGAAATGGGGCCACGATCCGTTCCGGACCTCCGACGGCAAGACCGTGTGGGCGAGCGCCGAGACGGCGCCCGGTCGCCTGGCCGACGAAGACGACGCCGTCTGAGGACGCGGCGGGCCGCGTGAAGCTCTGCATCCCGATCCCGGACGCGCCGCAGGGCGGGATGTACTCGTTCTTCCGCAACTTCCGGCGCTGGCTCGGTGCGCGCGGCGTGCCCCACACCGAGGCGCTCGAGGACGACTGGGACGTGCTGGTCGTCAATTCCTGGGTCGTCCCGTACGGAGCCGTGTGGCGCGGCAAGCGCGGGCACCCCGGCGCACGCGTTCTGCACCGCGTCGACGGCTCGGCTGCCGATTACGGCCGCGATCCGGCCTCGGATCGCCGGCAACGCCGTGTGAACACGCTGGCGGACGTCACCGTGTTTCAGAGTCGCTACGGCCGCGAGGCGACGCTGCTGCGCCATCGCGTGATCGGGCAGGACGGGCCCGTCATTTCGAACCCCGTGGACACCCAACGCTTCAGCCCCGACGGGCCTCGCGAGCCGCTGCCGGGCCGCACGCGGGTCGCGCACGTGGCGTGGAGCACGAACCCGAAAAAGGGCAGCGCGCAGGTGGCGGAGCTCGCGCGGAGCCACCCCGACGTCACCTTCGTGCTGATCGGACGCTACGAGAGCCTGCCGGCGCTGGTCAATATCGTCGTCGCCGGCCACGCGGACTGGGAGCGACTGCCGCAATTGCTGCGCGGCTGCGAGTGCTTTCTGATCCTCGCCGAGAACGAGGCGTGTCCGAACGTCGTGCTCGAGGCGCTGGCGAGCGGGCTGCCGGTGCTCTATCGCGACAGCGGCGGAACCGGCGAGCTCGTCGGCGACTGCGGCGCCGCCGTCGTTCCCGCGACGTTCGGCGAGCGCCTGGCCTCGGTGCTCCAGCGCCGCGAGGCCTTGTCGCGCGCGGCGCGCGCCCGCGCCGAGCGCGTCTTCGGCTTCGACGTCGTGTTTCCGCGCTACCTGGAGGCCGCGACCACGGCCGTGCGCCGCCCGCTGCCGAGCCGAATCGAACGGCTCGGCTGTCTGCTGCGCGACGCCGGCCGCCGGCTGCGGACCAGCCATCGCTAGCGCGCCGCGCATCGCCTGGTTCACGCCGGTCGCGCACGAGCGATTCGACCGGATGCCCGCGTCGGTGTGGATCCGCTGCCTGCAGCTCATCCCGTACCTCGAGCGCCTCGGAATCCGCTCGGTCGTGAACGACGCCGACGCGCCCGCCGACGTCGCCGTGTTCGTGCGCCGCCAGGACGAGCCGACGCTGCGACTGGCCGAGCGCCTGCGCGCGCGGGGCGCGCGCATCGCGTTCGATCTGTGCGTGAACTACTACGACGAGACGGGGCTGGTGGCCGGCAGCTACGGCGTAACGCGCCGCCACGTCGACGAGTGCCTGGCCATGACCGCGGTGGCCGACGTGATCCTCGCGGCCTCGCGCTTCATCGCCGAGCGCGCGCGGGCGCACCACGCGCGCGTCGAGTACCTGCCCGACTCGGTGGACCGCGGGCACTTTTCATGCACGAAGACGTACGATCGGCCGCGTCGATGGTGGCGCCGAGCCAGCCCGCCGACGGCCATCTGGTGCGGCGCTGCTGCGAAGGCGGCGGAGCTCGAGCCGTGGCTGGGGCTCTTCGCCAAGCGTCGCATGCCGCTGGTCGTGATCTCCGAGCGCCGGCCGCGGCTGTCCGTCTCGTTCCGGTACGTCCGCTGGCGCCACGCCACGGTGCCGCGCGAGCTCCTGCGTGGCGACGTCTGCGTCGCGCCACGCGAGGTCGACAGCGCGTACAACCGCGGTCACAGCTTCTTCAAGATCGGCATGTTCATGGCGGAGGGCGTGCCTGCGGTCGCCTCACCGGTGCCCTCGTATCACGAGCTGGTCGTTGGCGATCGGAACGGAATGCTGTGCGATACGCCGGCCGAGTGGGAGGAGACGCTGGACCGTATCGTCGCCGACCCCGCCGTGCTGGTGCGGTGGTCGCCGGCGGCGCAGGAGGCGATGGCGCCGTACTCGACGGAGGCGGTGGCCGCGCAGTACGCGCGGCTCCTGACCTCGCTCGCCGGCGGCCGGTGAGGACCGGCGTGCGCGCGCTGCTGCGGCTGCTGCTCGTCCTCGATAACGTGCTCTATCGCTACACGTCGTTAGTGGCCGTGCGGTACGGCGGCGGCTTGCATCCCAAGCACCGGCTCACCGCGTACCACGACTTCTTCGCGCGCCACATCGGCGACGGCGAGCGCGTCCTCGACATCGGCTGCGGGCTCGGCGTCGTCGACTACGACGTCGTCACGCGAACGGGCGCCTTTGTGACCGGTGTGGACCACGACGCGGCGGCGATCGCGCACGCGCAGCAGCGCTACCGTCACGACCGACTGCGCTTCGTCGTCGGCGATGCGTGGACCGCCGCCGGCGGTCAGACCTTCGACGTCGTCGTCCTGTCCAACGTGCTCGAGCATCTCGACGATCGTGTCGAGTTCCTCACGACGATCCGGATGAAGATCGCGCCGCGCCGGCTTCTGATCCGCGTGCCGCTCTTCGAGCGCGACTGGCGGGTGCCGCTCAAGGCCGAGCTCGGCGTGGACTACCGACTCGATCCCACGCACCGTATCGAGTACCGCGAACGCGAGTTCCGTGACGACGTCCGCCGGGGCGGCTTCGCCGTGCTCGAAACCGAGATTCGCTGGGGCGAGATCTGGGCGGTGTGCGCCCCGGACCGGGGATGAGCAGCGACCGCCGGGGTCTCGTCGTGTTCTTCACCTATCGGGTCTCGTTGTCGACGTGGGCGGCGCGTGGTCTGCTCGAGCGCGAGGTCGAGCTCTATCGCCGGCTCTTGCCGGCCGTCGGGCCGATCGCGTTCGTGACCTACGGCGGCCGCGACGACGCTCGCTGGGCCGAGCGCCTGGGCGGCATCCGCGTACTGCCCAACCGCTGGCGCTTGTCCGCCGCGCTCATGAGCGTGCTGGCTCCGGTGCTCTACCGCCGTGAGCTCGCGGCCGCCGCGGTGCTGAAGACGAACCAAGCATCGGGGGCGTGGACGGCGGTGCTGGCGAAGTGGCTCACCGGCCGGCCGCTCGTGGTTCGCTGCGGCTACGTCTGGTCGGTCAACCACGCGCGCGAGAGCGGCAGCGCCTGGCGCAGCCGGCTCGTGTTCTGGCTCGAGCGCCTCGCCGTGCGCGCCGCGGATCTGGTCATGGTGACGAGCGAGGTGGCGCGCGCTCACCTGGTCGGCGCCCACCGGCTGCGCGCCGATCGCGTGGTCGTCGTTCCCAACCACGTCGACACCGAGCGGTTCGTGCCGGGCACGTCGGCGCGTGAGCCGGGCGTTGTCGCTTTCGTGGGACGGCTCGCGCGCGAGAAGAACGTCGCCGCGCTGGTCCACGCAATGGCCGGTCTGCCCGGGGCACGGCTGATCGTCGCGGGCGACGGGCCGCTGCGCACCGGCCTCGAGGATCTGGCACATCGCCTCGGTGTGAAGGCCGAGTTCCTCGGCGCGATCTCGAACGCGGAGCTGCCGGCGCTGCTCGCGCGCGTGTCGGTGTTTGCGCTGCCGTCGCTCTACGAATGGGCGCCGAAGAGCCTGCTGGAGGCGATGGCGGCGGGCGTGCCCGTCGTGGCGGCGGATGTCCCCGGCATCCGCGAAGTCGTCCGCCACGGTGAGACGGGGTGGCTGACCGCGCCCGACGCCGACGCGCTCAGGGTCTCGCTCGAGCGTGTGCTCGGCGATGCGACGCTGCGGACACGGCTCGCCGGCGCCGCCCGGCAGCAGGTGGTTCGCCACCATTCGACCGAGCGCGTCGTCGAGCGCGAGCGACGCGTGCTCGCGGCGGTCGCGGACGGTGCGCTGCCGCCGCGCCTGGACGGCGTCTGAGCGATGCCGATCGCCTGCTATTCGCGGAGCGCGACGCAGGAGTTCTGGACCGAGCACTGGGGCGGCGAGGAACCCGGCGCGCTCGTCGACATCGCGCGACGCTCGCCGCTGACGGGACTGATCGAGCGGGCCTTGCCGGCGCGGGGCGTGGTGCTCGAAGCCGGCTGCGGTCTCGGGCAATACGTCGTGCTCCTGCGCGAGCGCGGCCTGCCGGTCGTCGGCACCGACTGGAGCGGCGATGCGCTGGAGCGCTGTCGCCGCGCGTTTCCGCGCACGCCCCTGGCGGCGATGGACCTCGGCACGCTGGCGGTCGGCGGAGGGACGATTTCCGCCTACGTCTCGCTCGGTGTCCTCGAGCACGATCCGAACGGACCGAGCCGTCTGCTGCGCGAAGCCCACCGTGTCCTCGCCCCCGGCGGTCGGCTGATCGTCTCGGTACCGTACCTCAACGGCGTGCGGCGGCTCGGCGAGCGCTGGCTCGCGCGACGCCAGCGCGCGCTGGCGGGCGCCGGCGGCCAGTTTTATCAATTCGTGTTCTCGCGGCGGGAGGTGCGCGCCTTTGTCGAGGCGGGCGGCTTCCGCGTGCTGTCGCTGACGCCGTATGATCCCGCGCGGCTGCCCCGAGCCGCGCTCCGCCGCTGGCGACGCCGGAGCGGTGCGGTGTCGGCGGCCGCGGTCCCCGCGGCTCGCACGGACGGCGCCTCGCGCGACGACCGCGATCGCCTCGTCGCGCGGACCGTTCGCGGCCTGCTCTACACGCCGCCCATGCTGCGGCTCTTCGGTCATATGATCCTCGCCGTCGCCGTCAAGACGTGACCGCCACGCCCGTCGCCGTGCCGGCCGTCTCGGTGCTCATGGCGGTGCACGACGGCGGCCCGTGGGTGTCCGAGGCGGTGGCCAGCGTGCTCGCGCAGACGGCCGGCGACCTCGAATTGATCGTGATCGACGACGGCTCGACCGACACAACTCCCGCTGTGCTGAGCGCCGTCCGCGATCCACGCCTTCATGTCGAGCGGCAGGCGCGCCGAGGCCTCACGCCGAGCCTCAACCGGGCGCTCGCGCTGGCCCGCGCGCCGCTGATTGCGCGGCTCGACGCCGATGACATCGCGCTGCCCGAGCGGCTCGCGCGCCAGCGCGCGTTCATGGGCGCGCACCCCGACGTCGGCGTGCTGGGCACGGCGGCGCGCGAGGTCAACGGCGACGGCCGCGAGGTGCGCGTCGTGCGGCCGCCGCAGGACGACGCCGCGATCCGCCGGGCACTCATCCGCCGCAACCCGATGCTGCACTCCACGGTCGTGATCCGCCGCGCGCTGCTCCAGCGCGTCGGCGGCTTCGACGAACGCTTTGCCGTCGCGCAGGATTACGACCTGTGGCTTCGGCTGGCCGCGACCACGCGCCTGGCCAACCTGCCGGAGCCCCTCGTCGTGCGGCGCCTGCTGCCCGGCCGGGTCTCGGTCGCGCGCGACACCGAGCGCTTGCGCGCGGACGCGCGCGCGCGTTGGCGGGCGATCCGCGGCGGCGCCTATCCCGCCTGGTGCGCGATCTTCCTGGCTCGGCCGCTGCTCGCGTCGGCATTGCCAACGCCGCTCCGCCGGCTGCTGCGACGGCTGACATGAGCGGCGCGGTCGTCCTGCAGCTGCTGGTGTCCACGCAGCCCGGCGGCGGCCCGCAGCACGTGCTCGCGGTGGCGACGTGGCTGCGCGCCCGCGGCTGGCAGCCGGTCGTCGCCGGCCCGCGTGACGGCGCGCTCTTCGAGCGCTTCCGCGAAAGTGGCATCGACACGCTCGAGCTCGCCACCAACCGGCTGCGGCCGGCCACGCTGCTGCGGCTCGTGCGCCTCGCCCGCGAGCGCGGCGTTCGGCTGATCCACTCCCACGGCAAGGGGGCAGGACTTTACGGGCGACTGGCGGCGCGGGCCCTCGGCGTCCCTGCCGTCCACACCTTGCACGGCCTGCACTTCGAGTCCTACGGCGCCGTCGCGCGAACGGCGTATCTGGCGCTCGAGCGGCGGCTGTCGCGCTGGACCCGCGTCATCGTCAACGTCTCGCGTCCTCAGGAGGCCGAAGGCCTGGCCCTCGGTCTGTTCGACCGTGGGCAGAGCCGCGTCGTGGTGAACGGCGTCGACGTGTCACGCCTGACCGCGGCGGCGGTCGATCGCGCGGAGGCGCGCACGGCCCTGGGTCTGCCGCCGTCCGCGCGTGTCATCGGCAGCGCGGCGCGCTTCGACTCCGTGAAGCGCCTCGACCTGGTGCTCCGCGCGGCGGCGCGCGTCCCGGACGGCGCACTGCGGGTGGCGCTGATCGGCAGCGGCGCCGACGAGCGGCGCCTGCGCGGGCTCGCCGCGTCATTGGGGCTCGGCACGCGCGCCGTCTTCCCCGGCGAGATCGTCGACGCCGCCCGCCTGTTTCGCGCGTTCGACGTGTACGCGGCGCCGTCGGCGAAGGAGGGAATGCCGCTGGCGGTGCTGGAGGCGATGGCGCTCGGAGTTCCCGTCGTCGCCAGCGACATCGCCGCGCACCGCGAAGTCCTCGGCCGCGCCTCGCCGGGGCTCGTCGAGCCCACGCCCGAGGCGCTGGGTTCGGCACTCGGCGCGCTGCTCGCCGACGATCTCGCGCGCGCGACGCTCG
>JBKOZH010000191.1:0-8095 GCA_046725765.1 Candidatus Methylomirabilota bacterium | reverse complement strand
AGGAAGTAGTTGACGGGACGCTCGAGCGTGCGGCCGTCGAGCACCATCTCGTGCTCGAAGACGAGCACCGGCGGCTTGCCCTTCTCGGCGTGCTCGAGGAACTGATTTCCTCGCTGGCGCATGACGTCCCAGAACAGGACGGTGCGCTGCGCGGCGTCCGTCCAGTACTCCCACGCCGCCTGCCACAACGCAAAGGCCGGGATCCAAGGTTGCATCGGTGGCCCTCCGGGGAACGACCTTCCCACCAACGGGTACGGCGGACGTAGGGCCGTCCGGTCCGTGCTGGCTCGTCCCCGGCCCTGAGGGCCGTTAGGCCGATCGCGCCTCGGGCTTCTCGGAATCGCGTGCCGTGAGCTCGGCCAGTCGCGCCGTGGCGTCGGCGCGGACAAGCGCGATGTGCAGCCGCCAGTGATAGACGTCGCGCTGCCGCGACGGCGGCACCTTGCGGCAGAGCGCCGCCGTCGACGTGGCGAGTCGATCGAGCCGGCTGATCTGCTCGCGAACTTGCTCGGGGCGGTCAGCGCCGGCCACCGCCTGCTCAGTCTTCCTCAAGATTCCGTACAGCCGGCCCAGGTGGCGGTCCGTCTTCCAGTTGCTCACCTCCGGCCAGAGCCGAACGATGGGCAGCCAGATGATTAGCGGCAGCACGAGGAGTCGGAGGATCAGGAGCCAGCGCAGCAGCGGATACGGCAGCGTGCGGGACAGCAAGGACTCGCCCTGCGTGAGGTAGACCTCGGCCGCTTCGTGGGCCGGGAGATCGAGCCCCTCGAGCGACGGAAAGCGCCCCGGCGGATCGAGCAGGCTGCCCGGTCGGTGCACGGCATGCGCGACCTTGAGCAACTGCTCCACGACCCGCGGGTGGAGATCGGCCCGCGACACGAGCAGCGCCGCCGGCGCGAGCAGCGTCTTGTCCGCGGGCGGGATGTTGCGCTGGAGATCGATGACGCCTTCGGGAAACTTCAGCGGCTGCAGCGCAGGGAACCGTCGGGCGTGCGCCGCGTCTCGTCCAAAGCTCAGCAGGTGAACGTCGCGACGCTGCAGCAGCTCGACGATCATCGGGTCTCGATACGACGTGACGAAGAACGCCGCATCGAGCTCGCCGCGCTCGAGGCGTTCACGGGCCTCGGCGTTCGGCAGATTGACGATGAGCGGTCCGTCCTCGACGCCATATTCGCGCAGCAGCGTCCTCGCCACCGCCTCGGTGCCACTTCGCGAAAGTCCGACGGACACGCGACGGCCCTGCAGGGCCTGCAGCGACGTCACGCCGGAGTCGCGATGAAAGACCCACAGCGGCTCGAAGTAGAGCGCGGCGAGACCGCGCAGTCGCACATCCGCATTGGGGACCAGCGCCGATGTTCCCCCCTGTACGAGGGCGACATCGACGTCGTGCCGGAGCAGGCGCTCGAGATTGTCCAGCGAGCCATTCGTCTCCACCACGCGGACATCCAGGCCGACCCTGCCAAGTCGCTCGCGATAGTCGTGGGCGACCGCGGTGTAGACGCCACCCGGCTGCCCGCCGGCCATCACGATCTTGCGTGGCGGCGATGGACCCGACAGCAGGCCGGCCACGACGACAAGCAGCACCGTCAGTGCGACGGCGAGCCACAGCCGGCGGCGCGCCGGCCTCGAGGCGGTCACTCGATCGAGATCGTCGACCTCCGCGGTGGACGTGTGTCGGTGCGCGAAGAGCCTCATCAGGCTTCGGCGGGCAGCTCGACGCACACCGTGAGCCCGCGGTCGACGTTGGCCTTGGCGTAGACGCGCCCGCCGTGGGCGCTCGCGATCGATCGGCTGATCGCCAGGCCCATGCCGAGCCCGCCCGGTTTGCTCGTGACGAACGGCTCGAAGATTCGCTCGGTATCCAGATCCTTGCCGGCGACGCCGCTGTCGCGCACGAGGATCTGCACGAGGCCCGGTGCCGGCTTCGTGGTGGCCACGATGATGGTACGGTGCCCGCGCGCGGTGCCCTCGAGCGCCTCGGCGGCGTTGACGAGGACGTTCAGCACGATCTGCTGCAGCTGGGTGCGATCACCCGTGACCGCCGGCAGCCCGGGCTCGGCGAGCCGCTCGAGCTCGACGCCGCGGCGGACGAAGTCCTGGTGCAAGAGGCCGGCGACCTCGTCGACCAGCGCGTCGACGTCGAGGCCGCGCTCCGGTACGTGTTCCTTGCGCGACAACGCGCGCAAGCGCCGGATGATCTCGCCGGCGCGTTTGGCGTCGGCAGCGATGTCGTCGAGCGCCTCGCGCAGGTCGGCGCCGGCGTGCGGGCCGAGGATGGCGGTCACCGCGCGCGCGTTCATGAGGATCGCGGACAACGGCTGGTTGATCTCGTGGGCCAGCGAGGCGTTGAGCTCGCCGAGCGTATTGACCCGCAGCGCGTGCGTGAGCGCCTGGCGCTGCTGCTGGAACCGCTCCTCGCTCTCGCGCGCGGCCGCTTCCGCGCGCCGGCGCGCCAGCGTGCTCGCGAAGACCTCGGCCAGCAGCTGCAGTCGCTCGATCAGCGCGTCCGGCCATTCGCGTTCTCGCCGTACGGTCGCGCAGGTCAGCACGCCGCCCACCGTCCGCTCGAGACGCAGCGGGAAGGCGAGCAGCGAGCGGGTGCCGTGGGTGAGCATGCTCTGCCGGTCCGTGACCGCTTCGGGCGGCAGCGGCTGCGACGGCGAGACCACGACGACGTGTCCCTCGCCCAGACGCCGGGCGAACCACGGAAACGCGCTCCACGGGACCGACCGTCCCACCTCGACGACATCGTGGCGTGTCCACGCATGCGTCACGCGCGAGCTCTCCGTCGACGCGTCGCGCTCGGAGAGAACAATGCGGTCGACGTCCAGATCCGCGGCGATGAGCGTGAGCGCACGGGAAATCTCGGCGTCGACGCCGGCGGCCGGGGCCGTGAGCTGACCCGCGAGGATGTCGGAGAGCAGTGTCTCGAAGCGCAGCCGCGCCGCCAGCTCGTGCTCGGCACGGCGGCGCCTGGCGCGATGGGCCAGCAGCCCGACGATCATCCAGGTCTGCAGTGCGAGGAGCGCCGCGGCGCCGACGGCGTACCCGCCGTAGGCGCGCCAGAGCGACGGCTGGTCGAAATCGAGCGCGCTGTCTGGCGGCAGTCGTCGCGGGTCGAGCCCCCAACGGCGCAGCTGCCGCGCGTCGAAGCGGTAGGCGAGCGTGTCGCCGACTATCGGCGGCGGCCGCTCGCCGCGCAGCATCCTAGCGGCCAGCTCCGCCCCGCGGCGTCCTTGAAGCGCGAAGCTGACGACGCGCCCGCCGACCGATCCGTGGCCGAGCTGCGGCTCGGTCACGCCGTAGACCGGCACCGGCGAGGCGGCGCTGAAGAGCGCGGTGCTCTCCGGACCCGAGAAGCGCCGTCCCGCGGCGTCGGCCAGAAACGGGCCCAGCAACACGACGCTCGTGCGCGGCAGCGCGGCAAGATGCTGGAGGACTTTCTCGATCGGAAGCTCCGCCAGATAGGTGATCGGGATCGGACTGTCGAAACCAGCGAGCTGCGCGCGGGCGTCGGCGGCCCACAACCGGTCGATCGGCGAGGCGCCGGTGACGACGATCGCGCGGTCGATATCCGGCTGAAGCGCTCGAGCGGCGGCGAGCGTTCCCGACCAGTCGATTGGCAGCCAGATGCCCGACACGTCGGCGGCGAAGCGGATGTCGCTGACGAGCCGATCGATCACTGCCATGAAAACGATCGGCACGTGCGGAAACAGCCTCGTCCGATTCCGCGTGGCAAGCCGCAGGGCGTCGCTGGCCGTGACGACCACCAGGTCGAGCTTCATCGATCCGTATTTTGCGGCGAGATACGCGACCAGCTCCCTTTCGAACGTCTCCTTCCGCTCGAACATCCCGAGATCGACGTACTCGGTGTGGAAGGCGAGCGGCTCCGGCCAGATCGACTTGAGCGAGTCCGTGAACGTCTGCTCGACGGCCACGAGGGCGGGGATCGAGCGCGGGACCACGTGGATCATCAGAATGTTACGGACCGGCGCGGGCGCGGCAGGTTCCGGGGCCGGCTGATCGGCGCCCACCCCCATCGGCGCGCAGGCACCAAGGCACGAAAGCACACCGAGTGCGAGGGCGAGCGATCGCATGAGCTGCCGCCAGGCGTTTGTGCCCGATCCCTCGGATGCGCGGCAATGGGACCTTTGTCCAGTGGCCGCGTCCGGGGTGACGGCGTACGCAAGGGCGATGGCCATCGATGACGCGTCCTTCCTACTCGGCTGACCCCTCGGCCGCGAGTCGACACGCGACGCGCCGCTGATACACTAGCTTCGGCGGTGACGACATGATCCGGGCCGGCAGCAAGCCAGGCGCCGCGCGACGACGAGTGCTGTGTGGCTGTGCCCTGCTGGTCGTCGTGCTGTCCGCGACCGCCGGCTGGGCGCAGGACAGCGACCAGTTCCGCTACTACCTCAATATCCGCGGGCACGGCTCCAGTCCCTTCACCGACGTGCACGATCTCTTGGGCGCGTCCGTCGGCGCGAACTTCAACCGGCACTGGGGCGCCGAGCTGTCCGTCGAGGGCTTCGAGCGGCGCATTCGCGTCAACGACCGGGTCCTCGGCGAGTACGCGATCATGCCGATCGTCCCTCAGATACGGTTCCGCTACCCCGTCCTCGACGGACGCCTCACGCCGTACGCCATCGCCGGCGTCGGCGTCGCCTTGACCGAGTTCAACGACAGAAAGCGCCCGGGATTCGGAGTGTCGATCGACACCCCCGCCTCCACCGTGGTCGGCACGATCGGCGCGGGACTGGAGTATTTCATCGCGCACAACGTGGCCGTAGGCGTCGAGGTGAAATACATGATCGCCGGCGACCAGACCATCAAGATCAACGGAGTCTCGCGGACGGAGGAGATCGACTCCCTGATCACGTCGTTCGGTCTGCGTTTGTTCTTCCCGGAAAACGCACCGCCGCCGCCCGCCGAGCCCCGCGGCGGATTCCCGGCGCGCGCGTATCTCGGCATGCAGGTCGGCGCCGCCTTCACGACGGACACGGGTTCGATGCCGGGCGTCGAGCTGCGCACCGAGCCGGCCGCCGTCGGTCCTGCCAACTATTACCTCGGCGGCCTGGTGGGGCTCGACCTCGGCAAATACCTCGGGGTCGAGCTCATGGCCGGCGGGTACGAGGTCCGCCTCGAGGCTCCGGGGCGCGGCAGCATCGGCGAGGAGGCGGTCTACGCCATCATCCCGCAGCTGCGCGCGCGCTATCCCGTCCTGGACGGCCGGCTCGTTCCGTATGCGGTGGCGGGGGTTGGGGCGAGCTATGTGGAGTTCAACGATCGCAAGCGAGGCGGTCTCGACTTGGACATCGCGGCAACCAACTGGGGCGTGGCGGCCACCGTCGGCGCCGGGCTCGAGTACTTCATCGCGAGCAACATCGCGGCCAGCATCGAGGCGCGCTACCTCACCTCACGCGGACACACGATCAAGATCGCCGGCGGCCAGACGCACGACGCGCACCTGGACGCCGTGCTCGTGACCGTCGGACTTCGCGTCTATCTCTTCGACCTTCGCTTCTAAGGCGCCACCGGGAAACCATACCTATGCGATCGTCCCTGCGCTGTCTGATTGCCATGGTCGTCCTCACGCTCGCCGCCTCGCCGGCGCCCGCCGCGCCGATCGCCGACGACTATCTCAAAGGCTACGCGGCGGCGATCCTGGCGCGCGAGTTCAAGGTCCGCCCGCCGTCGCTTCGCGTGGTCGGCGGCACCGTGCTCCTGCACGAGGCGGACCTGGCGACGGTCGACCGGTCCGCGGTCGTGACCGCGCTGCAGAGCATCGAGGGCGTCTCGCGCGTCGTCATCCTCAGCGACCCCACCGCGGCCGCCGCCGCGCCGACGCGTCCATCAAGCCCGCCGGCGGGCGGCGACGCGGCGCCGATCGGACTGCTGGAGGCCGGGTGGCTGCCCGGCGGGCTGCTCTATCGGCCCATGCTCGCCGATCCCCGCTGGCCGCACTTCTCGTTCGTCTACCGTCGATATGTCGACGAGGACGATCTCGGAGCGGTCATCGCCGGCACGCTCGGCGAAAATCTGCCCGTCTATCGCGGGACCACCCCGATCGGTCAGTGGGAGGTCGGAGCGCTGGCCTTGGCCGCGCCGATCTTCGACCGCGACCACGAGGACGATCTCCTGAACACGGAATTCCTGCTCGGCATCTTTGCCGGGTGGCGGCGCGGCGACCTCTCGGGCCTCCTCCGACTCTTTCACACGAGCTCACATCTCGGCGATGAGCTGCTCCTGCGCAGCGGCATCCGCCGCGTGAACTTGAGCTTCGAGACGCTGGACGCGCACCTGTCATGGGACCTGACGGAGCAGCTGCGGCTCTACGGCGGCGCCGGCTATCGAATACGCGTCGATCCGAAATCGCTCGAGCGCTGGTCCCTGCAGGCGGGAGTCGAGTTCAGGAGTGCCTGGCGCGCGTTTCAGCTGCTGCGCCCGGTGGCAGCGCTGGATCTCCAGAGTCGCCAGCAGAACGATTGGCATCCCGCGCTGTCGCTGCGGGCGGGCGTTCAGCTCGACAGCCTCACAGTGCTGGGACGCAGCGCGCAGCTGCTGCTCGAGTACTACACCGGCGACTCGCGGGAAGGTCAGTTTTACACGCGCGACGTCGAGTACTTCGGCGTGGGCTTGCACTTCAACTTCTGAGCGACCGGCACGACCTCTGGCGCGGCGCCGTCGCCGCTGTATGCTGAAGACATCTCATCCCGTTCGCGGAGGTGAACCGTGGTCGGATTCGTCATTGGCGCGCTCGTCGGCAGTGCCGCCGCTTACGTGTGGCACGACAAGATCCGCAGCTACGTCGAGAGGCAGCTTCCGGTCGTGCGAGACCGGGCCGCCGAGCAGATCGGGACGATCGGACAGCGCGCGGGTGATGCGCTGACGCAGGCGAAATCGCGGATCGACTCCACCGTTCGCACCAGCCAGGAGCGGCTGCGAACGGCCGGCGGCGGGTCTCCGCCCCGAACCGGATCCCACCCCTCGTAACTGCCGCTCACCGGGCGGCACGCTGGCGGCCGGCGCGAAAGCGCTCCACGTCGGCGCGCAAGTCGGCCGCGGCGGCGACGAGCACGCGGAAGAGCTGTTTGACACCGCGGCAGTCGTAGTCCCGCCGCGGCCACTTGAAGTATCCGGCGCAAATCCCCCAGAACGGGCACGTACCGCACTCCGTGCCCTCGGTCAGGAGGGCGCGGCGAAGCTCTCCGAGGAACATGGGCAGGACCCCCTCGGGCGGACCGGGAGCATCCCCACGGCTGAGGGTCTGGGTGCCGTCGTCCTCGACGCGACGCACGCGCGCCGGGTCCTCGTCCTGGATGTCCCACAGCGTCGCGGACGTTCGCCGATAGAGCGTCCCGAGAACACCGTGGAAGAAGTCGATCGGTTGGCGACACGACGGCGTATGCAGATAGAAGTCGAGGGCCGAGAGTAGCTCGTCGATCTGCCGCGGTGACGGCTGCCCGACGTCGAGCTTCACGGCCATGTCGAGCGAGATCGCCAGCTTCACGGCGCGGCTGAATCCCTGCCGCACCGGCATGACGACGCGGACCGGGTGCGTGTCGACGAGCCGCACGTAGCGATACAGCGCGGGAAACTCCACGGCCGGATCGAACATCGTCAGCTGGATCGGAATTCCGCGGCCCCAGTCGGCGAGCGCATCGACCTGCTTCGGCAGATCGTCCAGCTTCACGGCGACGATCTCGACGTCCGGGACGCCGCGGCACAGCAGCACGACCCGAGCGGGACTTCGGGCGCGAATGCTGACTCTCCGGCCGCGATAGGCCGGCAGGGCCTCGAGGGGGATGTCGTAGACAGCGCGCCTTTCGAGCCTACTGCGCATGCCACCCGCCATGGCTCTCCAGCCAGGCGGCTTCGACGGCCGAGTGCGCGAGCCCACCGTCGACCGCGATGCTGACGGCGATCGGTGACCAGGTGCCGAGCGCAAGCAGGAACTCGCGTCGCCGAGTGCGGACCGCGTCGGCCCCGCTGCGCTCTATGGGTGGATCGCCACTCATCGCCGTCCCGGTCAGCGTCGGGTCGGCGATGTCGCGCGATAAGGGCCTGACGACGTTCCCGAAGGGCCCTAGGG
>JBKOZH010000283.1:0-19287 GCA_046725765.1 Candidatus Methylomirabilota bacterium | reverse complement strand
GGCTACGCCATTGGCTTCGCCAGCCTCTTCGTGATCTGGCACCTCGCCTCGGTGTACCTGGTGAGCTCCGTGCTGTTTCCGCCCCCGACGGTGGTGGCGCGCAAGGGCATCGCGCTCCTCCGCAACGGCGTTCTGCTCGAGCACCTGGGCGCGAGCATCCAGCGGATTCTCGCGGGCTTTTTCGCGGGATCGCTGCTCGGAATCCCGATCGGCCTCGCGATGGGCTCGTTTCGACCGCTCCGGCGGCTGCTCGAGCCGTACACGGAATTCCTGCGCTTCATCCCGTCGGTGGCCATGATCACCGTCGCGGTGATCTGGTTCGGCATCGGCGAGGCGTCCAAGATCTTTCTCATCATCTACACGACGATCTTCATCGTGATCCTCAACACGGCCGCCGGCGTGTCGGCCATCGCGCCCAACAAGATCCGCGCGGCGGAGGCGCTCGGCGCCACGCGCGCGCAGATCTTCCTGCACGTGGCGCTGCCGGCGACGGTGCCGTACATCCTCACCGGCATGCGCCTGGCCATGGGCAACTCGTTCACGACCATCGTCGCGGCCGAGCTGATCGCCGCCAACGAAGGCCTGGGCAAGATGCTCTGGGACGGCCGGATGTTCATGCTCGTGGACGACATCTTCGTGTCGCTGGTGACGCTGGGGCTGTTGGGCTTTGCGGTGGACCGGATGTTCCGCTGGAGCATCTACACGTTCGCGGGGAAATATTCGCCGGCGACCTAGGCGTCGTCAGGGAGGGCGATGACCATGCTCAGACGTGTCGCGCAGTGCGTGCTTGTGGTGACCGTGGGGCTGTGGGCGGGCGCCGCAGCGGCGCAGACAAAGATGACGATCGCCACCGGCGTCGATCCCGTCTTCTCCGCGTACTACGTCGCTCAGCAGGAGGGGCTGTTCAAGAAGCACGGCCTCGACGTGCGCATCAATACCGGTCCGTCGGGCTCGGCGATGGTCTCCTTCCTGGTCAACGGTCAGATCGAGTCCGCGTTCGGCTCCGAGATCGCCGGCGTCAGCAACCACAACCTCGATCCCAACGTCGTCGTGGTCGCGCAGGCCACGCGCCTCGTGCGCTGGATCGCCGTGGTCGGCCGCAACATCGACAACCTCGACCAGCTCAAAGGCAAGAAGGTCGGCGTCGCGCGCGGCTCGGGCGGCGAAGTGTTCTGGCTCGCGATGATCGACAAGCTCAAGCTCAACGCGGCGGACTACACGATCGTCAACGTCGAGGCCCCCGAAATGGTCGCGGCGCTCGAGCGTGGCAACATCGACGCCTACGCCGTGTGGGAGCCGTGGGTGACCCGCGGGCTCACCGCCGTCAAGAACACGAAGGTGCTCCGAGACCAGGAGGGCATTCTCGAGCAGGGCGTCTACATCTACATGAACAAGGGCTGGATCCAAAAAAACCCGGCGGCGTCCGAGGCCTTCCTGCGTGCGCTCGTCGACGCGACCGAGATCATCAACGGCGACCGCAAGCGCGCCGCCAAAGACGTCTCGGACTTCCTGAAGAACCTCGATCCGCCGCTGGTGGAGCAGCTCATGACCAAGCTGCGGTTCGAGATGGTGTTCGACGACTTCACCGTCAACCTGTTCCGGCTCGCGGAGTCCCAGCTGAAGCAGCAGGGCAAGCTGACGAAGCCGCTCGACGGGAACGCCTTCTTCTACCCGGACCTCATGCGAAAGGTGCTGCCGGCCAAGGTGAACTACAAGCCCTGACGGTCGCGCTGGGCACGGCGGCGAGCCCGGCCGCGACGGCGCCATTGGTGGATGGCGTAGGTGGCACTGCGAGCAAGGGGCGTGTCAGCGGCCAGGATCGCGCACCCGGCGCTCATGAACGTTGCGGCGACGATTCCTGCGAGCAGCATCGCGGTGATTCCTCCGGCCTCGCCAACTTCAACTAAGGTGCCATCCGCGATGCCGGCGAACCGCGGCGGCCGCACGCGTTGAAAGAAACACAGTCGGGCGCGGCCGGGAGGAACGCCCGGACGACTGGGGCGAAAACGGCGGTCAGTCGCCCGCGACGGGCTCGAACAGGACCGCGGCGCCGCCGGCGGACTCGACGGCGTGATACCGGACGCACTGCACCTGCGGCCCGGTGAGCTGTCGCATCGTGCTGCGGAGCAGCGCCGAGAACTGCGGCGCCAACAGCACGAGCCGGGGCTGAAGCGAGAAGTTGATGGCGGGCTCGCGGTACATCCGCCGGAGATTCGGCAGGTTTCGGACGACCCAGTGGAAGTGCGCCAGCCCCCGAACCAGGAGCGCGTCGTTCGCGCTGGCATCGACGTCGACGATCGTGACGTGGCCGGCACGACTCACCGCGAGGACGTCGATCTCGCCGCACGGATGACAGGGAATGTTCGTGTCGATCACTCGGAGACCGTCGTCGAGCGCGCCGGCAAACTCCGCGACCAGCGCCGGGAGCCGGTCTCGGCTGAGCGCGGCGGGCCGAAGCAGCGCGACGCCTCCGCGCGATCCTGACGGCGCATGCGACCGCTCGATCGCGCGGGCCGTGGCGTGTTCGTGCGACGAATGCTCAGACGGTTTGTTGGACAGAAACAGATGCGAGACGTCGTCCAGGCCGCGGCCCAACGGCTTGTCCACGCGGCGGGTGCCGTCGGCGCCGACCACGCCGTCGGCGTTCCCGTCGCCGTTGGGCTCGCGTTCCGACTCCGGATCCAGGGGGGTCAACCGACGACGACCAGGATGGAGTCGTGGCCGCCGTACGTGCTGGGCTCGACGACGGCATTCAGCGGATCGCTCCGCCATTGCCCATCGACGACGTAGCGATAGCGATAGCGTCCCGGTGGCAGCTTGACGACCTTCGTCCAGACGCCATCGGTCGGCTCCATCTCGTTGCCATCGAGCGCCCAGTCGTTGAAGTCGCCCGCGAGATGCACGCGCTCGGCATCGAGCGCCTCGAACGTAAAGAGCACGCCATCGGGCGTCGCCGCCGGCGCCGACGGCCGGACCCCATCGTCGATCCCGGCCGCACTTATTGAAGTGCCGTGCGTGCTGCGCGGCTCAGGCGTCGCGTCCGGCGAGGGCGGCTCCTGCGCGAGCACCTCGGCGGCCAGCGCCTGGTAGTCCTCGAAGCCCGCGCAGGACGTGGAGTAGTCCGCGACCGGCACGCCGTGACTGGCGGCCTCAGCCAGCTTGATGCTGTAGCGGATCAGCGTCTCGAAGTATCGGCCTTCGAGGTGGTGATGGATCTCCTCGACCACCGCCTTCACGAAGGGGCTGCGGCCCGAATAGAGCGTGACCAGGACGCGAGGCGTGACGCGATGTCCGGTCTCCCTGGCCAGCACCTCGAAGGTCTCGAGCAGCTTTCCGATGCCGTGCAGCGAGAAGAAGCTCGGATCCATCGGCACGATGGCCTCCGAGCACGCCTTCAGCGCGTTGAACGTGAGCACGCCGACCGTTGGCGGGCAATCGACGACGACGTAGTCGTAGTCGTTCTCGACGGACGCGAGCGCCGCCGACAGGATGTCTTCGCGGCCGGCGCGCCCGGCGAGCGTTTCGGGGATCGCGCTCAGCAAAATGTCGGCGGGAGCGACGTGAAGGTTGTCGCGAACGCTGCAGACGATCTCGCGAAGCACGCCGGAATTGCCGCCGGCGCCTTGCAAGAACACCTCGTACATCGTCGTCGACGGCGGAACTTCCTTGCCGAGCAGCCCGAGGGTGGCGTGACCCTGCGGGTCCATGTCCACGAGCAGGACGCGTCGTCGTGCGCGAGCGAGAAAGGCCGAGAGATTGATGGAGGTGATTGTCTTTCCACAACCACCCTTTTGGTTCACGACCGCTATCGTGCGCATTCAGGCTCCCTTCGCTCTGTGGTGTCCCCCTTCCCTTCCGGGCTCGACAGTACCAGACGATCGCCCGAATCCCCAACTATTCCTTGGGGTCGGTCTGACCAGTTCCCCCACATATAGGGCTCGACAAGCCCTCACTCTGCCCGTATAAGCGCGGGAGTGCCCGGGCCCGGAGAGCCGATTCTCGCCGTCCGCGATCTCACCGTCCGCTTCGGAGGCATCGTCGCGCTCGACGGTGTGTCCTTCGACGTGGCCGACGGGCGCATCGTGGGGCTCATCGGTCCCAACGGCGCCGGCAAGACGACGCTCTTCAACTGTCTGAGCCGGCTCTACACGCCGCAGCGCGGAGACGTGCTCTTCCGCGGCCGGTCGCTCCTCGGCATGCCGCCGCACCGCATCGCCGAGCTCGGCATCGGCCGCACCTTCCAGAACCTCGCGTTGTTTCCCACGCTCACCGTGCTGCAGAACGTGATGATCGGTGTGCATAGCCGAACGCGGAGCGACTTTCTCAGCAACGCGCTGCGGCTGCCGTGGGTCGGGCGGGAAGAGGCCGAGGTCCGCGAACGCGCGCGCGAGCTTCTCGCGTTCCTCAATCTCGGCGGCGTCGCCGAACATCCCGCGGCCGGGCTGCCGTTCGGCACGCTCAAGCGCGTCGAGCTCGCCCGCGCGCTCGCGAGCCGCCCGGCACTGCTGCTGGTCGACGAGCCCGCGGGCGGGCTGAACCACGAGGAGGTCGGTGCGCTCGCGGCGTTGCTGCGCACGATCCGCGACCGTCGAGGCGTCACGATCTTGCTCGTCGAGCACCACATGGGTCTGGTGATGCAGATCTCCGACACCGTCGTCGTCCTCGACTTCGGCCGCAAGATCGCCGAGGGACGGCCGGCCGAGGTTCAGCGCGATCCCGCCGTCATCCGCGCGTACCTCGGCGCCGACGAGACGGCGGAGTCTCGCCGCTGATGGCCCTGCTGGAGGTCCGCGGGCTCCAGGCGCAGTACGGGTGGACCAAGGTCCTGCATGGGATCGATTTCGACGTCCAGGAAGGCGGGATCACGACGATCCTTGGCGCCAACGGCGCCGGCAAGACGACGACCTTGCGCGCCGTATGCGGGATGGTGCGCACGTCGGGCGACATCCGCTTTGCCGGCAACCGCATCGCTGGACGCTCGACCGAGGACGTCGTCCGCCTGGGCATTGCCCACGCGCCCGAAGGCCGCGGCACGTTCGTGAACCTCACCGTCGAAGAAAATCTGAGACTCGGCGCCTACGCGCGTGGCGGTGGCGCCGACGTCACCCGCGACCTCGAGCGCGTGTACGGCTATTTCCCAGTACTCGCTCAGCGTAAGAAGCAGACGGGCGGAACGCTCTCCGGCGGGGAGCAGCAGATGCTCGCCGTCGCGCGCGCGCTCATGCTGCGCCCGCGGCTCTTGCTCCTGGACGAGCCCTCGCTGGGGCTCGCGCCGCTGGTCGTCCGTGAGATCTTCCGTATCGTGCAGACGATCAACCGCGAGGAGCGCGTGAGCGTGCTGCTGGTCGAGCAAAACGCCAGCGTCGCGCTCGGGCTCGCGAACCACGCCTATCTGATGGAGACGGGCCGGGTCGTGACGTCGGGCCCGGCGGCGGAGCTGCGGCAGAACGACGCCATCCGGCGCGCGTATCTCGGCTACTGACGATGGAGATCTTCTTCCAGCAGGTCGTGTCGGGTCTGGCCACGGGCGGCATCTACGGCAGCGTGGCGCTGGCGCTGGTGATGATCTATCAGGCGACCGACGTCGTGAACTACGCGCAGGGCGAGATGGCGATGTTCAGCACCTATCTCGCGTGGACGCTCCTCAACGCGGGTGTGCCGTACTGGTGGGCGTTCTTCGGCACGCTGGTGATCTCGTTCGTCGGCGGTGTGCTGCTCGAGCGGATCGTCATTCGCCCCGTCGAGAACAAGCCGATCCTGACGATCGTGATCGTGTGCATCGGCCTGCTCGTGATCCTCAACAGCGTCGCGGGCTGGATCTACTCGTATATCCAGAAACCGTTTCCGAGCCCGTTCCCCCCGAAACCGATCATGCTCGGCACCGTGGTGTTCGGCACGCACGACCTCGGCGCGATCGGGGTCACGCTGGTGGTGCTGGCGTTCCTCTATGCGTTCTTCCGATTCACCACGCTCGGCCTCGCCATGCGCGCGGCGGCCCAGAATCCCATGTCGAGCCGGCTCTGCGGCATCCGCGTGGGCTGGATGCTCGCGATCGGCTGGGGGCTGGCCGCGATGGTCGGCGCCGTGGCGGGCATGATGGTCGCGCCCATCGTGTTCCTCGATCCGAACATGATGGCGGGAATCCTGATCTATGCGTTCGCTTCGGCCACGCTCGGCGGCTTCACGAGCCCGGGCGGCGCCGTTCTCGGCGGCCTCATCGTCGGTGTCATCGAGAACCTCGTCGGCACCTACGTGCATTTCATCGGCACCGAGCTCAAGCTCACGGTCGCGCTCGCGCTCATCCTCATCGTGCTCGTCTTCAAGCCCAGCGGTCTGTTCGGCCGGGCCGCGGTCCATCGCGTTTGATGGCGCGCGCGCGCATCGTCGGACTGGTCGGGGTGCTGGTGGTGGCGCTCGCGCTGCCGTTCTTTCTCTCGAACTTCCGGCTGTTCCAGTTCACGCAGGTCGGCGTGTACGCGATCGCGCTGCTCGGCCTCAACATGCTGACGGGGTACAACGGCCAGATCTCGCTGGGCCACGGCGCCTTCTATGCGCTCGGCGCGTACACGACGGCGATCATGATCGACCGATGGAGCGTGCCGTACCCGCTCACGATCGTCGCGGCCGGCGTCCTGTGCCTCGTCGCGGGGTTCCTCTTCGGCATTCCGGCGCTGCGGCTCGAGGGCCTCTACCTCGCGCTCGCCACGTTCGCGCTGGCGCTGGCCATTCCGCAGATCCTGAAATACTTCGAGCACTGGACGGGCGGCTCGCAGGGCATCGTGCTGTCGAAGCCGAACGCGCCGTGGGGGCTGAAACTCTCGCCCGACCAGTGGCTCTACGTGTTCACGCTGGCGGTGTTGGTCGTGCTGTTCGTGCTCGCGCGAAATCTGCTGGCCGGGCGCACAGGCCGCGCGGTCGTCGCCATCCGGGACAATCCGATCGCGGCGCAGGCCATGGGCGTGAACACGGCGCTCTACAAGTCGCTCACGTTCGGGGTCAGTGCCGCCTACACGGGCGTGGCCGGCGCGCTGAGCGCGATCGTCATCGCGTTTGTGGCCCCCGACGCCTTCAACGTGTTTCTCTCCATCACCTTCCTCACCGGCATCGTCATCGGCGGCCTGGCCTCGATCTCGGGCGCGATCTTCGGCGCGCTGTTCATCCAGTTCGTGCCGAACTGGGCGCAGGACATCTCGAAGGCCGCGCCGTGGGCGATCTACGGCATCTTCCTCATTGGCTTCATGTACGTCATGCCGTTCGGCATCGCCGGCGCGCTGCGTCGCCTGGCCGCCCGCGCAGCGCGCCGCGGAACCGTCGCGCGTGCCTGACTGTTGCCCCGGAGTAAGATTGGTTCCGATCCGGCGGTTCTGCCGGGAGCCCTACAGGAGGACATCATGCTGAGGAGAACGGTACTGAGCGCGCTGCTCGCGGTGCTGGCCCTGGTGGTGCCCGCGACGGCGGCAGACACGCCGGGAGTGACGGCGACGGAAATCAAGATCGGCAACACCAATCCGTACAGCGGCCCCGCCTCCGCGTACGGCACGATCGGGAAGACCCTCGCGGCGTACTTCAAGAAGGTCAACGACGAGGGCGGCGTCAACGGTCGGAAGATCAACTTCGTCAGCTACGACGATGCATACAGCCCTCCGAAAGCGGTCGAGATGGTGCGCAAGTTGGTCGAGCAGGACCAGGTGGCTGCGCTTTTCCAGACCCTCGGCACGCCCACCAATACGGCGATTCACAAGTACGTCAACCAGCAGAAGGTGCCGCATCTGTTCGTCGCGACCGGCGCCACGAAGTGGAACGACCCGAAGAACTTCCCCTGGACGATGGGCTGGCAGCCGAACTACCAGACGGAAGCCCGGATCTACGCGCAGTACATCATGAAGAACTTCCCCGACGCGAAGATCGGGATCCTCTACCAGAACGACGACTACGGCAAGGACTACCGCAAGGGCCTGCACGACGGGCTCGGCGATGCCGCCAAGAAGCTGATCGTCATGGAGCAGACGTACGAGGTGACCGATCCGACCATCGACTCGCAGATCGTCAACCTGAAGAACAGCGGCGCCAACGTGTTCTTCAACGTGACGATCCCGAAGTTCGCGGTGCAGGCGATCAAGAAGGCACACGACATCGGCTGGAAGCCGGCGCACTTCCTCAACAACGTGTCGTCGTCGCTGGCCACCGTGCTGAAGCCCGCGGGCCTCGACGCCTCGAAGGGCCTCATCACCGCGCTCTACATGAAGGAAATCACCGATCCGCAGTGGAAGAACGACAAGGGCTTTCAGGACTGGGTCGCGTTCATGAAGAAGTATTACCCGGAAGGCGCGCTGGATGACCAGGGCAACGCCTTCGGCTACACCGTCGCGCAGGCGATGGTGCAGGTGCTCAAGCAGTGCGGCAATGATCTGAGCCGGGAGAACATCCTGAAGCAGGCCCAGAGCCTGAAGAACGTCGAGTTCCCACTGCTGCTGCCGGGCATCAAGGTCAACACGAGCCCGACCGACCATGCGCCGATCGAGCAGGAGCAGCTCGCCAAGTTCGATGGTGAGCGCTGGGCGACGTTCGGCGAGCTCTACGACGCCGCGAAGAAGTAGCTCAACGCGCCGACGCGCCGCATTCCGCGGCGCGCCGGCCGTCTCCTAGTCCCTCAGCTTTCCCGACCGTCACCCGCGGACCGCTTTGTGCCGAAGCGGGATGGCGCGCGGCGGTCATTCGCGCCTCGGGCCGCCCACCGGCCGAACCAACGAGCCGAGCCTGCGCCGTACCGGTCATACGTCATGTCGATGCTCCTCGTGATCGCAATGATCGACGGCGCGCGGAATCAGCATCAAAGGTGCCAGACGCGCAGCTCTCCTCGTGCGCGAGAAATCTCGCCGGCTTAGCGCGCGACGGGCGACACGACACGCGTTGCTCTTCGCCCCGTTGGCGCAGTCGCGCCTGACCGAGCGACGAGGTCGCCGGTCATTCTGCCCGGCGCAGCGCGGCGTGTCGCGTTGTTGCCCTCTATGAGGCCTGCTACCGTGGACAGCGCATCAGGTGAAGCGCACTCGTCACAACGAAAGGAACGCCATGAGCAAGCTCGCACGTCGTTTCACGCTAGCGATTGTGTGTGCCGTCTTTCTCAGCGGTTGCGCGATTGGACACGCCCCCGTGACCGCCGGCATCACCCTCAATGAAAAGGGCCCCGTCGCGGTCGGGCCGGCGGCGGGGAGCTCGAAGATCGGCCGCTCCGAGGCCTGGGGCATTCTCGTGTTCGCCACGGGTGATGCAAGCATCAGCGCGGCCATGAAGAACGGTGGGATCACGCGCATCCACCACGTCGATCACGAGACCAGCAGCTTCCTGGGCATTTACGCGAAGTACACGACGATCGTCTACGGCGAGTAAGGTTAACGTCCGACTTCGCTTCGCCTGATCTCAGCGCCGGCGCGCGCGGCTTCGCCCGCGCGTGCCGGCGTCGCAGCGGGCCAGGAATTCCAGCGCCGCCCGGTTCCATGCCTCCGGCTGGTCGCGGTTGGCGAAATGGCTGGCCGGAGACAGGACGACGAGCTTCGAGCCGCGGGTTCGCTCGTGCATCACCTTCATCGGACCGAGCGAGGGATCACGATCACCACCGATCAGCAGCACGGGCACGCGGATGCTCGCCAGCCGCTCGGTGACGTGGTCCATGGCCAGCAGCGCACGCAGCGCGTTGGCATAGCCCACCGGCGTCAGCCGCCGATAGTACGCGTAGAACTCCTCCTTGGACGACGGGTCGAGCGCCAGACGTGCCGCGACGTTGGGATTGGACGCCATGGCGAACTCGGCCATCGCGTCCATGCCGTGCTCGAGCGTCACTTTGATCGACTGCGCGCGCATGACGAGGTTGTCCGGCGACAGCGGCAGACCGGCCGCCGACGAGGAGTTGGTCACGAGCAGCGAGCGCACGCGCGCGGGGAACGTCAGTGTGAAGCGCGTCGCGATGCCCGCACCAAGCGACAGGCCGCCGACGTGTGCCGTGCGCAGGCGCAGGTGATCGAGGACGGCCTTGAGATCCAGGACCCAGCGTGCGAACGAGTAGCGCGCGGGCTCTTCCGGGCTGTCCGACCGCGCGTGACCGCGAGGTTCCCAGAGCACCACGCGATGGCGCGCGGCCAGCGCGGCGACGTTGACGTCCCAGAGGTCGGCGTTCCCACCGATGCCATAGGCGAGCACCAGCGGCGACCCCGAGCCTCCGCGTTCGGTAGGACCATGCTCCTCGTAGTAGATGCGGACGCGGTCGTCGGTGCGGACGTACGGCATAGCCGGATGGTATGCCAAAACGTCAGCGAGTCGACGTTTAGTGGCTGGACAGGATGAGGAAGAGAACGATGAGACTGATGGGAGGCCCCAGCACCCACGCGAGGATGTGCAACACTCAGCCACCTCCGTTTCGGCCGCGCGGGAAGGCTGCAAGACGGCGGCCAGGGGTTGGCGAGCGCTTGACGACCATCTGGCGATTCAGTATTTTTGAACTCGTCTTTACTGTCAGTTAACCAAACCTTGGGCGCGTGGTGAAAGAGACGGGCGGCGCTGCATGAACATTCGCATCGGCCTCAGCGTGAACGGCGAATCGCATGACCTGCTGGTGCCTGTGCACAAGACGCTGCTCGAAGTCCTCCGCGAAGACCTCGAGCTCATCGGGACCAAGCACGGCTGCGAGCTCGGCGAGTGCGGCACGTGCACCGTGCTCGTCGACGGCAAGCCGATTCTGTCGTGTCTCGCGCTGCCCGCCGACCTCCAGCAGACCGAGATCATCACGGTGGAGGGGATGGCGGAGGGCGGCCGGCTGCATCCGCTGCAGCAGGCGTTCGCCGAGCTCGGCGCCGCGCAGTGCGGCTACTGCACGCCGGGCATTCTGCTGACGGCCAAGGCGCTGCTGGCTGACGACCCCAGCCCCACGCGTCAGCGCATTCGTGAGGCGCTCGCCGGCAATCTCTGCCGCTGCACCGGGTACACGAAGATTCTGGATGCAGTAGAGCTAGCAAGCCTGCGCATGACCACGGATTCGCCGACCGTCGGGCGCCGGAGCCCGGCGGAGGCGCCCCGACGGCGAATATGAAAGTCGGGAGTCCGCTATGAGCAAGCGATTCAGCGTCGTGGGCCAGCCGCTGCCGAAGATCGACGCCTGGGGCAAGGTGACCGGCGACACGCGCTACGCGGACGACATGGTGCTGCCCCGCATGGCATTCGGCAAGCTGCTGCGCAGCCCCCACGCCCACGCGCGCATCACGCGGATCGACACCGCGCGCGCCCGCGCCGTGCCGGGCGTGTATGCCGTCATCACCGGCGCCGACCTGCCGCGCGTGAAGTTCGGGATCCTTCCCGTGTCGCAGGACGAGGAGGCGCTGTGCCTGGAGAAGGTCCGCATGGTCGGCGATGCCGTGGCAGCGGTGGCCGCAGTGGATGAGGAAACCGCGGACCGTGCGTGCCGGCTGATCGAGGTCGACTATGAGCCGCTGCGCCCGCTGATGTCCATCGAGGAGTCGCTGGCGCATCCGGAGGTGCGCATCCACGAGTACGGCGACGGGCCCAACGTGCACAAGAACGTCGCGCTGCAGTTCGGCGACGTCGACGCCGCGTTCGCCGCCTCCGATCTCGTGCGCGAGGACGTCTTCTTCTACGAGGGCAACACGCACCTGCCGATGGAGCAGCACGCGGCGGTGGCGCACGCCACGCCGGACGGCAAGCTGACGCTGTGGTCGTCCACACAGACGCCGCACTACGTCCACCGCCTGCTCGCGAAGATCCTGGACATGCCGGCCGCCCACATTCGCGTGATCGCCGCGCCCGTCGGCGGCGGCTTCGGCGGCAAGCTCGACCCGTTCGCCCACGAGATCGCCGCGTGCCGGCTCTCGCAGCTCCTCGGCCGGCCGGTGAAGATCGCGTGCACGCGCGAGGAGGTCTTCTACATCCACCGCGGACGGCATCCCGTGCTGATGTGGATCAAGACCGGGTTCACGAAGGCGGGCGACATCACGGGCTGCCATCTCAAGACCTGGCTCGACGGCGGGGCCTACGGTTCCTACGGCGTCGCGTCGACGTTCTACACGGGCGTGATCAACCCCGTCACGTACAAGATGCCCGTCTACAAGTTCGAGGGCGCGCGGGTGTTCACCAACAAGCCGCCCTGCGGGCCCAAGCGCGGCCACGGCACGCCGCAGCCGCGCTTTGCTTTGGAAGTCCAGCTCGACAAGGCCGCCGAGCAACTGGGGCTGGATCCCGCGGACATGCGCCGCCGCATTCTCGTCGAGCCGTTCACCAAGACGGCCAACCACCTCACGGTGACGACGATTGGTCTCGGCGAGTGCATCGACAAGGTGGTCGAGGCTTCGGGCTGGCGCGACAAGGTCGTGCGCTACCGCGCTGCGGCGCAGACCGCTGACGCCAAGCCGCTGTGGCAGTCGCGGCGCCGGCGCGGTGTCGGCATCGCCTGCTCGTCGTACATGACGGGGGCGGGAACCGCGATCTACTGGAACAACATGCCGCACTCCGGCGTGGTGCTGCGCGCCGACCGCAGCGGCGGCGTCACCGTGCTGTGCGGCGCCACCGACATCGGCCAGGGCTCCGACTCCATCCTCGCGTACCTCGTCGCCGAGGTGCTCGGGCTCGACCCGAAAGACGTGCACGTGCATCCCGCCGACACGAGCCTGACGCCGGTGGATCTCGGCTCCTACTCCTCGCGTGTGACGCTGATGTGCGGCCAGGCGGCGATCCAGGCCGCGGAGCGACTGCGGGCGGTGATCTTCCGCGCCGTCGCGGCCAAGCTCGGCGTGGAGGTCGCGGCGCTGCAAGTGCGCGAGCGCAAGGTCGGTGTTCCCGACGACTGGGACAAGGCCGTCGATTTCGCGAATGCCGTGGAGCTCGGTGAGGCGATGCATGGCGTCCTCGCGTTCGCCGGCTCCTATGCGCCGCCCAAGCGGGCCGGCAAGTACAAGGGCGGCGGCGTCGGCCCGTCGCCCTGCTACTCGTACTCGGCGTGCGTGGTGGAACTCTCGGTCGATGAGGACACGGGTGAGATCGAGCTGCACGACGTGTGGATCGCGCACGACATCGGACGCGCGCTGAACCCGCTGCTCGTCGAGGGGCAAGTCGAGGGCTCCGTTTACATGGGAATCGGCGAGGCGCTCATGGAGGCGCAGGTGTTCCGCAAGAACGTCCACAAAGCACCGTCGATGCTCGAGTACAAGAGCCCGACGACGCTGGAGACGCCGGACATCCACACGATGCTCGTCGAGACGGACGATCCGGAAGGCCCGTTCGGCGCGAAGGAAGCCGGGCAGGGACCGCTGCTGCCGGTCATGCCGGCCATCGCGAACGCCATCTATCAGGCGGTCGGCGTACGCGTGGACGAGGTGCCGATTACACCCGAGAAAGTGCTGAAGGGGCTCGAGTGGAAGCGCCAGGGCAAGCCGGGGCGCGTGGGTCCCGAGCGCGTGCCGCTGTTCCGGTTCAAGGAGCCGCTCGTCGTGGAGTCGGCGTTCGGCGCGCCCGCGGAAGCGATCGCCGTACGACCGTTCAGCGATGAGCCGCCGAGCGTGCCGACCTCACCCGAGGCGGGCATCGGGGTCAAGCGGGTATGATCCGGCTTCCCGCGTTCGACTATCTCGCCCCACGTACGGTGAGCGACGCGGTGAGATATCTCGCCGATCGCGGCCCCGACGCGATGCTCGTCGCCGGCGGCACCGATCTCTTTCCCAACATGAAGCGCGGACAGTTCGAGCCGAAGGTGCTCATCGGTCTGCGCGGCATCGGCGAGCTCAACGGCGTCACGGGCGACGCGGCGCGGGGCGTGAGCATCGGCGCCGGCACGACGCTCAGCAACGTCGCGGCGCATCCCGAGATCGCGCGCCGCTACCCCGCGCTGGCGACGGCGGCGGGCCTCGTGTCGTCGCCGCAGCTCCGCAACGCGGGGACGCTCGGCGGCAACGTTTGCGTCGACACGCGCTGCAACTACTACAACCAGTCGTACGAGTGGCGCAAAGCCGTTGGCTTCTGCATGAAAAAAGACGGCGACATTTGTCTCGTCGCGCCCGGCAGCGACCGCTGCTGGGCCGTGTCGTCGTCGGACACCGCGCCGGTACTCTGGGCGCTCGGCGCGAGCGCGCGGCTCGCTGGACCCGCCGGCGAGCGCACCGTGTCGGTCGCGGCGCTCTATCGCGACGACGGCATCGAGTACCTCGCCAAGCGGCCCGACGAGATCCTGACGCAGCTGATGCTGCCGGCGGCCGACGGCTGGGACTCCGTCTATCTCAAGCTGCGTCGTCGCGGCTCCTTCGATTTCCCGGTGCTCGGCGTCGCCGTGGCGGTGCGTCGCGAAAGCGAAGTCGTGCGCGACGCGCGTATCGTGCTCGGCGCCGTGGCGTCCACGCCGCGCGAGGCGCCGGCCGCGGCGGCGGTGCTCGTCGGCGAGCGGCTGACGTCGGAGACGATCACGCGAGCGGCGGAGGCGGCGGCCAGACCGGCCAAGCCGCTGGACAACACGGACTTCACGCATCCCTATCGCAAGCGCCTGGTACGCGTGTATGTGGCGCGCGCTCTGGCGCGGCTGGCGGGTCTCGACTCCGGGCCGCCATCGTTCGAGACGGGGAGCTGAGCGCATGACCTCCCTGGGAGAACGGATCAAGGCGTTGCGGCTCGAGCGCGACCTCCAACAGCGTCAGCTTGCAGAGAAGGCGGAGCTGACGCCCAGCATGGTGTCGCAGATCGAGTCGGGCCGGCTCACGCCGTCGCTGCACACGCTCGGTCGCATCGCGGCCGCGCTCGGAGTGCCGATCGCGACGCTCTTCGACGGCCAGCCCGCGGGCCGGATCCAGGTCAGCCGCAAGAAGGACTATCCGGTGGTCTCGTTCGACGGAACCTCGGAGCGCTGGAGCGTGCTCGGCGCCGGCCTCTTTGAGGGCAAGATTCGCGCGGTCGTCGCCACGCTCGACGCACGCGGGAAGGGCGTCACGACCGAGAGCGTGGTCATCAAGCCCGGCCAGATGAAGCTGTTCTACGTGCTCGACGGCACGGTGGCGCTGCACTACAACGGCGAGCGACAGACGCTCGAGAGCGGCGACAGCGCGCTGCTCGACGGCGGCGCGCCGCACGGCTGGGAAAATCTCGGAACGAAGAAGGCCCGGGTTCTCTGGGTCATCTTGGGATGAGCCATGGCTGAGACGACGACCAACCAGCCGCTCGTGGACTTTCGCACCGAACCCGCGCGCTACAAGCACTGGAAGCTCACGTGCGACGGGCCGGTCGCGATGCTGACGATGGACGTGCAGGAAGACGGTGGCCTGCGCCCGGGCTACGAGCTGAAGCTCAACTCGTACGACCTCGGTGTCGACATCGAGCTCTACGACGCGCTTCAGCGGCTGCGCTTCGAGCATCCCGAGGTCGGCGCCGTCATCGTGACCTCGGGCAAAGAGCGTATCTTCTGCGCCGGCGCCAACATCCGGATGCTCGGCCAGTCCTCGCACGCCTGGAAGGTCAACTTCTGCAAGTTTACGAACGAGACGCGCAACGCGATCGAAGAGGCCTCGCGCGAGTCGAAGCAGGTGTGGCTGGCGGCGGTGAACGGTCCGTGCGCGGGCGGCGGCTACGAGCTGGCGCTCGCCACTGAGTGGATCGTGATGGCTGACGACGCGAACACCGCGGTGTCGCTGCCCGAAGTGCCGCTGCTCGCCGTCCTGCCGGGGACGGGCGGGCTCACGCGGCTGGTGGACAAGCGCAAGGTCCGCCGCGATCGCGCCGACTTCTTCTGCACGACGGAAGAGGGCGTGAAAGGCAAGCGCGCGGTGGAGTGGGGCCTCGTGGACGAGGTCGTGCCGCGCTCGCGCCTGGCCGAGATGGCGCGGCAGCGCGCTGTCGAGCTCGCGGGTAAGAGCGATCGGCCGCGTGAGGCCGGTGGCGTGCGGCTCACACCGCTGGAACGGACGATCGACGGCGACCGTGTGACGTACACCCACCTGTCGTGCGTGACCGACCGCCGTCGTGGTATTGCCGAGATCACCGTGACCGCGCCGTCGGCGGCAGCGCCGGGGGATCCAGCCGCGGCTATCGAACAGGGCGCGGCGTTCTGGCCGCTGGCGCTGGCCCGCGAGCTCGACGATCTCGTGCTGCACCTGCGCACCAACGAGGAGGCCGTCGGCGTCTGGGTGTTCCGGACCATCGGCGACGTGGATCGCGTCGAGGCCTACGACCGGCTGCTGCTCGGCCATCCGAGCGACTGGTTCCTGCGCGAGGTGCGGCTCTATCTCCGGCGTGTGCTCAAGCGCATCGACGTGTCGTCGCGCTCGGTGTTCGCGTTGATCGAGCCGGGCTCGTGCTTTGCCGGAACGCTCCTGGAGCTAGCGCTGGCCGCCGATCGCTCGTACATGCTCGATGGCGCGCGGGACGACGCGCCGGCGCCGACGGTGAGGCTCACCAGCGCCAACTTCGGCGCCTATCCGATGATCAACGGGCTCTCGCGCTTGGCCAGCCGCTTTCTGGCCGAGCCCGGCCGCGTGGACGACCTCAAAGGCCGCGTGGGGCAGGATCTCGACGCCGCCACGGCGGCCGACGCCGGGCTCGTCACGTTCACGCCGGACGACATCGACTGGGACGACGAGGTGCGACAGGCGCTCGAGGCGCGCGCGGCGTTCTCGCCGGACGCGCTGACGGGCATGGAAGCCTCGCTACGCTTCGGTGGTCCGGAAACGCTGGAGAGCAAGATCTTCGGCCGGCTGTCGGCCTGGCAGAACTGGATCTTCCAGCGACCGAACGCGGTCGGCCCCAAGGGGGCGCTGCAGGTCTACGGCAGCGGCGAGCGCAGCGATTTCGACCGCAGGAGAGTGTGATGGCTGACATCGATTATCTCGAGCGGATTCCCAACAACGTCGAGCTGGCGTCCAACCGCCGGCTGCAGCGGGCGCTGGAAGAGTGGCAGCCGAAGTTCCTCGAGTGGTGGAAGGACATGGGCCCCGAGGGCTTTCAAGCGCGCGACGTGTATCTGCGCACCGCGATCAGCGTCGACGCCAAGGGCTGGGCGCAGTTCGGCTATGTGCGGATGCCGGACTATCGCTGGGGC
Source organism: Candidatus Methylomirabilota bacterium (assembly GCA_046725765.1). Taxonomy (GTDB): domain Bacteria; phylum Methylomirabilota; class Methylomirabilia; order Rokubacteriales; family CSP1-6; genus AR12. Next base: position 2,213 of record JBKOZH010000283.1, on the reverse strand, counting down.
ATTTTCCTCGCCGAGCCGGAGCCCGGCCGTGCGATCGCGTTCGGCGACCACAAGGGCGAGGCCGCGTGGCCGGAGGTGCCCGGCGAATACCGCGGCACGCTGCGGCGGCTCATCGTCACGCAGGGCGATACCGAGCCCGCCTCGGTCGAGCAGCAGCGCCATCTCGGGCGCACGTGCCCCTCGGTTTACGATCTGCGCAACATCTTCCAGGTCAACGTGGAGGAAGGGCGCCACCTGTGGGCCATGGTGTACCTGCTGCAGGCCTACTTCGGCCGCGACGGCCGCGAAGAGGCCGAGGCGCTGCTGCAGCGCCGCTCGGGCGATCGCGACAAGCCGCGGATCCTGGGCGCCTTCAACGAGCGCACGCCCGACTGGCTCTCGTATTTGATGTTCACGTTCTTCACCGACCGGGACGGCAAATACCAGCTCGCGAGCCTGGCGGAGAGCGGCTTCGATCCCTTATCGCGAACCTGCCGGTTCATGCTCACGGAGGAGGCGCATCACCTGTTCATCGGCGAGACGGGCGTCGCGCGTGTCGTGCAGCGTACCTGTGAGCTGATGCGCCAGCACCGCACCGACGACGTGCGGAAGTACGGCGCGCTCGACCTGCCGCTGCTGCAGCGCTACTTGAACTTCCACTTCTCGGTCTCGCTCGATCTGTTCGGCTCGGAGATCTCGACCAACGCCGCGAACTTCTACACGCTCGGGCTCAAGGGTCGCTTCGAAGAGACGAAGAAGAGCGACGACCACGTGCTAAAGACCGCGACGTATCGCATCGCCGGCGTCGAGGGCGATCGCATCGTGGAGTCCGAGCAGCCGGCGCTGCAGACACTGAACGAGCGGCTGCGCGACGACTACATCGTCGACTGCCAGCGCGGCGTGGACCGCTGGAACAAGATCATCCGCGACCACGGCATCGACTTCGAGCTACGACTGCCCCACCGTGGGTTCCACCGCGCCATCGGCGCCTTCGCGGACGTGCGCGTGTCACCCGACGGGCGGCTCCTGAGCGAGGCGGAATGGGACGCCCACCGGCACGAGTGGCTGCCCAGCCAGGCCGACCAGGAATACGTGCAGAGCTTGATGAAGCCGGTGACGGAGCCGGGAAAGTTCGCGAACTGGATCGCCCCGCCGGCGCGGGGCATCAACGGCAAGCCAGTGAACTTCGAGTACGTGCGGCCCGAATAGGAGGCGCCGGTGGCCAAGACGATCACGCCCAAGGGATTTTCCGCGCCGCTCGGGATGTACTCACACGGCATGGTGGCCGATGGCGGCGAGCTGGTTATCGTGGCAGGGCAGGTCGGGGTCGGCGCGGGCGGCGCGCTCGTCGGGGCCGACGTCGGCAGCCAGACGCGCCAGGCGTTCGCCAACGTGCGCGCGATCGTCGAGGCCGCCGGATGCACGATGGCGGACGTCGTGCGCCTCCAGACATTTCTGGTGAGCGCCGACGACATCCCCGGCTTCATGAAGGCGCGCCAGGAGATCTTTCCCGACTATTTCCCGACCCGCGCGTATCCGCCGAACACGCTGCTGGTGATCAGTGGCCTGGTGCGGCCGGAGCTCAAGGTCGAGATCGAGGCGATGGCAGTACGGCGCGCTTCGGCGAAGAGGCCAGAGCGGTCGGCGCCAGCATCTCGGTCCAAGCGACCGTCGTCGTCCCCGCGTCGACGCGGTGGACGCTGAGCGCCGCCGAGATAAAGCACGAGCGCCCCGGGGCTGCCGGGGCGCTCGCGGTGATGCGGTGTCAGCCCGTCTCTTACAACCGGCGCTGATCGATGTAGTTGTCGTTGCTGCGCGTCATCGCCACGATGGCGAGGATCACGACCAGCAGGAGCGCGGCGGCGATCAGGACGGCCGCCGTCGGCGACAGCCCGAAGATCGTCGTACGCTCAGTCACAGCCGAGCGCGGAAGAGCGGAGCCGCCGTCATCGCGGCCGCTCTTCATGGTGCTGCTGGAGCTCGCGTCCTTTTCCGTGGTCGTGGTCGTGGTCGTGCTGCTCGAGCTGCTGCCGCCCGGTGCGGGCGCGCCCAGCGTGCCGGACGCGCTACCACTTACGTTGCCGGACGCGGCAGGCGCGCTGCTGGACGACGAGGAGCTCGAGGACTGATCCTTCGGCGCGGGAGCGGACGACCCCTGGGCGAGAACGTCGGATACGGGCGCGGCGAGCAGGGCCACACCCAGTAGAGCGGCAAACAAGGCTTTCATACCGCAC
>JBKOZH010000028.1:0-5265 GCA_046725765.1 Candidatus Methylomirabilota bacterium | reverse complement strand
GCCGCGGCGCTGACCTGATGGCCGGCGGCCTGGAGCAGCTCCGACAGCGCCGACAACACCTGAGGCTCGTCGTCGACGAGCAGCACGCGTGCGGAGCGGCGGGCCACCGGCTCTGAGGGCGCCGCCGGCGCGGCGGGCGCCTCGCGGGCACACGGCACCGCCAGCGTGAAGGTCGTGCCGCGATTGGGCTCGCTCTCCACGCGAATCTCACCACCGTGGCGCCGGATGATCGAATACGCCATCGACAAGCCGAGGCCCGAGCCCGATTCCCCCTTGGTCGAGAAGAACGGCTCGAACACCCGTCGCCGGACGTGCTCCGGCATCCCGACGCCGGTGTCGGTGACGGTGATCACCACGGTGTCGGCGAGGTCCTTCGTCGATATGGTCAGCGTGCCGCCCTCTGGCATCGCGTCCATGGCGTTGAGCACGAGATTGGTCATGACCTCGGTCAGCGCGGCCGAGCGGCCGTGGATGTGCTGCCGGGCGCGCAGGTCCAGACGCAGGTCCATCGGGCGGCTGTCGTGCGCGATCTTTTCTTCCCAGCGGGGCCGGGTGATCGCGACGGCGTCCTCGACGATGTGGTTCACGTCCACGGGCATGAACCGCTCCTCGGGACGCAGGCGGGCGAACTGCTGGATCCGTCGCACCGTCTCCGAGCCGTCGAGGGCGGCCGATTCCACGACGCCCAGCGAGCGCTGGAGCAGTTCGGGGTTGTCCGAGTTGGCTTTCATCAGCTGCGCGTAGCCGAGGATCGCCTGCAGGAGGTTGTTGAAGTCGTGTGCGATCCCGCCGGCCAGCTGACCGAGCGCCGTCAGCTTCTCGGACTGATGCAGCTGGTTCTCGACCTCGCGCTGCGCGGTGATGTCGCGCACGATCGCGATCAGGCCGTCGAGGCCGCCCTGTCGATTGCGCAGCCCCGAGAGCGTGACGGACAGGGCTGCCGGCTTCTCGCGCCCGGCCGTCACCGTCGTCTCGAAGACTTCCATGGCGGAGCCGCGCGCAAGCCGCTCGCGCGCCGCGCGGTACTCGCGCTCCGGCAGGAACTCGCTGATGCGTCGCGCGGCGGCCTCGCCGGCCGGCCGGCCAAACACCCGCTCAGCGGCGGGGTTCCAGCCATTGACACGGTCCGCGGCGTCGACGGAGATGATCGCGTCGCCCGCGGACGCGATCAGCTGCTCGAGCGAGCGCTTGGTGTCGGCAATCTCGCCGTAGAGGCGCGAGTTGCGCAGCGCGATGGCGAGGTATTCGGACAGCATCTCGAGCAGTTCGCGCTCGCGCGGATCGACCGGGCGCCCGGACTCGCGGTTGTCGGCGACGAGGTAGCCGAGCGGCCCCGCGGCGTCGCGGATGGGGCACACGACCAGGCAGACGGCGTCGCCAGGCTGCGCGTCCGGCTCACTGGCCGTCAGCGAGACGCTGTCGTAGCCGAGCGCGGCGCGCAGCTGCGCAGACACGGCGGCCATGACGTCGTCCATCGCGAGGTGGCCGACGATCGTGCGGGAGATCTCGCGCACGATCGAGAGCTGCGTGACCCGCAGCGACTGCTCGGTGGCTTCGCGTCGGGCCACCTCCTCGAGCTCGCGCGTCTTGGCGGACAGCCGGCGCATCTCCTCGACCAGCGTGGCCACCTCGCTGCGCGCGCCGAGATCGGTCTGACGACGCACCACCGCCCGTCGCACGACGTCTTCCAGGTCCTGCCGTGAGAACGGCTTGATCAGGTACTCGAACGCGCCGTGCGTGAGCGCCAGCTTGACCGTCTCCAGCGAGGCATACGCGGTGATCATCACGACTTCGATCGTCGGATCCGCGCGCTTCACCCGCCGGAGCACCTCGAGACCGTCCATCTCCGGCATCTTGATGTCGAGGATGACGACGTCGGGCCGGACCTGAGGCAGCACCTCGAGCGCCACCCGGCCGCTGTCGGCGGTGGTGATCTGGTAGGCGGGCTTGAGGAGCATGCGGAGCGACTCGCGCGGCCCCAGCTCGTCGTCGACGACGAGGATCCGCGCGGCGCTGGCAGGCGCGGTCGTCGTCGTCATGCCACCGCCGGCGGCAGCGAGATCACGAACGAGAGCTCGTGGCGTGTCTGCTTCACGCCGAGGCGGCCGCCGAGCGCCTCCACCAGACGCTGGCTCACGGCGGGCCCCACGTCGATCAGGCTTTCCTGCACCATCTGCACGGGGTCGAAGAGCCGATCCACGTTCTCCGGGGACACGGAGGCGGTGCGAGAGCCGACGTGGATGCGGACGTCGTGGCTCCCATCGGGCTCGGCGTGCCGGGCGACCGACAGCGAGATCTTCGCGAGGTCGCTGGGCGAGTTGTGCGTCAGGTAGCGGATCAGGTAGGACAGCGCCTTGCGAAGCTGTGTGGCGTCGACCTTCACCGGAAATGGCTCGGCGGCCGGCGCGACGTCGAGCTGCAGGTGCTTGCCGAGGCCGCCTTCGGCGAGGTCGATGGCCTCGACGAGTTGGGTGACAGCCTCGTACGCGTCCACCGTCGAAAAGTTTAGCTCACCCTCGGTCACCAGCCCCGCCAATTTTTCGAAGACGTCGACGAGCCGGCGGACATCGCGGCGCACGACGGAGGAGAAGTGGCGGCGGAAGTCGGGATCGTCGTAGCGCTCGCCGATGAGCTCGACGAACGTGTTGATGGAGACGAGCGGGTTCTTGATCTCGTCGGCAATGCGGGCGACGACGCGGGTGAGGAGCTGGAACTGGTCGGCCTCGCGCTTCTGGGCGGCCAGCTCCTTCTGGGCGGTGAGGTCTTCGAACACGAGCACCGCGCCGAGCGGCGCGCTCTCCTCGTCCCGGATCGCATAGGTCGTGACCTCGATCCAGAGACGGCGGAGCGCCAGCTGGATCTCGGTACGCGGCATCGGCCGGCCGGAGGACAGCGTGTCGAAGAGCAGGTCTCCCAGCGGCGACGGAAGCACTCTCAGGTCTTGATTCACCACCGCATGGGCCGACATGCCCAGGATCTCTTCGGCGCGCCGATTCATCGTGCCGACGCGCTGATCACGCCCGATCGTGATTACGCCGCTCGACATGTGCGAGAGGATCCGCTCGTTGAACTCCTTCTCGCGCTCGAGCTGCTGGTGCAGGGCGATGTCGCGGATGACCGTCGCCAGCTGCGTGACGAGGTCGAACAGCGTCTCGATCTCCACCCTCGAGTAGCCGGAGCCGAACACCGGCTGACCGAGCACCAGGATCGCGACCAGGTCGCCGTGCGCCAGCAGCGGCGTGGCGACCACGCCCTGGAGCACCTTTAGCTCGCGCAGCAGGTCGGGATCGGTGACCTCGTGGAGCGCGAGCGGCCGGCCTTGACTGACCAGCCAGCGGGGCAGCCCTCCAGTGGCCGAGAGCCGTACGGACTGCACGATCTGCCGGGCCAGGCCGCGGTGGGCGACGATGCGAAACTCACGACCGTCGGCCTCGGGGAGCAGCACGGCGATACGCGTCGGCCGCACGACGTCGCCGATGGCCTCCAGGAAGGTGTCGAGGACGCGTTTCAGGTCGAAGCCGGCGGCGAAGACCCGGCTGAACGCCTTCAGCACGCGCGCGAGGGCGCCGTTGTCCCACGACGTGTCGTCCAGGGCACCTTGCGCCGCTGCCGCCGGGGCCGCCGATGGCGCCCGGAGCAACTTGATTTCGCGGATCAGCCGCTGTTTCTCGATGGCGTGGCGAAGCACGGCGTCCAGCTCACGGGCGGTGAAGCCGTCCGGGACGATGAAGTCGGCGTCGGCCTCTTCCTCGCCGGCGGCGCCAACGGCGACGACCAGCGCGGACGGCGCCACGTCGCGGGCGCTGCTGACGAACGTGCTCAGAGCGCCCGCGGGTCCGGCGCTATCACGCAGGACCAGGTCGATTTCCACCAGGCGGAGCGTCTTGAGGGCGTCGGAATCGGAGGCGGCGTCGAAGATCGTGAAGCCGCTGAGCCCGCGCAGAAGGCGCGTGCGAAGGGCGTCGTCCGACGTCACGACGAGGACGGTGTTCACGCAGTCACCGTTCGGGAGTGTACTCGGTTCTCGGGGTCCGGGTCGAGACGATGCTGCGCGGGGGCCGTCGGAGCGGCGATCAGCGGGTCACGACGGTCGTTTTCATACCACCGCGGGTGCGGTGACGGGTGCCAGCGGGAACTCGACCGAGAAGATCGCGCCGCCACCTGGGTGGTTCGCCGGCGTCAGACGCGCCCCGTGCGCCTCGGCGACGGCGGCCGAGATGGCGAGACCCAGCCCGGAGCCGCGCTGCTTGGTCGTGACGAAGGGCTCGAAGATTCGATCCAGCAAGTCGGGCGCGATGCCGGGGCCGGTATCGGCCACCGATACCGTCACCTTTTCCGACTCCCGTGTCACGGCGACACCGATGGCGCCGCCGGTCGGCGTCGCCTCGTGCGCGTTCATGAGCAGATTGAGAAACAGCTGCTCGAGATTATGGTGGTCGCCGAGGACAGTACAGGGCGCGTCACCCAAGCTCGCGGCGACGGTGATCCGCTTCTCGTCGAGTGTTGCCTGTATGAATTCAAGAGCTTCGCCGAGCGGTACCCGTACGTCGATGGCGTGCTCGGGCCGGCGGCCAGGATGTGCCAGCGTGCGCAGTCGGTCGACCACGCCCTCCATGCGGTTCACCTCGCGCCCGACGATACGGCCGAAGTCCGTCACGAACGTCGGCTCGTTCGCGCGCCGAGGCAGCAGCTGGGTGAAGGTCTTGATGGCCACCAATGGGTTCTTGATTTCGTGGGCAATCCCCGACGCTAAGAGCTCGAAATAGGCCAGCCGTTCGGCGCGGCGGCGCTCGACCTCGAGTTCTTTCAGCGGCGTTAGATCGGAGAACACGGCCACGGCGCCGAGGACGGTGCCCTCCGGGTCGCGCAGCGGCGAAGTCGTGCACATAACCGGCCGGGGGCGGGCGGCGCCAGGCAGCTCGATTTCCGGCAGTGTGCGCGCCGTCCCATCGGCGGCACTCGCCAAGACCGGATCGCGAAGGCATTGCGGGAGCGCGGCGGCAGGCTCGCCAGTCACCTCATCGGCCGCCAGTCCCGTGAGTCGCTCGGCGGCGCGGTTGAACATCGCCACTCGGCCGGCGGCATTGATCGCGACCACACCGCTCTCGATGGTGGCCACGATGTTGCCAATGTACTCGTTCGCCAGGACCACCTGCGCATAGAGCCGCGCGTTTTTGATCGCGATGCCGGCCTGATTGGCCAGTGTCATGAGGAGATCCAAGTCCTGCGAGTAGAACGGATCGCCGGAGCGCTTAGAACCGACGG
>JBKOZH010000173.1:0-6966 GCA_046725765.1 Candidatus Methylomirabilota bacterium | reverse complement strand
GGCGTACACCATGTCCACGACGAGGTTGATCAGCATGTAGGCAGCGGCGGTCACGAGCACGACGCCCTGCACGACCGGATAATCGCGGCGCAGGATTGCCGAGATGATGAGCCGCCCGAGGCCGGGGATGTTGAAGACGATCTCGGTGACCACGGCGCCGCCGATGAGGATCGCCATCGTGATACCGATGACCGTCACCACCGGCACCAGCGCGTTCCGAAACGCGTGCAGGTAGATCACGCTTCGCTCGGCGAGGCCCTTGGCTCGCGCGGTGCGGATGAAGTCCTGTCGCAGCACCTCGATCATGCACGAGCGCGCGATGCGGGCGATCAGCGCGGACTGACTGAAGCCCAGCGACACGGCCGGCAACAGCATGTAGCGGGCGGCGGCCACGGGATCCTGAAAGACCGACGCGTATCCGGCGACGGGAAGCCAGCCGAGCCGCACCGAGAAGAAGTAGATGAAGTTCAGGCTCAGCCAGAAGCCCGGCACGCAGACGCCGAGCAACGCCAGCGTCATGAGACCTCGGTCCCACCACGAGCCCTGATACGCGCCGGCCACGATCCCCGACGGCACGCCGATCAGCACGGCGACGAAGAGCGCCGCGGCCATGAGGACCAGCGTGGGCTCGGCACGCTCCCACAGCGCCTGCGTGACCGGACGGTCGAGGAAATATGAATGTCCGAGATCTCCGCGCAGCAGGCGCGTGTAGAAGCGCAGCAGCTGCTCGGGAAGCGGCCGGTCGAGGCCCAGCACACGACGCGCGTCTTCGATCTGCTGCGCGTTGGCCTCCGGCCCCAGGATCACGGCGACCGGATCGCCGGGGATCAGGTGAATCAGCAGAAAGACGACCGTCACCACCACCAGCATCACCGGCAGGAGCGCCAGCAGGCGCCGCAAGAAATACGTGCTCACGGTGGTGGCGCGGCAGTCGCCCCGTGCGGACGACCGCCGCCGTCAGCGACTACTTGTCCAGCCAGACGTTGTGGAAGCGCGGCCGCATGAGCGTGGTGTCAAACCCCTTGACGTGGCTCCGTGCCGCGCGCAGCCCGAACAGATCGCCGTAGCGCGCGACGGGGACGCGGTCGTAGAAGGTGCGCGTCACCTGCTCCCACAGCGCGAAGCGCTTCTTGTAATCGCCCTCGCGCGCCAGCTCGGTGAGCAGGCGATTGAGCTCCTCGTCGTCGGTCCAGCCCGGCCAGTTGGGACCGAGATAGATGTGGTGGGTCGGATCGTAGAAGTTGCCCATTCCGGTCGTGAAGACGTCGTACTCCTTGGAGTTGTTGCGGCGCTTGACCAGCGTGGCCCAGTCCACGACCTGGAGATCGATCGTGAACCCCGCGTCTTCGAGCTGCTGCTTGCTCAGCAGCGCGAAGTCGTACATCCACTTGTACTCCTGTGTGGTCATGAAGCGGATGGGCTCGCCTTTGTAGCCGGCCTCGCGAAGCAGCCGCCGCGCCTTGTCGCGATTGTGCTCGTTCCACGGCAGCCCCGAGAGCTTCGTGTGCCAGGGCGTGTTCTCGGCGAAGGCCAGGCTGGAATCCATGCGGTACAGGTCGCGATGGCCGCCGGCCACGTTCTTCATGATGGGCTCCATGTCGAGCGCCGCCTGCCAGGCCTGGCGGAGCTTCTGGTTCGTCATGAGCCCTTCCTTCTTGTTGAACACGGCCACCAGCCAGTAGTACGGCTTGGCCACGATCGCGTGCACTCCGGACACGCCCTTCAGCCGCTCGTACGCGTTGAGGTCGAGGTCGTCGGCGAAGTCGAGCTCGCCGGTCTCGATCTGGGCCACGCGCGTGGCGGCATCGGGCACCGGCATCCACAGGAGCTCGTTGACGTAGACGACCTTGCGGCCGCCGTAGCCGCTGGCGGGCTCCTTGCGCGGCTGATAGTCGTCGAAGCGCACCATCTTGATGTGGCGGTCGGGCTTCCACTCGACGAGCTTGAAGGGGCCGGTGCCGATCCACTCGGTCGCCTTCTCCGCCGGCTTGAACTTGTCCGCGACTTCCTTGGGATAGATGGCCGCGGCGTTGTTCGGAACGGCCAGCGAGATGACGACAATCGCGGTCGTCTCCTTGAGCTTCATCTCCACCGTGTGCTTGTCGACCGCGCGCACCTCGGCCACTCGCGCGTAGAGGGTCTTGCCGTACGTCGACTGGGCGCCCCAGCGGTTGAGCGAGGCCACCACGTCGGCGGACGTCATCTCCTTGCCATTGTGGAACTTGATCCCCTGGCGGAGCTTGAACGTGTAGGTCAGGCCATCCTTCGACACCGCCGGCATGGCCTCGGCCAGCATCGGAATCGGCTGCGACTTGGCGTCGAGCGTGTAGAGGCCCTCGTAAATGTGCTGCGCGAGCACCTCGGTGATCGTGGCCGTCGTCCAGTGCGCGTCGAGCGTGGGCGGCTCGCCGAGATTGCCGACCTTGAGCACGCCGCCCTTCTTCTGGGCCGTCGCGTCGGGGACGGCGACCAGGAGGGACAGCGCGAGCACCGTCAGCGTGAGGATCCGCGTCCGACACCTCATGGGACACCTCCGAGTGTCACGGGATCTTATCGAGAAATGTCGTGGTGCGCTCAGCGCGGTCGCGCCGCGATCGCGGCCGCCGTCTCGCGGGCGGTGCCGGCGGCGCGCTCGGCGAACGTCCGACAGAGTCCGGTGTACTGGGCCGGATCGAGCAGCGCCTCGATCTGAGCCTGGCTGAGCCCGGCGCTCACGTGGGGATCGGCGGCCAGCGTCTCCCGGAACGGCCGCGCCTGCGTCACCGACGCCTGCGCCGCCTCGTAGACCGCGTCGTGCGCGCGCTGTCGTCCGATCTGCTTGCCGAGCTCGAGCATCAGCGCCTCGGCCATGATCAGGCCGCCCGACAGCTCGACGTTGTCGCGCATCCGCTCCGGAAAGACCTGCAGCCCGTCGAAGAGCGCGATCATGCGCGCCAGCACATCGCCCGTGAGCTCGCACGCCTGGACGATCGCGCGGCTCATCATAATGCTGGTCGTGCGGTCGGCCTCGTGCTCCGTCTGCATCGCTTCCAGCGCCAGCGGCACGAGCGCACGAATCTCCGCGGCGGCCGCGACGATGTCCTGGGACAGCTTCGGATTGCGCTTCTGCGGCATCGTGCTGCTGCCGACGGTGCCCGGCGGCACCGGCTCCTCGACCTCGCCGAACTCCTGCTTCATGAGCGTGTAGATCTCGCGGCCGATCTTGCTGCACGTCGCGGCGAGCATGCCGAGCAGCAGGACGTACTCCGCCTGATGGTCGCCGAGGGTTCGCGCCGGCACGGGCATCGCGCGCATCCTCAGGCGGGCCGCCATCTTGTCCTGGGTGGCCAGGCCGGCCGCGCCGAGCGAGGCGAGCGTGCCAGCGCCGCCGCCGAGCATCGCCACGAACACGCGTGACTCGCAGCCGCGCAGCCGCTCGACGTGACGGCAGAGCTCGTCGATCCACACGGCGACCTTGAAGCCGAACGTCGCCGGCACCGCGTGCTGTCCGTGCGTTCGGCCGGGCAGCACCGCATCCTTGGTCCGCTCGGCCAGATCGGCCAGCGTGGTGAGAATCGTCGCGAGCTGCCGCAGAAAGATCTCGTGCGCGCGGCGCACTTGGAGCAGCTGCCCCGTCTGGGTCACGTTCTGCGTCGTCGCTCCCCAGTGGACGTAGCCGCCGGCGTCCCCGTCGCACGCGCGGTCCAGCTCCCACACCAGCGGCACCAGCGGATGGCCCGTCTTCGCCAGACCCGCGCGCACGACGGCGAGGTCGAGATATTTCAGCTGAGCCTTGCGCGTGATCTCGCGGGCGGCGCTTTCCGGAATGATCCCGAGCTCGGCCTGCGCCTGCGCGAGCGCAGCCTCGACGTCGAGCCAGGACTGAAAGCGCGCCGCCTCGGTGAACAGCGCGCGCACTCCCGGGTCGTCGATCCGAAGTGAGGTCGGCTCCTCCAGCATGGCTGCCTCGTCAGCGCGCCCGCCGTACCGCCCCGGGCGCATAGACCTCGCGGTTCACGACGTTCAGCGGCCGCTGCCCCGACAGCACACGCGCGATCTCCTCGCCGCATCGGCGTGGCACCGCGGCCACCGCGGCCGTCGAGAAATACGCGGCATGCGGCGTGGCGATCACGTTGTCCATGCGCAGCAGCGGGTGGTCGACCGCAATCGGCTCGTGCTCCCAGACGTCGAGCGCCGCCCCCGCGAGGCGCTTGTCGTGCAGCGCGCGGACCAGCGCCTTCTCGTCGACGACCGGGCCGCGCGACGTGTTGATCAAGAGCGCCGTCGGCTTCATGCGCGGAAAGAACTTCTCGCCGATCAGGTGGCGCGTCTCGTCGTTCAGCAGCGTGTGCACGGAGACGTAGTCGGAGCGCTCGGCGAGCGCCTCGAGCGACACGCGCTCGACGCCGAGCGCGGTGAAGTGCGCGTCATCCACGTAGGGATCGCACGCGATGACCTTCGTCTCGAGCGCGGCGACGCGCTTGGCGAACGCGCTGCCGATATTGCCGAGCCCGACGATGCCCACGGTCTCGCCGTGCAGCGATCCCGCGCCGCCCGGCACGCCGGCCGACCAGACGCCCGCTCGCACCTGACGGTCCAGCGTCAGGATCTTGCGATTCCACGCCAGCAGCAGCGCGAGCGCGTGGTTGGCGACCTCGCGGACCCAGATGTCCGGAATGTTGACGACGATGACGCCGAGCTCGGTGGCCGCGCGCACGTCGATGACGTCGTAGCCGACGCCGGTGCGGACAACGACCTTGAGGCCCTCGAGCGCGCCGAGCACCGCGCGGGTAATCGGCGAAAACGCGACGACCAGCGCATCCGCGTCGCGGGTGCGATCGATCAGCGCATTCGGATCACCGATGAAGGGCAGCGCGACGACGCGCGCCGGAACCGAGCCGAGCGCGTCCTGGCAGTCGCTCCAGTCGCGCTCGGTCTGCCCCTGAACGACGTACACGCGGTAGGACCTGTCGACCATGTCGATTCGTGGCGAGGAGTGTATCCCATGACGGGGCCGGCGCATCGGAAGCCAATAGGAGGTCTGGAAACATCATGGGCAAGCTACTGGACAAGGTGGCCATCGTCACCGGCGCATCCAAAGGCATCGGCGCGTCCATCGCGCGGCAGCTGGCCGGCGAAGGCGCGGCCGTGGTGGTGAACTATGCATCCAGTCGTGCGGACGCTGAGCGCGTGGTGGGCGAGATCACGCGCAACGGCGGGCGCGCGATCGCCGTGCAGGCGAACGTCGCGAAGCAGGCGGACGTCGATCGCCTGTTCGCCGAGACGAAGAAGGCGTACGGCCGGCTCGACATTCTCGTCAACAACGCGGGTGTTTACGAGTTCGCGCCGCTCGAGGACGTGACCGAGGAAAAATTCCGCAAGATGTTCGACATCAACGTGCTGGGCGTGCTGCTCGCATCCAAGGCCGCCGCGCACGCGTTCGATGCCGCGGGCGGGACCATCCTCAACATCAGCTCGCTGGCAAGCACGCTCGCGCCGCCCACCTCGGCGGTCTACAGCGCCTCGAAGGCCGCGGTGGACGCGGTGACGCGGGCGCTGGCCTCAGAGCTCGGTCCGCGCAACATCCGCGTGAACGCCATCAATCCCGGCACTGTGGAAACGGAGGGTGTGCACGCGGCGGGTTTCATGGAGAGCGACTTCCTCAAGGACGCCGTCGCGAAAACGCCGCTCGGGCGGCTCGGGCAGCCGGACGACATCGCGCGCGTCGCCGTGTTCCTCGTGTCATCGGACGCCGCGTGGGTCACGGGCGAAACGCTACTAGCCACCGGAGGCCTGCGCTGACCCACGCGCCTTCGGTCATGTGATGAGGCCGTAGAACCGGCCGGCGTTCTCGCACGTCATCTTGCGGGTGACGTCGGCCGCCAGGTGCTTGAACTGCTCGCTGATGTACTTCTCCGACTCGGGCCAGACGCCGTCGGGGTGCGGGTAGTCCGAGCCCCACATGAGGGTCTCGAGGCCCATCTCGTCGATCAGCTTCGTGCCGACACGGTCGTACTGGAACGTCGCCTTGCACTGGCGGCGCCAGTACTCGCTGGGCTTGAGCTTGAGCGGCAGATCCTTGTACTGATCCTCGTACTCGAAGTCCATGCGATCGAGCACGTAGGGGATCCAGCCAATGCCGCTCTCGCCGAAGGCGATCTTCAGATTCGGATAGCGCTCGAACACTGCGCGGCCCATCAGCGCCGTAAGAATGTTCGCGAGCGTCATCTGGAACAGACAGAGACCGCTGTACATGAGCGCGCGCTGGGTGAGACCCGTGTACTTCTCGCGCAGCGCCGGCGACACAGACGGGAACGTGTGGAAGTGCAGCGGGATGCCGACCTCGTTGATGGCCGCCCAGAGCGGCTCCCATTGCTCGTGCCACATGGGCTCCATCTCCCACGAGCACGACAGCTCGATGCCCTTGAAGCCGAGCTTGGCGACGCGATCGACTTCCGCCACGGCAGCGTCGATGTCGCCGTAGGGCAGATTCGCGAGCCCGATGTGGCGGTCGGGATAATGGCGGCAGAAGTCGGCCATCCACGTGTTGTAGATGCGCACCATCTCGTTGGACGCCTCGATGTCCTTGAGCTTCGCCGCGGCGGCCAGGATGCCGTAGATGACCTCGGCGTCCACGCCGTCGCGGTCCATCTCCTTGATGCGGAGATGCGGGTCGCCCGGCCGGCGGATCCCCTGCTTGCCGTCCTCGTAGAGGCCCGTCGACGCCATGACGTCGACGCGCAGCTGCTTGCCCGGCGCGTACTTGGTGCCGGAGGCGCCCACGCCGCCGGCGATCCCGAACTTGACGCCGTTTTTGGCGACCCACCACCGGTCGCCGTCGGGCCCGTCCGCGACGTACGGCATGCGATCCTTCAACGCTTGGGGAGCCTCCGACGTGAAAAGGTCGGGAGGCAGCCAGATCAGGTCGAGATGGCAGTCCGCGGAGATCCGGTTGTAGCGCATGGTCGTCTCCTATCGCGGCGTGTG
>JBKOZH010000079.1:0-6865 GCA_046725765.1 Candidatus Methylomirabilota bacterium | reverse complement strand
TGATCGGCCACCTCGCGTGGCAGGAGCAGCGCTACTTCGTCGAGCTCGCGCAGAACACGATCGCTGTGCCGGAGGTGAAGGCGTTCGGCTACGGCAAGCCGCTCAGCGTGCCGCCGCTCGACGATGCGTGGCGATGGTGGCGTGCCGTCGTCGCCGCCGCCGACCGCTATCTGGACACGATCACCGGCAGAGACCTCACCCGGCCATGGAAAGCCGACCGCTCGGGGGAGACGCCGGGCACGCGCCTGCATCGCACGACCTATCACTACTGGTTTCACCTTGGCGAGTCGCAGGCGGTGCGCCAGCTGCTCGGCCACGCGAAGCTGCCAACGTTCGTGGGCGGCTTCGGCAAGTCGCCGTATCGTCCGGAGTCGTGAGCCGCTCGATCGCTGGCCCCATGTATCGCGTGGCCTCGTCCGCGCGCACAGATGTATGGGGGTCGGTTTGGCGGCGACACCATACATCGTGCCGCTCACGACGACCGACCAGTTGTATCGGGAATTGACTGGCGCATGCGTGCCGTCGATCGTGACTCCGGAGGTCACGATCGATGACGACGAAGGACCTGGACACATTCTTCGAGGGTTGGAACCGGCACGACGTCGACGCCCTGATGCGATTCATGGCCGACGATTGCGTATTCGAGAGCGCGGCGGGGTCCGAGGCCTGCGGTGCACGACACGCCGGGCACGATCAGGTGCGCGCGGCGTTCGCGCGCGTCTTCGCGGCCTACCCCGACGCGGCGTTCAGACAGACGCGCCACTTCGTGGCGGGTAACCGGGGCCTCTCCGAGTGGCTCTTCACGGGCACCACACGCGACGGCAGAAAGGTCGAGGTCAACGGCTGCGACGTGTTCACGTTCGCGAACAACAAGATCGCCGTGAAGAGCGCCTTCTTCAAGAACCGGAGCTAGCGAAGACCCGGGACTAGCGGCCGAGGCGCTCGAGCAGCGTCTGCGCCGCGCGGACCTCGAACGCTTCCCCCGAGCGCTCGACGGTCTGCTGCAGCGCCTGCCGTGCCCGACGTGCGTGCTCCGTGCGGCGAGCCGGATCCGTGACGATCTTCGCGATCCGGTAGTGATCGACGGCGAGGAAGAACCGGACCGTGCCGGCGCGCGCGTGGCCGGCGTGGTCGGCGAGAAACCGCTCCTCCTCGAGAGCCGCGCGCTGCAGCGCGGGCAGATCGATGCCGACGAGCGTCTCGGGGTCGGGCCCGAGCGTGGCGTAGAAGCGCTCAGCGATGAGACGAAACTTCGCTTCGGGTGCAAAGCGACCGCGCGGCGCCCGCCGGAGATAGTCGCGGAAGGCGGCCAGATCGTAGACGTAACGGTTCACCGGCGGCGTCCACGCCACGTTGATGGTCTGCGCCTGGAGCCGCTTGGCGACGAGCTCCGCGAAGAGATCGCGCGTGCCGTGCGCGGCGACGTCGGCATTGAGCGCCTCCACGAGCGTCGTGACCGTCTCGCCAAGCCGAAAGACGGCCTCGGCGCGGTCGCTCTCGCTGGCGCCCTCGGCCGCGGCGCGTCGCTGCGAGGCGACGTCCATCAGCAAGGCTTCGGCGCGCTCGATGTCGTGACCTGCCGCCGGCACGGCGACGGTCAGCATCAGCGCCACCGCGAGGGCCAGCCTCACGCCAGGCTCCGCTGAACGAGCCAGACGAGCCCGAGCACCAGAATGATCACGGACGCCGCGCGCGTGACCAGCACGTGCAGGCGGGTACGCGTGAGCGCGGACAGCAGCGGGAGCGCCGCCGCGACGATGACGACCTGCGCGATCTCGACGCCGACGTTGAAGGCGACGAGCGACGTGACGAGCCGCGACGCGGGCAGCGCCAGCTCCTTGAGGACCGCGGCGAACCCGAAGCCGTGGACGAGGCCGAAGAGGAAGCTCACGACCCACCGGCCCTCGCGACGTGTCGTGAAAAGGTTCTCCGCCGCCACGTAGACGATGCTCAGTGCGATGCCCACTTCGACAACGGTCGGCGGCAGCGTGACGACATCGAGCGCCGCCAGTGACAGGGTCAGGCTGTGTGCGGCGGTGAAGGCGGTGACGATCTTGACCACTGCGGCCAGCGAGGCGCCCGTCAACAGAAGCGCCACGAGGAAGGCAATGTGGTCGTACCCGATGAAGATGTGCACGATGCCGAGCTTCAAAAACTCGACGGCAGTCGCCGCGACTCCGGGCCCCTCGCGATACGTCACGCCGGGCCGGAACACGAACTCGCGGCTGGTACCGCCCGCGTCGATCCGCGCCACCGTCGTGTGATCGCGCCCCAGCTCGGTCAGCGGCTCGCATCGCACAACGACGTCGCGCAGCGGCCCACCGGCGCCGAACCGAAGCGTTGCCTCGAGCACCGCGCGACCATCCCCGCTCCGCCCCGCCTGGAGGGCAACGACCTCTGCCGCGAGCGGGTGACCCGATGCCGAGACGCTGACGACGCGACGCAGGTACTCGGCGACATCGGCGCGGCGACCCTCGAGCTCCGCGGCGTCGACCCGGCCGTTCAGATCGCGATCCAGCGACAGCACCAGATCGAGCTCGAACAAGTTCAGACTGAGCGCGACGTCGACGCCCGAGCCGCCGATGGTGATGCGTGCGTGCGCGACGTTCGCGGGATGCGCCGCGGGCTGCGTGACGAGCGCGCCGACGAGCACGGCGGCCACGACCCCCGCCGAGATGAACCGGCTCAACGGCTGATCGCGTGCTCGGCCACGGCGCGGTACCACCCACCGGCCTCCGTCCACGCGGGATCCGGCCCGGGCAGCTCGTGGTAGGCCTTGAGGAAGCTCCAGCGCCCGTCGCGCGCGCCGAACAGCAGCCGGATCGAATACCAGGCCGGGTCGTTCTTGGGACGGATGTCCATGCCGAGCACGCCGACGAGCGTGACATCCGCGTCGGGCGCCATGTCCCGGCGCCGGATGTCCACGCGCACATTCCGCACGCCGGCCGTCTCCGCGGTGAACGCGTCCACCACGCGCGCGGCGACTTCTTCGAAGGCCTGCGGCGGCCGCCAGTGTTCGGCGAGCGTGCGCGCGATCGGCTCGGCCCTGGCATCCGGAAACTCCGCGCGCGCGACCAGCCGGTAGCCGCCAAGGACGGCGAGCGTGCGCAACGGCAGCGCACCGTCGGCGGCGAAGCGTCCGCGGCCTGCCCCGGCATCGCGCGCGTCGTCTGCGGTGAGGACCGCAACTTCGAGTTGATCGCTGGCGAGCAGCTTCACGATCTCGCCGGCGTCGGCCGCGCGCGCCACCATGGCGCGGCTCTCGGGCAGCTCGCGCGCGAGCACCGCGGCGACCGCCTCACCGACGCGAAAGGACGCGGCATCGGCCGCGCTGGCCACGATGATCAGCCGCGATTTGCGGTACGCCTGCCACTGCCGGTACGGCGAGTGGCCCATGACGCCACACGCCGCGCCGGCGAGTGCGAGCAGGCGCACGAGGTCCCGACGCTGCACCGCCGTGACCCGCTACTTGTCGAAGACGCCGAGGTCCAGGATCGCCGTGACGGCGAAGTTCGGCACGTCGACGAGGTTCGAGATCCTGAGATCCACGGCGACGCTGCAGAGCGAATAGGCCTGCTCGCGCGTGAGCTTCTTTTCGCGCACGAGCCAGTCGATCATCTGCAGCAGCGCGTCGCGGGCCGAGAGCGTCACGTCCTCGGAGAGGTTCATCAGCGGACCGATGCGCACGCCGTCGAGGTACTGGTGATACGGCGTCACCTTGCCGCCTTCCTTGATCGGGAACCCGACGGTCGCGTAGAACTTGTTCGGCTCGAGGGCCTTGAGCTGATTGCCGCCCTCGAAGTGCGGCTGGCGGATGAACGCCGCCAGTCCCTTGCGCACGGCGATCTTCACCGTCACCGTGGCGTCCATCTCGATGGCGGTGCCGGAGACCTCGCCGTCGCCCTGTGCGAAGTGGACGTCACCGATCGACAGCAGGCAGCCCTTCACGAAGCACGGCAGCAGCAGCGTCGTGCCCTTCACCATCTGCTTCACGTCCATGTTGCCGCCGTTCTCGCGCGGCGGAATCGTGCGCAGACAGCGGTCCTTCGCCGTCCCGTTCGCTCCGCACACGCCGGCCGGCACCGCGTCCTTCGGCTCCGGCGGCAGCACGAAGCCGCCCGCCTTCATGAGGGCGTCCTCACGCTGAAACATGATGTCGACCTCTTTGGGACCCGGCGCCGTGCCGATGGTGCCCGTGAATCCGTTGAAGCGAACCTTGACGCCGGGCATGTCGGGCGACGTCGCCGTGGTGCGCGTCAGATCCCAGCGCACGATGTGCGGGTTCGGGAACAGGTCACGCAGGAAGCCGAACCCGGGCACCTGCACGGTGAAGCCGAACTTGTCCGGCACGATGTCGACGACGGTCACGGCCAGGACGTCGCCGGCCTCGGCCCCGTTGACGAACAGCGGGCCCGTCAGCGGATGCACCAGATTGAGATTCGCGGCCGCGACGTCCGCCGCCGTGGAGTTGCGCGTGAATGCGTGATCCAGCGCGTCGCGCGTCTCGTACACAACGGTGTCGCCAGGATCCGCCGTCGCGACCGGCTTGATGTCGGGGTGCCAGCGGTTGTGGCAGACGGAGTCGTCGGCACACTTCGCGCCCTTTTTCGGGATTCGGACCGTCTTGGCGACGGCCGCATCGGGCACGACCGCGGACACGACGAAGGCGAGGAGCGAGAGCAGCGGGAGCCAGCGCGACATGCGGGCCATGGTCGGCCTCCTCTTCCAGGGGTGAGGGCCGTGAAGCCGGGGTGACCGTACCGCAGCGGCTAAGTTAGTCGCGCCGCCCGCCTTGTCAAGACGTCAGTCGGCCGCCGACACCGTCGCCGCGCGCCAGATGCGTCGCGCGCCCTTGTCGATGTTGAGCGCGACGATGGCGGCGCCGGCGAGGAAGACGCAGGCGAGCCCGTACGCCGCGCCATAGCCACCGGTCGTCTCGAACAGCGCGCCGGCGAGCCACGACCCGAGCGCCGAGCCCGTCTGGTGCACGAGGAAGATCAGGCCGAACACCGAGCTGACCGAAAACCGGCCGTAGATGTCCGCGGTGAGCGCGGAGGTCATCGAGCCCGTCCCGGCCATCGTGACTCCGCCGAGCACGGCGACCGCGAGGATCGCCGTCGGGTTGTCGCGGATGAGGAACAAGCCGGCGAAGATCCCGATGCGTCCGGCGTAGATCGCGGCGAGCACGGGCCGCCGACCGAATCGATCCGAGAGCGCGCCCAGCATAACGGTGAACGCAATGCTCGAGCCGCCGAGCACGCCGAGAGCCCACGACGCGAACATCGGCGTGTAGCCGTGGTCCGTGAGCATGGGCACGCCGTGCGCCGAGAGCAGCGCCATCGAGAAGCCGCACGTGAAGAACGAGCCGGCGAGCTGCCAGAAGGCCAGCGTCTGCACGGCCTCGCCCGCGGCGACGCGCTCGCGCGCCGCCTCGGCGCCGCGCGCTTTGGGCGCCGCCCCGTCGGGGAGCAGCCCCATCGACTCCGGCGAGTCGCGCACGACGAACAGGCAGAGCGGAAGCACGAGCACGAGGATCCCGGCCGCGATGACGACGTACGTGATCCGCCAGCCGGTGTTGATGATCAGCCACGTCACCGCCGGCACGAGGAGGCTCATCCCGGTCATCGACGCGCTGCCGAGCACCGACAGCGCGGTGCCGCGGCGCTTGTTGAACCAGCGCGCGACCACGCCGGAGGCGATCACCGGCCCAGTGCCGGCCAGGCCGAGCGGCACGAGCACGCCGTACACGAGGGCGAACTCCCAGACGTCGCGCACCATCGCGGTCATCACCAGCGACGCGGCCAGCAGCAGTGTGCCGAGCGAGCTGACGAGCCGAACGCTGAAACGGTCGAGCAGCATGCCGGCGAACGGCATGAAGACGCCGTAGAGCAGCAGGCTCAGCGCGATCACCAGCGAGAAGCTGGCGCGATCGAGGTGCAGATCGGCCACGATCGGCTTGAGGAACGGGCCCACGGCGTGGCGGACACCCGTGGAGAGGAACGTGGTGACGGAGAAGGCGGCGACCACCCACCAGCCGTAGAAGATCGCGCGATCCTTCATTGTCACGAACAATCTACCGCATCAGCTCCTCCCGCAGCCGCGCAGCGACGACGGCGGCGTCTCCGGGCTGAAGGTTGATCGGATCGATCGCGATCTCGTCGACGTAGCCGCCCTGGTGCGCGCCCTGCTGCACGTAGATGTGCGGATCGCCCTGGGCGAGCGCCACCTGCACCGCGTGACCGGACGGACCGACCCAGTCCGGCGTGAAGTAGACGACGGCGTGCGGAATCACGCGATTGACGGGATCCTGCTCGACGACGACGCGCAACCCGCGAATGTCCGCGAGCGCTTCGACGATCGTCGCGCAGACGTCGGTATAGCGCTTCATCTCGGCCTTCTCGTCCTCGGCCATGAAGCACTCCAGCGCGACGACGAGGCCGCAGATCTCCTCCTTCGACGTCTTGGAGGCGCGCCCGAGCGCCTGGTTGGGGCTCGCGTTCAGCGCGGCGGCGCGCACGAGGTCGCGCCGGCCGGCCAGAATGCCCGTCGACTGCGGGCCGCGGATCCCCTTGCCGCCGCTGAAGCTCACGAGATCGGCGCCCAGACGCAGGAACTTGGTGAGATTTTCTCGCGGCGGCAGCATCGACGCGGCGTCGACGATGACCGGGACGCCGCGCGCGTGCGCGATGGCGAGCACCTGCTCCAGCGACAGCACGCCGGGCGGGCTCGTGAACGGCGAGACCAGATAGGCGACCGCCGCCGTGTGCTCGGTGATGGCCGCCTCGAGCTCGAACGGCTGCGTCCGGCGCGCGAGCCCGATCTCGACCAGCACGCCGCCGGCCACGCGGTAGGCCTGGTCGTAGGC
>JBKOZH010000140.1:0-38044 GCA_046725765.1 Candidatus Methylomirabilota bacterium | reverse complement strand
GTGCCGACCACTTTGTACTGGAAGGTCCACAGGCGCGCGGGTGGGCGACTGGCAAACCCGATGAGGATGCCCCCGCCCACGAGCACCACCACGATCGCCGCGACGAACCCCCAAAGGCCGCGCATGTCAGGCGGCGGTGTGACCGCCGTCGAGGAAGACCGTCTGGCCGGTCATGAAATCCGACCCGGCGGAGGCCAGGAAGACGACGAGCGGACCGATCTCCTCGAGTCGCCCCGTGCGACGCATCGGGATGTCGCGGGTGAGCCGCTCGTGGATGCGCGGGTCGGCGAACGCCTGTTCGTTCATCTCGGTGACGAACCACCCCGGCGCGATCGCATTCACTTGGATGTTGTGGCGCGCCCACTCGACTCCGAGCGTGCGCGTGAGCGCGATGACGCCGCCCTTGGTGGCCGCATAAAGCGTATAGCCCGCCAGACCCACCGCGCCCAGCACGGAGGCGATGTTGACGACCTTGCCGGCGCGACGTGCGATGAGGTGCGGCGCGGCGGCGCGGCAGCCGTTGAACACACCGGTCAGATTGACGTCAAGGATAGCGCGCCAGTCGTCGGGCGTGGCCTCCGCGAACGGTGTGACGCGGGCGATGCCGGCGTTGTTGACGACGATGTCGAGGCCGCCGAGTTCACGCAGCGCGTGCTCCATCAGCGTTTCGACGTCGGCGTAGCGCGTCACGTCCGTCGGCACGACGAGGGCGTGGCCGCCATCCTGCTCGATCTGGTGCGCGGTCTCCTCCAGGGCGGGCTTCGAGCGCCCGGCGAGCACGACGGCTGCGCCCGCCTCCGCCAACGCCCGCGCCATGGCGCGGCCGAGGCCGCGGCTGGCGCCCGTCACAACCGCGACTTTGCCCGCGAGCGAGGTCAGCGGTACAGCCCCTCGATCGTGGTCATGTACTTGTTCGACACGACCTTGCGCTTGACCTTCAGCGTCGGCGTCAGCTCGCCGCCCTCTTGCGTGAAATCGCCGGGCAGCACGGTGAACTTCTTGATCTTCGCGTACGACTGCAGCTGCGAGTTCTTTTCCTCCACGGTGCGCGCGACACGCTCGACGACTTTGGGATGCTTGACCACGACCGCGGGATCGGTGGCGACGATACCCTGCTCGCTCGCGAATTTCGCGAGCTCCTCCGGATTCACCGTGATCAGCGCCACCGGATAGGGCCTGCGGTCGCCGTAGACCATCGCCTGGCTGATGAACGGGTCGGCCTTCAGCATGTTCTCGATGTTCTGCGGCGCGATGTTCATGCCGCCCGCGGTCACGATCAGGTCTTTCTTTCGATCGGTGATGAAGACGAAGCCATCCTCGTCGATGCGGCCGATGTCGCCGGTGTGAAACCAGCCCGACGGCTCGAATACCTCGGCCGTCGCGTCGGCCTGCTTGAAATATCCGCGCGCGATGTGCGGTCCCCGGAACAGGATTTCTCCGTCGGACGCGAGCTTGATGTCGATGCCCGGCAGGACCTGCCCCACCGAGCCGAACTTGAACTTCGTCGGACGATTGAACGTTCCGACCGGACACGTCTCGGTGAGCCCGTAGCCCTCGAGCACGAGGATCCCCGCGGCGTGGAAGAACTCGGCGATGTCGCGCGACAGCGGCGCGCCGCCGGAAATCGCCCACTGCAGCCGGCCGCCAAGCGCGGCGTGCAGCTTCTCGAAGACGAGCTTGTGCGCGATCGCGCGCTTGACCCGCAGCCCCGCGGGTAACGGCTGGCCGCGCTGCTGGTGTCGGCTCACCTCGCGCCCCACGCCGATCGCCCACTGGAAGATCTTCTTCTTCGTCGGCGGGCCCGCCTCGACGCCGGCGAGGATCTTGGCGTAGACCTTCTCGAAGACGCGCGGCACGCTGCAGATGAAGTGCGGCCGCACTTCTCTGAGGTTGTCGCCCACCTTGTCGAGATTCTCTGCGAACGCCGTGCAGAGTCCGCGGTACACGCCGATGAACGACTCGAGTCGCGCGAACGAGTGCGCCAGCGGCAGGAAGAGGAGGTGCACCCAGCCTTCCTGCACCGGCGCGCAGCTCTCGCCCGCCTTTTGCGCCGCGACGTGGTTCGCGTGCGTCTGCATCACGCCCTTCGGCGGTCCCGTCGTGCCAGAGGTGTAGACGATCGACGCAAGGTCTTCGGGCTTGGTGCCCGCGATGCGCTGTTTGAGTGTCTCGGCATGGCCGCTCGCGTTGTCACGCCCGAGTCGGCGCAGCATCTCCCACGTCATCACCATCTTGGGCGGCTGCGTCGCCTCGTAGCCCGTGATGACGATGATGTGCTGCAGGCCGGGCATCTTCTCGCGGGCCTCGAGCACCTTTGCGAGCTGCGCCGGATCCTCCGCGATGATCGTGCGCGCGCCCGAGTCGTTCACCACATAGGCGATGAGATCGGGCGGATAGGACGGGTACACCGGCACCGTCACACAGCCCGCGCTGAAGATCGCGAAATCGGCTTGCACCCACTCGGCTCGGCTCGCCGACAGCAGCGCGACGGTGTCGCCCGGCTGGCGGCCCAGCGCGACGAGGCCGAGCGCGAGCTCGCGGACGATGTCGCCCACCTCGCGCCACGTCAGCGTCGTCCATGCCCCGCTCCGCTTGAACATGTGCGCGGGCTGGTCGGCGCTCTTGTCCACCCGGCTCCAGAACATCGTTCCGAGCGTTTCGCTCATCGCGGTTATCCCTTCATTTACGGAGGGTTGCCCGACAGTATCACTCTGTGCATGACGCAACGCGAAAAATCGCTTGACGCTCTTAACGCGACGCGTTAAGCTCTCACCACGAAGGACAGATGTGACACCCGAATGATGCACGTGGCCGTTCGGAAGTGAAAGGAGCAACGGAAATGGAAGGGGCCAAGAAGGCTCAGGACAAGGCTCAAGAGGTCTTCACACAGAGCGCCGGTAAGGCGGTCGAGACCCTGACCGTGTGGGCGGACGCCAACCAGCGCGTTCTCCGCGAGCTGGCGGAGCTGTCGGCGGTAACAGCCAAAGAGAGCGTCCGTCTCTATGGCGAGATCGCGCAGAGCTTCGTTCAGGCGATGAGCGACGCCCAGGCCCAGACGCTGCGGTGGCAGGCTGCCTGGCAGGACGCCCCGAAGGACCCGCTCTCGTGGTACCACCGCGCCCTCAGCGAGACCGTGGACAACGCCCAGAAGGCGTTCCGCCTGCTCGAGGGCAATGCCCACGCCGTGACGAAGTCCGCCGAGCGGCTTTCGACGACGGCGGAGCAGACCGGCAAAGGGATCCAGGAGACGTTCTCGAGCGTGGTCACGAAGATGAAGGAGGTCTACGCCGCGTAAGCGGCGGGACTACTTGCCGTCGGCCTTGCGCTTCTGGAGCCGCTCTTCGAGCGAGCGGAGCCGGTCGCGCAGGGCCGACACCTCCTCGCGCAGCTTCTCGGCCTCGGCGTCGCTGCTCCCCTCGCGCTTCGTCGGCTCGGACGCCGACGGCGTCGTCGTCGCGCTCACCACGGGTCCCCAGCCCGCGCGCGACGACCACTCGCGGAACACGCGCTCCATGTCGCGCTGACTCGACACGAAGCCCTCGAGGCTCGACCGCATCGTGCGCTGCACGAACTCGTGCCATGCCTCGCCGTGCTTGATCAACTGGTGCAAGAACGCCGACGGCAGATTCGCGCGATGGTTCCGCTCATTTTCCAGAATGATCTGCGTCAGCGTCACCGACGTGAGGTCCTCGCCACTCGACGCGTCGACGACGGAGATCTCGCGGCCCGCTCGAATCATTTCCTCGATCTCCTCGAGGGTGACGTAGCGGCTCTCCTGCGTGTCGTAGAGCTTGCGATTCGAGTACCGCTTGATCACGTACGGCATGGTGGGCGCGATGTTAACACTGCGCGTCAATGCTCACAACCAGCGGCGGTGCTAGACTGGCGGCTCGCATTCCCGCTCGCAGGAGGTTGCCCTGCAATGAGGCTCAAGGGTCGCACCGCGCTCGTCACCGGAGGCTCTCGCGGAATCGGACGCGCCATCGCTCTGGCGCTCGGCGAGGAGGGTGCCGACGTCGCCGTCAATTACGTCTCCAGCGAGGGACCCGCGCGTGACGTGGTGGAGAACATCAAGAAGATGGGACGGCGCGCGATGCTCGCCCAGGCCGACGTCGGCGACTATCCCGACACGTTCCGCATGGCGCAAGAGGTGCTCCGCGAGTTCGGCCACCTCGACATCCTCGTCAACAACGCCGGCATCAACTCGGACAAGAGCTTCGTCAAGATGGACCACGCGTCGTGGCGGAAAGTCCTCGCCATCAATCTGGACGGCGTCTTCAACTGCACGAAGGTCTTCATCGACGGGATGCTGAAGCAGAACTACGGCCGCGTCGTAAACATCACCTCGGTCATCGGCCAGATCGGCAACTTCGGCCAGGCCAACTACGCCGCCTCCAAAGCCGGCGTGGCCGCCTTCACCAAGTCGCTCGCCAAGGAGCTCGCCGGGAAGGGCGTGACCGTCAATGCGGTGGCGCCGGGGTTCATCGAAACGGAGATGATCGAGGGCATTCCCGAAAAGGTGCGGCAGAAGCTGCTCGACCAGATCCCGCTCAAGCGGTTCGGTCGCGCCGACGAGGTCGCGCGCTCGGTCGTGTACATCTGCTCGACCGACGGCGACTACATCACCGGATCCGAGTTGTCGATCAACGGCGGCCTGCTGATGTAGCGAGCGCGGCACGGCCCTAGAAGCACACGAAGCCGCGCCGCGTCGGGTAGCAGTGAATGGGGTACGCCGCGGAGAGCGCCCACGCGCGATTGATCTCGTCCTGCGCGGCGCGCAGCTCCAGCGCGGCGCGCGCGGCGTCCTCCAGGCTCGCCGCGACGAACGCCCGCGTCTCGTCGGTCGCCGGCTGCGCGCGCAGCAGCGCGAAGGCGCGGTCCGCTTGCGCGCCGAAGCGCGGGTCGGGCTCGATGAGACGCAGCTGCGTCAGACGGTCGGCGGCGACATCGTCTTGACGCTGTCGGAGCGCGAGGAGTCCGCCGTAGAGCAGTGCGGTCCCGCTGTGTGGCTCGCGCGCGAGCACCCGCGAGAACGTCGCCTCGGCGTCGCCGAGCATATCGCTCTTGTACTGCGCCACCCCGAGGCCCTGCAACGCCCGCAGTCGATCCGGATCCTCGGCAAGGGCCTGCTGGAACTCGGTGATGGCGCCGGCGAAGTCGCCGCGAAGGAGAGCCCGCTCACCGCGCCCCTGCGCGCTGATGGCGCAGCCGGCGAGCAGCACGACGAGTGCGACGACGAGACGCCTCACACCCGCACTCTACCGTGAGGACGCGGTGGAGGCGGCGAGCTAGACGCGCCGGGGCGACCCGCTCGTCAGCAGCGCCAAGGACCACGCGCCCCAGAAGGACGCGGCCTGCGCCGCCCACGTCCAGGGCTGCAGCGCCAGGGCGGCCAGCCCCGCGGCGGCGGCGCGCTGCTTGGGCTCGTAGACGACGCGCGTCTTGGACGGCATCACCCACGCCTCGCCGGACAGCACCTCCTCGCCGTGTTGGTTGACGCACACGGTCTGCAGGCGGATGCGATTGCGATCGCGGATGACCTCGGTGATCTCCACGCGCGCGGTGATGCGATCCCCGCTCTTCACCGGCTTCACGAACTTGAGCGACTGCGACAGATAGATGGCGCCTGGGCCCGGCAGCTGCGTGCCGATGACGGCCGAGATGAGGCCCGCGGTGAAGATGCCGGGCGCGATCGGTGCCTTGAACGGGGTCGTGGCGGCGTACGTTGCGTCGCTGTGCACGGGGTTGTAGTCGCCCACGGCATCCACGAACGCTGCGATGTCCCCGTCCTCGACGACGCGCGTCAGCTCCGCCTGGTCCCCGGGTGCCAGCTCCGCGATCGTCTTGCCGATCATTGCGGCTCCTTGCGCTCAAGGCGCCGGAGAATCGCGCCGAGCGCGTCCTCCATCCGCTCCAGTCGCTCCTCCAGCTCGACGATCTGCTTGGCGACCGCCGTGAGCTGGGTACGCGACGCGAGGTTGAGCACCTGCAGGGCCTGATCGATCTGCTGCTCGGCCGCGCGCTTCAGGGGCGCGTTGGCGACGAGCCACTGATCCAGGTACTTGCCCATCATCTGCGCGTAGGCCTCGGTGTTCATCGCCTGCCCGAGCGCCTTCGACCATGCCTCGATCCACTGATCGATGAACTGCTTCCACTGCGCGGCGAGATCGGGGGTGGCGGGCGTCTGCGCAAACAGCCGGGCCCACTGCTCGAGGCCCTGATTGAGCACGGGACGCCAGAAGGCCGTGGGGTCGGCGGGCGCTGACGGCGCCTGGCCCATCATGCGGGTCCATGCGGCGGCCGACTCTTCGAACTGCTTGCGCCACAGCTCGAACATCGGATTCAGCGTCGTGGCGTCCGCCATGGTTGCTTCCTCCCTATGAGCGCGGTCCCAGCCACGCCGAGACCTTCGGCCAGCAGTGCAGCGAGGCGCCGCGGCCCGCGATCAGCGAGATGTGGCCGCCGGGCAGCTCGATGTATTCCTTGTCGCGGCTCGAGACCGCGTCGATGAGCGCGCGTACGCACTCGGGCGGCGCGATGTAGTCCTCTTTCGCCCCCACGACGAACACTGGGCATGAGATGCTGGACAGCCGCGCCGGCCGGCCGCCGAACACCGCGTCGCCGCGAAACAGCTTGTTCTGCTGATAGAAGTCGCCGACCCACTGCCGGAAGAACTCGCCCGGAAACGCGACGTACTCGTTGGCCCAGCGGTTCAGCGCGTTGAAGCCCTCCACGTACTTGTCGTTCCACAGGTTCCACCAGAGATTCAGATTGGTGGACAGATCCATCGTCGGCTTCAGAAGCTTGAAGCCGGCCTTCACCATGTCGGCCGGAACGGCGCCCAGCGTGTCCACGAACCGGTCGACGTTGAAGTACTTCTTGTCGAGCCACAGGCCGAAGAGCCCGATCTTCGAAAAGTCGATGGGCCCGGCCATGTTGATGAAGTTCTTCACCGGCGTCTCGGGATAGGCGGCGAGGAACGACACGGACAGCGGCGCTCCCATGCAGTAGCCGAGCACGGACAAGGACTGCGCGCCGGAGGACTCGAGCACCTTCTGCGTCATCCGCGGCAGGATCTTGGTGACGCAGTCCTCGAACGACAGATCGTTGTCTTCAGGGCCGAACACGCCCCAGTCGAGCAGGTAGAAGTCGAAGCCTTCGCGGGTCATGTGCTCGACGAACGAGCCGCCCGGCATGAGATCGAAGATGTAGGGCCGGCTGATCCCCAGGTTCGGCACGAACAGCAGCGGCGTCGCGTGCGTTCGCTTGGATCGATAGCGGTACAGCCGTGATTTGTTCCGCTTGTAGATCTCTTCGCGGGGAGTCTGACCGACTTTCGGCTCCTGCGGGTCGATGAGCATGCGCTGCAGGTTTGCGGCGCGCCGAACCGCGCGGTCGAGCTCCTGCTGCCATGCCTTCACGCCTTCGTTCCGCGGCTCCACGACACGTCCGTTTCCGTAGCCGTCCGTGTACCGCTCGACGACGTCTGCAAAACGCTCCAGGGCCATCCAGTCGCCTCCCAGCTGGGGGTCGCTGCTGTAATTAGTATGACACCGAATGACGCTAGGCGGCATGGCGATTTCGCGATGCGTCAGGATTGGCGCGCGCTGGAATCATCGGTGGCGCGGCCAGCCACGACACCAGCCAGCCTACCGTCCCGGCCAGGACGATCGCGCCCGACCAGAGCGGCAGCGACCACCAGACCCCGCGCGTCAGGGCGATGTTTCCGAAGTACAGCGCAAAGTAGACCGCCGGAACCACGAGCGCAAACCAGCGCGCAGAGGCCACGTTGGTGGCGGAGGGCGCCAGCACTCGGAGGAGCACGTCCGCAGCAACACCCGCGACCAGCGCCCCGGGCAACAGGTGCAACTGATCGCGCGCGGCGCCGATCAGCAAGGCGTTCAGGCCGAACACCATGGTCAGGGCACCCGTAGGCAGCTCGGAACCCCATCGCCGGATCGCGAGCAGGATGATGCCCGAGAGCACAGCGGCCTGCAGAAGCACCGAGGCGACGCCGAGACCGTGCGCCACGTACAGGTTCTGGATCTCCGCATTCCGGAACAACGGGTCTGACGCTACGGTGGCGAAGACGGCCGCCGTCGGACGATTGCCTGCGGCCGGCCAGGGGCGCCCGAAGTGGTGCACGTACTGGGTGAAGAACGAAAAGACCGATAAGAGGAGTGCGAGCGAGACCATCGCCGGCCAGGACGCCGCCGCGTCGTCGCGACGCCATGCCGCCCGCAGCGGTCCGGTGAGAAAGAGCGCTGAGCCCGCGGCGAGGACGAGGTGGCTTGGGGACAACAGCGCTTCGACGTCGGCCTCGACACCGAACGCGACGTGCCACAGCATGTCGAGGACGCCGCCGAGTGCGAAGACGAGCACGCCGATCAGACTCAGGTCATAGCCGTCCGGCAGCATCGCCAACCGGCTCGTTCCCGGCTCCCGCCGCAACAGCAACGGCGCCACGGTCACCGCAGTAACGCTCAGGAACCCGGCGTAGAACACGGCGTGCCATGGCGTGAAGAATGTCTCGAGCTCGGGCACGTGCACGTGAGCCCATACGTCCAGATATGCGCCGCCAAGGAACACGACTCCCAGGCCGGCGACGAGCGCATCGTAGCGGACGCCGCCGACCCTCGACATCGCACGACGTCGATCGGCGTCCGCGACAACCGCGCTCACATCGAGAACATCGAGCCGAGCTTCATGGCCAGGCCCATGTCTCCCTTGACCTTGAGCTTGCCGGACATGAAGAGCATCTGGCCGGACTGCTTGCCCGAGATCATGTCGAGCCAGTCCTGCGCGCCGATCGAGAGTGTCAGGTTTGGATTGCTGGCGGTGCCGGGCGTCACCGTGCACGTACCGTCCTTGATGACGGCATTCCACGTGCCGCCGCCCTCACCGCTGATGTCGTACTGGATGGTCGCGTTGGTCCCCGAGGCCTTGTCGGGCCGGAATCGGCTGCCCATGTTGGTGAACGTTTCCTGGACTGTCGCCATCGTGTCCTCCTTATCAGAACGTGAAGAGGTCCATGCCTCCCGTCACCGTCAGCACCGCGCCCGTGATATAGCGAGCCCGCTCCGAGCAGAGGAACGTCACCGCCGCGGCCACGTCCTCGGGCTCGCCCTCTTTTTGCATCGCCACACGCTTCACCATCCGGTCGTACAGCGGCGACAACGACGCGTTCGGTGCGATGATTCCGGGTGCGATCGCATTGCACGTGACGTTGTACCGCGCGCCCTCGAGCGCGACCGATTTGGCGAATCCCACCACCCCGATCTTCGACGTCGAATAGGCCGTCTGCCCGAAGCCGCCCATGATCCCCGCGATCGAGGCCATGCACACGATACGGCCCCAGCGCCGCTCGCGCATCCCGGGAAAGACCGCCCGCGTCACCTTGAACGTGCCGGTGACGTTGACGGCCAGGTTCAGCTCCCAGTCCTCGTCGCGCATGTCTTTGAGCTGCCCGACCGTATAGATGAGGCCGGCATTGTTGACGCAGATGTCCACGGACCCGAGATCCCGCTCGATCGCCGCCATCGTGTCCGTCACCTGCGCCGTCTCGCGGATGTCGCAGGCGTACCCGCGTGCAGCGCCGCCGTCGGCGAGAATCTGCTTCGCGACGCCATCGGCGCCGTCGGCGTCGAGGTCCAGCACCGCGACCTTGCAGCCCTCGGCGGCGAGGGCGAGACAATCGGCTTTACCGAGGCTCCGGGCGCCGCCGGTGACCAGCGCGACCTTGCCGCGGATACCGAGGTCCACTATCGGCCCTTGAACTGCGCCTCGCGCTTGCCGAAGAACGCCTGGATGCCCTCGGCGGCGTCCTCGCTGCGGAGCGTCGGCAAGAACGCCTCGAGCTCGATGTCGATCGACTTCGCCATCGGCGCCTCGATTCCCTCGTCGACGGCCTTGATGATGGCGGCGGTCGCGAGCGGCGCGCGCTTGCCGAGCTGGCGCGCGAGCGCCTTGGCGTCGCTCAGCGTCTCGCCGTCCTTGCAGAGCCGGTTGACGAGCCGCAGCTGCAGACACTCCGCCGCCGGGATCTGGGTGCCGAGGATGAGAAACTCGAGCGCTTTCGTGCGGCCGATCAACCGCGGCAGGCGCTGCGTGCCGCCGTATCCGGGAATGATGCCGAGGTTGGATTCCGTCTGTCCCATGCGCGCGCCGTCTTTCATGAGACGGAAGTGACACGCCATCGCGATCTCCATGCCGCCGCCCATCGCGTGGCCGTTGATCGCCGCGATGACGGGCTTGGGAAAGCGCTCGATCTTCCGCATCACGGAGTTGCCGAAGCGGATGAACGCCTCGACGTCGCCGCCCGAGAACGCCGAGCCGAGATCGGCGCCGCCGCAGAAGATCTTGTCGCCGGCCCCGGTGACGATCACCGACCGCACGCTGTCGTCGTCGCGCACCGCGTTCAGCGCGTCGTTGAGCTCACGGATCAGCGGCTCGCTGATGGCATTCGCCGGCGGGCGGTTCAGCGTGACGATCGCGTACGATTCCTCGCGCGCGAGCACGAGCGTCTCAAATGCCATCGCGACGGACTCCTTTGAGGAAAATGATGGCCACGGGCTCCGCGGCGTCCGCGAGCCGGTAACCTCGCTTGCCGAGCACCCACGACGTCGTCACCTGATCCATGGCGCCAAAGAGCATCTTCGTGGCGACCTTGACGGGCAGATCTGATCGGAACACGCCGGCGGCGACGCCCTCCTGCAGCACGGCACCGATGAGGTCGAAGTACGCGGACACCTCGTGCGCGGAAGCCCCCCGGAAGAACTTCTGGCCCTGGCGCAATTCGACCTGGACGACCTCGGCCAGGTCGGGGTGCGCTTCGAGCGTCTCGAAGTGCAGCCGCACCAGACGGCGCAGCTTGGCCACGGCATCCGGCTCGTCCGCGATCGCCTTGCGCGCGCCGTCGACGAAGCCCGCCATCTTCTCGCGGAACAGCGTGACGAGGATGTCGTCCTTCGTCTTGAAGTAGAGATAGATCGTGCCGCTCGCGATGCCCGCCTCGCGCGCGATGTCCGAGACGCGCGAGTTGTAGAAGCCGGTGCGCGCGAACACGCGCACGGCCGCGTCGAGGATTTGCTGGGGCTTGTCGGGATCGCGCATGCCGATGGCTGAACCGCGGTTCATTCTACAAAGATGGTAGAGTGCGCGCAATGCAGATCAAGTATCGGCTCGGCGTGATGCCGGGCCCGTGGCCCGCCGGCCCGGACGGTGCGGCGTTCCTGTGGCGGCTCGTCGATTTGTGCGAAACGACCGAGATCGACTCGCTCTGGTTTTCCGAGCGGCTCTCCTCGCCGCTGCCCGTGCCCGAGCCGATGACCACGCTGGCCGCGGTCGCCGCGCGTACGCGGCGTTTGAAGTTCGGTCCGAGCGTATTCATCACGCCGTTTCGCAATCCGGTCACCGCCGCGCGCGAGATCGCGATGATCGACTATCTGTCCGGCGGCCGCATGCTGCCCGCGTTCGGCATCGGCGTCGAGCAGGAGCGCGAGTTCCATGCCGCCGGCGTGCCCTTCAAGGAGCGCGGGCGGCGCACCGACGAGGCGCTGGCGATCATGCGCCGCTGCTGGAGCGAGGACGAGGTCACCTTCGAGGGTGAGTTCTGGCGGCTCGACAAGATCACCGTGCTGCCGAGGCCGATTCAGCAGCCGATGCCAGCATGGATCGGAGGCAACAGCGAGGCGGCCATGCGGCGCGCGGGACGATTCGGCGATGGCTGGATCCCGTCCTTCATCCCCCCCGACCGCTTCGCCGCCGGGGTGGCCCAGACGCAGCGCTTCGCGGCCGAAGCCGGGCGCGAGGTGCCTGCCGATCACTTCGGCACGCTCATCAACTTCTGCTTCGCGCCCGACCGCGCGCGCGCCCGTGCCGTCGCGGCTCCGTTCATCCCGCGCAATCGCGTCGACGACGCGACCCTCGAGCGCTGCACGGCGTTCGGCCCCGCGGCGGTGCTGCGCGAACGGCTCGAGGAGTACGTCGCCGGTGGCGGATCGAAGTTCATCGCGCGACCGATGTGTCCGCCCGACATGATGCTCGACCAGCTGCGCCAGCTGGCCGAGGACGTCGTCCCGGCCTTCCACCGCCGCTGAAGCGCGTCGCGGGGTTGGTGCCGCGATGGTCACCGTCGAGATCGAGCCCACGTTCGACAGCTGGCAGGGGACGGCGCGCGCGCTGCTCAGCGATGGCGTCAGCCCGGGTGACGTCCAGTGGCGCGAGCGGCCTGGCGCGCCACCCGCGCCCGCGGCGTCGAAGTTCTTCCGGGTGCCGCCGCGGTTCCTCGAGCTCGCGCGCCAAGCAGCCGCCGCGAACAATCCCGCGCGCTGGGCCGCGCTCTACGACGTGCTGTGGCGGATTATCAACGAGCGCCGCGATCTGCTCGAGGATCGCGCTGACCCCGCCGTCCGCCGACTTCACGGTCTCGCGGCGCAAGGACGGCGCGAGGGGGAGCGCGCCGAGCAGCAGGAGGTCCTGCGCCTGCAGGCCGAGGGCGGCGGCGCCGCCTCGTTCGTGCCGGCGGGCGGCGACCTCCCAGCGCTGGCGGCGGCGGCCAAGCGCTGCGAGGGCTGTCCGCTCCATCGCGACGCCACCCAGACGGTGTTCGGCCGCGGACGCGCCGATGCGCGCATCGTGCTTGTCGGCGAGCAGCCCGGCGACCAGGAGGATCTGCGCGACGCGCCGTTCGTCGGACCGGCGGGTGAGGTACTCGATCGCGCGCTCGCCGAAGTCCGCCTGGACCGCGACGCACTCTACGTCACGAACGCGGTGAAGCACTTCAAGTTCGTGATGCGCGGCAAGCGCCGCATCCATCAGACGCCGCGCCTGTCGGAGATCTCCGCCTGTCGGCCGTGGGTCGAGGCCGAGCTCGCGCTCATCAAGCCCGACACGCTCGTGTGCCTCGGAGCGACGGCCGCCCGTGCCCTGCTCGGCGACGACTTCCGGCTCATGCGCGATCGCGGCCGGGTGGTCGCCACGCGCTGGGCGCCCCATACGCTCGCGACGCTTCATCCCTCGGCGGTGCTGCGCGGCGAGGACGACGCGGCGCAGGAGCGTCTGTACCGCATGCTGGTGGACGACTTGAGCCTCGCCGCCCAGACGGGCGGCGGCGCGGTACGCCCGCCGTAACGTCAGGCCGTCAGAATCTCGCCGAGCACCTCGGGATCGACGTTGCCACCCGAGAGCACCACGCCGACCCGCGCCCCCGCGGGCAGCGGCACGCGTCCGAACAGCACTGCCGCCGCGGCGACAGCGCCGGTGGGCTCCGCGACGACGTGCGCGCGCAGCGCGAGGAACCGCACGGCTTCGCGCACCTCGTCGTCGCTCACGAGGAGCACGCCGTCCACGCTGGCCTTGACGATGGGAAACGTGAGCGCTCCGGGCGTGGTCAGCCGGATCCCGTCGGCGATCGTGGGCGGGGGCGGAATCGTCACGCGCTCGCCCTTGCGGAGCGACAGGTAGGTGTCGTTGGCGCTCTCCGTCTCGACGCCGAAGATCCTGATGCCGGGAAAGAGCGCGCGCGCGACCGTCGCGCAGCCCGCCATCAGCCCACCGCCCCCCACCGGCGTCAGCACGGCGTCGAGCGACGGCACGTCCTGAAAGAGCTCCAGCGCAACCGTGCCCTGCCCGGCCATGATCGCGTAGTCGTCGAACGGTGGCACCAGCACGCGATCTGTCTTCTCGGCGATGCCGCGGGCCACCGCCTCGCGATCGTCGCGCTGCCGATCGTAGAAGACGACCTCGGCGCCGTAGCGCCGGGTCGCCTCGACCTTGAGCTTCGGCGCATCCGACGGCATGCAGATGATCGCCGTCGTCCCGGTCAGCTGCGCGGCGAGTGCGACCCCCTGCGCGTGGTTCCCGGACGAGAACGCGACGACGCCGCGCCGCCGGTCGTCGTCACTCAGCGTGAGGAGCTTGTTCAGCGCGCCGCGGATCTTGAACGCGCCGGCCCGCTGGAGATTCTCGCACTTCAGAAAGACCGCGAAGCCGGTCCGGTCGTCCAGCGATTGGCACGAGAGCACCGGGGTGCGGTGGATCCGCTCGCGCAGGCGTCGCGCCGCGGCGTGCACGTCGTCGATGGAGAGGCTCATGGGCGGCTAGTATACTGGCCGCCATGCTGCGCGTGACCGCGCTCGCGCTAGCGCTCGCGACGCTCACCGCGTGCTCGGTGCTCTCGGTGGACCTCACGCCGCGCATCCGGCCGCTCGAAGAGGAGGTCGTCGAGGGCCGCGGCGAGACGAAGATCCTCTTGATGGACATCTCCGGCTTCATCACGGACGAGGCGCCCTCGGGCGGGCTCGGCCTGGGGCCCTCGCCCGTACGCGTGCCGATGCTGGTGCGCATCCGCGAGGAGCTGAAGAAGGCGGCGAAGGACGAGCGCCTGAAGGCGCTCGTGCTGCGCATCAATACGCCGGGCGGCACGGTCACCGCGTCCGACATCGTCTATCGCGAGATCACGCTCTTCCGCGAGCAGACCAAGGTTCCCGTCGTCGCCGTGCTCATGGACGTGGCGGCGTCGGGCGGCTACTACATCGCGCTGGCCGCCGACCGAATCATTGCGCACCCGACCACGGTCACGGGCTCGATCGGCACGATCATGCTCACCGCCAACGTCGAAGGTCTCCTCGGCAAGATCGGGGTCGCCACGAACACCATCAAGTCCGCCGAGCACAAGGACATGGGCAGTCCGTTCCGCACGCTGACACCGGAAGAGCGCGCGATCTTCCAGTCGGTGATCGACGAGCTGCAGCGGCAGTTCGTGGCCAAGGTCGTGGAGCGCCGGCGGCTGCCCGAGGACGTCGCGCGCGGGCTGGCCGACGGACGCATCTTCACCGCGCCGCAGGCGCTCGAGCGCCGTCTCATCGACGCGATCGGCTACATGCCGGACGCGCTGGCCGCTGCGCGCAGCGCGATGGGTGTCGACGAGGCCAAGGTCATCGTCTACAAGCGGCCGCGCGAGTACCAGGCGACGTATTACGCGCAAACCCGAAACCAGGCCGCCGCGCTCGAGACGACTCTGGAACGGCTCGCGACGCTGACGGGCGCCGGACCGCGGTTTTTGTATCTCTGGGCGCCGTGATGCTCGCTTCTCCGCGTGAGCATCGGAGCGCCGCATCGTTGACAGCCACCGCCGCCCGGTCCTAGACTCCGCGCCAACCACAAGGAGTCATTTCATGACGCGATCACCGCTCGTCTCCCGGCGCCACTTCCTGAAAGCCACCACCGTCGCCGCCGCCGGCTCGACGCTGCTGTCGCGCGCGCCGGCCGCGCTGGGCCAGCAGGTGCGCGAGCTCAACGTGTGGCACACGGAGGTCGAGCCGCAGACCGTCAAGACGATCCAGGACACCTCCATCGCCGAATTCGAGCGAAAGTTCCCCGGCTTCAAGGTGAAGCAGCAGGCGCTCGGCTGGGGCGACCTCAACACCAAGCTGCTCGCGTCGCTCGCCGCCGGAAGCCCGCCGGACCTCACCCATCTCAACCCGTTCATGACGGCCTCGCTCTACGTCAAGCAGCTCCTGCGGCCGATGGACGAGCTCATCCGCGCGCTGGGCGAGAACGACATCCACGAAGCGACGCTGAAGCTGCAGTACTTCGACGGCAAGTACTACGGCGTCACCCACGCCATGGGGGCCACGTACGTCTGCGAACGCCGCGACCTTCGAGACAAAAAGGGCATCAAGTCGCCGGAGACGTTCGACGACATGCTCAAGCTCTGCGCGGCGCTGAACGAGGACGGCCGACACGCGTTGCAGCTGCCGGGCGAGAAGCTCTACATCGGCTTCGTACACCCGGCGGAGTGGCTGGCGTCGAATGGCGGCACATGGGTGGACGCAAAAACGTGGCGGCCGCAGCTCAACGGCAAGGCCATGCTCGAGATCCTGGACTATCTGCAGAAGCTCAACCGCTTCCAGCCCGCAGGGTGGTCCGGGCAGAAGTACCTCGACACCCTCGCCGCGCTCTCGACGGGCAAGATCGCGATGGCGCACCTCTCCGGCGCCCGCACCATCGGATACATCGAGAAGTATGCGCCGGAAAACTTGCGCGACCCCGAGCACTTCGCGCCGCTGCTGCGCCCGCGCGGACCGTCCGGCAAGACCGGCATGACGACGCTCGACGGGGAGAACTGGGCGGTGTTCTCGCAGTCGAAGTATCCGAACGAGGCGTTCGAGTTCCTGCGGCTCTTCTACAAGAAAGAGCACTACATGGCGTACTGCCACTCGGTGCCCATCCATCTCACGCCGATCTTCAAGTCCATGCTGGGCGACGCCGAGTATCTGTCCCATCCGCGCATCAAGAAGTGGCGCCCCTGGCACGACGTGATGATCACGGCGCTGCGCGACAAGCGGCTGCTGCCGCTCGGGTTCACCCGCGCCGAGGACAACGCGCTCCCCTTCCTGGCCGAGCTCGACGGCTCGAGCATCGTCGCCGACATGGTCGTCGAGGTCATGGTCGGCCAGAAGCCGCCGAAGGCCGAGGCCGATCGCGCGCAACGGCGCGCCGAGGAGCTGCTCACGCAGCTCGGTCACAAGCGCTGGTCGTAAGCGCGGGCGCGAGGTCGGGCGAGTGAGGCCCAACGCACTCGCCGGCTGGCTGCTGCTGGCCCCCGCCCTGCTGCTGCTGGGCGGCCTCGTCGTCTTTCCCGTCCTGTACAACGCGTGGCTGAGCCTGTTCGACAAGCACGCGTTCCTGCCGGTGCAGCGCTTCGTCGGGCTCGGCCATTACGTCTACTTCGCCCACGACGAGGAGTTCTGGAACAGCTTCGCGCACGGCCTCGTGTATGCGGGCGCCACGCTGGTGCTGCAGCTCGCCGTCGGCATTCCGACCGCGCTGCTGCTGAACGAGGGCTTCCGCGGCCGCAACCTCCTGCGCGGCGTCGTGTTGTTCCCTTACGTCATCCCGACCATCGTCGCGGTGATTCTCTGGAAGTGGCTGCTGAACGACGCATACGGCCTCGTCAACCACCTCCTGGTCGCGAGCGGGGTCGTGCGCGCGCCGGTGGCCTGGCTCGGCAAGGATTGGATCATGACCTCGCTCGTGATCACGAGCGTGTGGCAGTTCTTTCCGTTCGTCGTCGTCACCTATCTGGCCCGGCTGCAGACGATCCCGCCCGAGCTCTACGAGGCCGCCACCGTCGACGGAGCGGGCGCGTGGCGGCGCTTCCGCCACGTCACGCTGCCTCAGACACGCAGCGTGCTGTTCGTCATCGTCCTGCTGCGCTCGATCTGGATGTTCACCAAGTTCGACACGGTCTGGCTGATGGCCGGCGACGGCGGCGTGAGCCGCTACATCCGGACGCTGCCCGTCTATGCCTACGCGCGCAGCTTCACCTACCTGCAGGCCGGCATGGGGGCGGCGCTGGCCGTCATCATGTTCGTGATGCTCATCGTCGCCACCGCGGTCTACTTCCGTGTCTTCGAGCGGCAGGAGGCCATGTCGTGAGGCGGGGGCACGCGGGCCGCGCGGGGCTGCTCTATACCGGGGGCGCCATCTTATTGACCGTCGGCGCGTTCCCGCTGTTCTGGATGCTGTCGACGTCGCTGAAGCCGTCCGCCGAGATCTTCGCCACGCCGCCACGCCTGATCCCGGCGCATCCGACGCTGGAAAACTTCGCCCGGCTCTTCGGCGAGACGGCGTTCGTGACGTTCTTCCGAAACAGCGCACTGGTCTCGCTGGCGACGGTGGCCCTCACGCTGAGCGTCTCGGCGCTCGGCGCCTACGGCCTGACGCGCTTCAGCTTCGCGGGCCGCGAGAAGGTCGCCGGCCTCATCCTCACCACCTACATGTTCGCGCCGGTGATGATCATCATCCCCTTCTACATCCTGGTGAAGCAGCTCGGCATCGTGAACACGCGCCTGGCGCTGGTGTTGTCCTACACGACGTTCTGCCTGCCGTTCTGCTTGTGGCTGCTCCGAGCATTCTTCGAGTCGATCCCGCTCGAGCTGGAGGAGGCCGCGCTGGTCGACGGCGCCGGCCGCGGGCGCGCCGTGTGGCACGTCGTCCTGCCACTCGCCCTGCCGGGGCTGATCGCCGCCGCGATCTTCACGTTCATCCTCGCCTACAACGATTTCCTCTTTGCCCTCGTGCTGATCACCTCCGAGGAGCTCAAGACATTGCCGGTCGGCGTCAACGACCTCTTCAACGCCACCATCGTGGACTGGGGCATGATCATGGCGGCCGGTGTGATGATCACCGTACCCGCCGTCGTGTTCTTCGCCGCCGTCCAGCGCTACCTCGTGCAGGGCTGGGGCGCGGGAGGCGTGAAGGGCTAGTCGCGCTGCGCGGCGGTGTCCGCTGGCGGCTCGTCCGTCGGTTGGAACCCGGCGCACCGCAGCACCGGCAGCCGGGGATACTTGGCGAAGCGCGGATCGTCCGCGCTCCGGGCGCACAGCCAGAACACCGACCCCTTCGCGGACTCCACCCGCCGTGCGTGCCGACACGCGCCGCACAGACCCGCCGCCTCGCGGGCGTCACGCGTCATCGGCGGCGTCAGGGCGCGGTGACGATGGCGAGGTAGTCGCGCAGGATGCGCGCGGTGGCGCCCCAGATCGTATCCCCCGCGTAGTCATAGAAATAGACGGCGCGCGTGACGCCGTCGCGCGTCCAGTGCTCGATGCGCGCATTCGCGGGCTCCAGCAGCGCCGCGAACGGCACCTCGATCACCCGCTCGATCTCGCGCCCGTCGGGTCGCCAGAGGACGGGATCGCGCACGAGGCCGACCCACGGCGTAATGATGAACTGCGTGGCGACGGTCTCCTGGTCGTCGAGCGCGCCAAGCGGCTCGACGCTCTCCGGCGACAGTCCCACCTCCTCGTGCGCCTCGCGCAGCGCCGCCTCGAGAAAGCCGGCGTCGGTGGGATCGACCCGGCCCCCGGGAAACGAGATCTGACCGGCGTGCTGGCCGACGCTGTCCGTGCGCTTCGCGAACACCAGATAGGGCTCGCCGCGATCGAGGATCGGAAGCAGCACGGCCGCCTTGATCAGCGGCCCGCCGACGACCACCCGCCGTTCACGCGCGGCCAGGCGCGCGCGCGTGAGCGCGACCAGCTCGGCGGTCGTCACTACGACATCACGAAGCCGCCGTCCACGTTCAGCGCCTGTCCGGTGATGCCGGCCGCCTCGGGCGAGGCGAGAAAGACGGCGACGCTGGCGATCTCCTCCGGCTCCATCATCCTCCGCTGAGGGACGTGCCGCTTGTAGTAGCGCTCGAAGATTTCCTCGCCGGAGCGCGGCCCCGCCTTGGTGGACTGCACGGCGATGCCCATGCCGGCGCGCGTGTAGCCGGGACAGATCGCGTTGACGGTGATGCCGGGATAACCTTGCGAGCCGAGCTCGGCGGCGAGCGCGCGCGTGATGCCGATCACGCCGTGCTTGGAGGCGACATACGCACTCACGTAGCCGTAGCCGCCCGTCTTGCCGAGCACGGACGCGATCGTGACGATGCGGCCGCGGCCCTGCGCCATCATCCGCGGCAGCGCCGCGCGGATGGCGCGATAGGTGCCGTTCAGATTGACGTCGATGACGCGCAGCCAGTCGGTCTCGTCCTGCTCGGCGAGCAAGCCGCTCAGGCCCAGGCCCGCACAGGTGACGAGCACGTCGAGTCGGCCGTGCTCGTGCTCGGCGAGCTCCATGAGCGCCTGCACGTCGGCGGTGCGCGTCACGTCGGCGCGCGCGGCGATCGCGCGACCGCCGTCGGCCCGGATGGCCGCCGCGATGCGCTCGGCGTTGTCGCCGACGTCCGCAACGACGACGCCCGCGCCCTCCGCGGCGAACGCGCGCGCGATGGCACCGCCGATCCCGCCACCGCCGCCCGTCACGACGAGAGATTGTCGCGAGAGCCGCGAGTTCGGATCGACTCGCGGGTGGCCGGCGCTAGGCACGCGTGGCTCCGCTCGCCCGAGTCGCGCGCTCAAACATGCGGGCGCCGGTCAGCTGAATCTGACGCTCACGGAGCCCAGGCGCGTGAAGGTCGCGCGCACGCTGTCACCGGCCTTGACCGTCAGGATCTTCGAGACCGAGCCGGTCATGACGACGTCGCCCGCGCGCAGGCCGAGGCCACGCCCCCCGAGGTGGTTCGCGATCCACGCGAGCGAGTTGAGCGGGTTGCCCATGACCTCGTACGCGGTGCTCGTCGCCACCACGCTGCCGCTCTGCTCGTAGACCACGCCTTCGAGTGCCAAATCGATGCCCGTCACCGGCGTGAGCGCTCCGCCGAGCACGATGGCCTTGGCGTACACGCCGTCGGCAACGGCGTCGGTGCCAACGGCCTTGCCGCTGTGGCGAAAGTCGATCAGCTCGAGCGCCGGCACGGCGCCTTCGACGGCCTGCAGCGCACGCGGCGCGGTGACGCCGGGCCCCGCGAGATCGTGCTTGAGCACGAAGGCGACCTCCGCCTCGACGCCCGGCTTCACGAAGCGGGTGGCGGCGATCTCGCCTCCGCTCGACAGCACGCCGCTGGCGAGGAGGAACGCGCACACCGGCTCGGCGACCTGCCACGCCTCTTGGCCCGCCTTGTTGGTGAAGCCAGCTTTCCAGCCCGCGACCCGCTCGCCGCGCGCGACGAGCGCCTCGCGCAGGCGGTCCTGAACCGCGTACGCCTCGGTGAGACTCAGTCGCTTCGTCGCGCTCGGCGGACGATGCGGGCGCGGCTCATCGCGCGCCGCCACACATTCTTTGACGAGATCGTCGTGCCTCATGTGCGTCTCGGCGGGTCGATCACGAGCGCGGTCGCCGCCGCCGCTTGGGCTGCCGCGGATGTCGTGACGCCGGCTTCCGCGGAGGGTGGGCGGTCCTCCCCGCCCGTGAGGCCGGTCCGCGAGATTTCGGTCCCGCTGCGCGCGGCTTCGGCGGCCGCTTGCCGCGGTGGCCGTCGGTGGGACGTACGTGGGGCTCGTTGCGGCGGCCGACGTCGCCGCGGACGGCCGGGGCGGCGGAGATCGCGCGGATCCACGCGTCGAGGTCGCGCGCGAGCTCGGGGTAACAGTTGTCGCGATAGGCGGCGAGCGCGCGCAATGCGGCCGGATCCTTCCATGGCTTGAGCACGAAGACGCCCTCGCGATCTTCGACGTCGAAGGGCGCCGCGGTGGCGAGGGTCATCACGACGTAGCGCCGCGTCAGCTCGGACATGCGTGCCTCCCGGTCAGGCTGGGCGTGGTCGATGGACGGCGCACGCGCCGTCGTAGGGTATCACGCGGTCGCGGGGGGCGGCGCCATCCGACGCAGCCACGCCAGGCACAGCGCGAACAGCAGCACGCACGCCAGCGCGACGACGGCGTTGGTGGCGCGGTCGTGTATGGTCAGGCGGAAGGCGACCTGCAGCGTGTAGAGGACGTTATTCACGATATGACAGGCGATCGCGGGCAGCACGCTGCCGGTGTGTTCCACAACGAAGCCGAGATAGAGTCCCACCGCGAACGCGTGCACGACGTGCACACCGGACAGGTCGAAGTGCAGCATGCCGAAGCATACGGCGGTCACCACGACCGCGCGCGTGCGGCTCCAGCTCTGTGCCAGTCGCGTCTGCATGTAGCCGCGGAAGAACAGCTCCTCGGCGA
Source organism: Candidatus Methylomirabilota bacterium (assembly GCA_046725765.1). Classification (GTDB taxonomy): domain Bacteria; phylum Methylomirabilota; class Methylomirabilia; order Rokubacteriales; family CSP1-6; genus AR12. Next base: position 16,490 of record JBKOZH010000140.1, on the reverse strand, counting down.
TTCCCGCCACGACACCTAAGACGAGGACTGCGGCGAAGAGTTCGGGCCCCACCGCGCCTTCGAGCACGCGCCTCACGAACACCAGCGAGCCGCGGTCGGCAAGGCCCGCCAGCCACGTCAACGAGTCGAGGGTTTGTCCGAGCGCAAGCATACCGAGAATCATGACGACGAGCGTGCGGTCTGTTTCCCAGCCCGGCGCCAGCCGTAGCGCTGCGGGCGTCGCCGGTTGGACGATCACGAGCAGCGTGAACAGCAGCGCAAACGACGAGGCGAGGATGCCGGCAAGCAGGCCAGGTAGCGATTGCAACAACACCTGATCGGGCGTGTCGGGAAACGCTGATTTCAACGTGAGAATTGCGACACCCGAAGTCACCAGAATGACCACGACCGCCGCGATGTACGTCCCGAACACCCGCCACACATCGCGCATCACGCGTGCGGGCTCTCCTCGTCGATCGCGCGTCGCGTGGACATATAGTGCGCGATGCTACCATGCGCCCATGGCTCGCGTCGTGATTGCGCTCCTCGTCGCGCTCCTCGCCGCGGCACTGCACGCGCCGGTGTCGGCACAGTCGACACCGTGCGCGCCGACGGCGCCCGACATGCTCGGCCCCTTCTATAAGCCCGACGCGCCCGAGCGCTCGGTCACCGGTCACGGCCTCGTCGTGCGCGGCACGGTACGCTCGGCGAAGGGGTGCACACCGCTCCCCGGCGCGCGGCTGGAGTGGTGGTCGGCCGACACGCGCGGCGAGTACCAGGACGAGCTGCGCGCGACGCAGCGCACGGGCACCGATGGCGCGTTCACCTACGAAACCGTCGCGCCCGGCCGCTATCCCGGACGCCCGCCACACGTCCACGTCAAGATCAGCGCGCCGGGCCACCGGACGCTGGTCACGCAGCTGTATCCGCGCGACGGCCAGCGCGCGATCGCGACGGACTTCGTCCTACTCTCCGAGTAGCGTCTCGCCGCTCGCGAGTGCCCGCTGCAGCGGCGCGCGCAGCCGGTTGGGTGTCGCCTGCTGCAGCGTCACGTCGCGGGCGCCGACGAACGTCGCGAGCGAGCGCAGCGCGTCGGCGAGGCCCGCCAGCGCGGCGTCACGCTCGACCACGCCGCCGGCGATCGGTGCCGGCCGTCCCGCCGCGAACCACGGCTCGAAATGCACGCTCACGATATCGAGGCGACCGGCGGCCCGCAGCGTTTTGGCGTCCACGCGGCCGATGAGATGACCATCGTGCAGGATCGGCAGCGTGTAGTAGCCGTGCAGCCGCTTGGCGCTCGGGGTGTAGACCTGGATTCGGTAGTCGAAGCCGAAGAGGCGCGCGATGCGCTCGCGGTACCAGAGCAGCGAGTCGAACGGTGAGAGCAGGGTCGTCCCCGCCGACGCCGCCGGGCGACCGGCGGCGCGCGTGAGTGCCGGCACGTCGCGTGTGAGCACGAGCCACGGGATGCTTCCGCCCTCGACCGTCACCTCGCTGATCTCGCCGCTCGCGCGCATGGCGGCCAGGGCCGGTCGGCGACCCTGCGGTCCGAAGCGCGGGAACGTCATGTAGCCGGCGATATCGCCGACCGTGGCCGCGCCGAGCGCGTGCAGCGTCCGCTCGAGGTGCCAGCGCCGGAACTCCTCGGCCGATACCGGCGCCACCGCCACCGCCTCGGGCAGCGCGCGCTCGAGGAGATCGAAGCGCTTGTGAAAGTGACGCCGCGAGTGGATCGTAAGCGCGCCGCTCATCCACAGGTAGTGGAGGGCGTGCTGCACCGGCTTCCAGTTCCACCAACCGGCGGCGCCGCGCGGGCGGCGCCCCTCGAAGTCGGCGTTGGCCATGGGGCCGTTGCGCGCGATCGCCTCCCGCACCTGGCGCAGCGTGCGCGTGTTGCTCCGCAGCCAGTCGGACCAGCCGGTGTGGCGCACGCGGTAGTCGAGCATCGCGCGGCGCCACCACGGCATGGCGGACGTAGGCACGAGGCACGCCGCGTGGGCCCAGTATTCGAACAGGACACGGCGCCGGTAAACCAGCGTGTCGAGGCGCGCGCGATCGTACGGCCCGAAGCGGCTCCAGAGCGTGAGATAGTGCGCGCGCTCGACTACGTTGATCGAGTCCAGCTGCACGCCCCCGACGTCCTCGGCGAAGCGACGCAGGCGCGCCGCGGTCAGCGGACGCGTTCGCGGGCGCGCGAGGTGCTGGCGCTCGAGGAACAGCGTCCGAACTGCGTGCAGCGGGACGACGGTCAGCGGGCGCCGCTCTCAGCGCGCCGCGCGGCTGCGCCAATCCGTGATCTGCGCGGCGTGCTCGCGATAGTGCGCGATGGACACGCCGTCGACGAGGCCTCGGGCGGTCGTGCCGTCCGCGAGATCCGCGTCGTCCAGGCGCTCGACCGTGCGCAAGAAGTCACGGTGCGAGCCGTCCATGTCGTGGACCAGGTCGCGCGTGGCGACGTCCTTGCGCGCGTCGACGAAGCGTGCGTTCCAGCGGTCGAAGTCGTCGTACGTCCCTTCCGCATAGGGCGGCTCGCCGCGCGCCAGGCGCTCGAGCGCCGGAATCATCTCGCGGTGCCAGCCCGCGATGTGGGCCACGATCTCACGCACGCCCCACGTGCCCAGCCAGACCTCGCGCATGGTCGGTTCGTCGAGGCCGTGCACGGCGGCGCGGAGCGTCGCATATTCCTGCTCGGCGGCCTGGATGATATCTCGCTTCGCACTCATCGCCCACCTCCTGGTGGATGGCTCCTGTCGTGCCAAGAACACCGGTCGGCGTGGCGTGTGAAACGAAACGACGATGGCGTCGGGGCGGAGCGCGCGCTCCGCCCCGGTGCGTGGACTACTTCTTGGCGGCGGGAGCCTTCGCGGTGTCCTGCTTGGCGATGATCTGATCCTTGATCTTTTCGTACGTCGCCCGCGGCAACACCTTCTTGGAGACCAGCTCGTCCTTGCGGGCATAGGGCCGGTTGTCGATGATCTTCTTCGACAGGGCGTCGCCGATGCCCGACAGCTGCTTGAGCTCGTCCTCGCTCGCGCTGTTGATGTCGAGCTGCTTCTTCATCGGCTTGGCGGCGCCACCCCGCGCTTCGGGGGTGTCACTCTTGGCCGCCGGGGGCTTGGTGGTCGTGCCCGCCGCGTCGGCGATCGGTACCGATACCGTGCCGAGCGCGAACAGCAGCGCCACCAGAATCGCGATGAGTCTGCTCATGGCTTGGCCTCCTCGCAAAGGTCGGTCCTTCTAGATCCTAACAGACGCTCGTGTGGATATTCGTCAACGTTCGCCGCCTCCTGGCGTCGGCGGCGTATCCTTGAGGCGCCCGAGCGTGGTTTCCACGACGCTCTCGCGGCCGGCGCGAGCGACGCGGAGGTTCACTTTCGTCTCCGGTGGCGTGCCGGCCACGCGACGCGTCAGGTCGTGCGGGTTCTGGATCGGCTCGTTCTGAAACGCGACGATGATGTCGCCGGGCTTGAGCCCGGCCGCCGACGCCGGCGAGCCGGGCGCCGTCTCGGCCACGAGCGCGCCGCGCGCATGCTCGAGGCCAGCGGCCCGTTGCGCCTCCGGCGTGACCGGCATGACCGAGACGCCCAGGTAGCCGCGGACCACTTCGCCGCGGTCCTTGAGCTGGCGCAACACATCCTTGGCCAGGTTCACGGGAATCGCGAAGCCGATGCCCACCGAGCCGCCGGTCTGGGAGAAGATCGCCGTGTTGATGCCGACCAGCGTGCCGCGCGTGTCCACGAGCGGTCCGCCGGAGTTCCCCGGATTGATCGAGGCGTCGGTCTGGATGAAGTCGTCGTATGGCCCGCTACCGATGAATCGCTCTTTGGCGCTGACGATGCCGGTCGTGACGGTCTGCTCGAGGCCGAACGGGTTGCCGATCGCCATCACCGGCTCACCGACCTGCAGCTTGTCCGAGTCGCCGAACGGCAGCGCGGGCAGATTGCGCGCGTCGATCTTCAGCAGCGCCAGGTCCGTGCGCGCATCGACGCCGACCAGTTTCGCCTTGTGCTCGCTGTGGTCGCTGAGCCGCACGACGATCTCGTCGGCGTCCGCGACGACGTGTCCGTTGGTGACGATGTAGCCGTCGCCCGACGCGATGACGCCCGAGCCCAGACTCTGGCGTCCGCGCGGCGGCTCGCCGTTGCGCGGGCCGCGGTCGAAGAAGCGGCGGAAGAAGTCCTCCGGCAGCTGGCCGCGCCCCCGCACGCGCTGCGTAGTCGACACATTCACCGCCGCCGGACGCGTGGAACGCGCGAGCTCCACCCAGATGCTGAGCACCCCTGGGAGCGGCGCCTCGCCGCTCTTCTCCTGCCAGAACGGCGAGGCGCTCACGGAATGTGTCGTCGGCGGGTTCACCGTGACCTGGACGACACCCGTCGCCCACAGGGCGACGCCGACGAGGGCCAGGATCACGATGAAGGCCGCCGAGCGGCGCATCACGCGGCTCGGCGCTGCTCGCCCTCGGCCATGCTCTGCATCTGCTCGCCGAGCATCTGCAGCCTGTCCTTGCCGAGCTTCTTCTCCGCCATGGGGAAGAGCTCCCCCTCTTCCTCCTCGACGTGATGCTCGACCAGCTCGGAGAGCACGGTCATCTTCGCGTCGAACCGCTCGTCCTCGGGATCGACCCGCGGCAGCTCGGCCAGCACGAGATCGACGACGTGATGCTCTTCGAACGCCTCGTCGATCATCTCCTCGGCCTTGGACGTGCCGAGCTCGCGCACGGCCGGGTAGAAGATCTCTTCCTCGATCTTCGTGTGGATCTTGAGCTCGTTGGCGATCTCGTCCATGAGCTGCCGCCGCTGGCGGCCGCCCTCCGTGTTTTCGACCTTCTTGAATAGAGCCTTGACGTTCTTGTGCTGCTTCTTGAGCAGATCGGTCGCCTTCATACGCCACACCTCCACCGCGCCGATCTGAGCAAGAAAGCTGCCGCTCAGTTTCGACCTTCGAGGGCGAGACGGGCCAGGGCGGCTCGGTCATGCTTACACTGGCAGCCAACGCCGATGCCACACCCGGTCCCGCGTCCAATGCTCGCCTCGCTAGACGAGGCCCCGCTGACCGACTCGCGCCTGGCCTACGAGCCGAAGTACGACGGTATCCGGACGCTCGCGGCCGTCCGGGCCGGCGGCGGCCCCGACGCCGTGAAGCTCTGGTCGCGCCTGGGCAACGACAAGACCGCACAGTTCCCCGAGATCGCCCGCGCCCTCGCCGTCTTCGCCCGCAGGCTCAAGGCCGACGTCCTGCTGGACGGCGAGGTCGTCGCGCTGGACGAGCACGGTGAGCCGGCGGGTTTTCAGCGCCTTCAAGGCCGCATCCACCTCACCTCGGAGCGCGAGATCAGCGGCCGAGAGAGCACCCAGCCCGTGGCGTTCGTGGCCTTCGACGTCCTCCGCGACGGCGACAGCGATGTGCGGGCGCTGCCGCTGACGGCGCGGCGCGCACGCCTCGAGCGCATCTTCGGCAACACCGGTACCACGCTGCTTCGCCTCTCGGATTTCCGCCCGGGCGACGGGCGCGGGCTCTACCGCGACGCGATCGCACACGGATGGGAAGGGCTCGTCGCCAAGCACCTCGACTCGCCGTACCAGTCCGGCCGGCGCAGCCCCACCTGGCGAAAGATCAAAGTCCTGCGCCGTCAGGAGTGCGTCGTCGGCGGCTGGACCGAGGGGCGCGGCAGCCGGCCGCATTTCGGCGCGCTGCTGCTGGGCGTGTGGGAGGGTCGCGAGCTCGTGTACGTCGCCCACGCGGGCACGGGCTTCACTGAGCGCGAGCTCGACCGCGTGGCCGCGCTTTTGCGTCCGCTCGAGACAGCGACGTGTCCGTTCGCGACGCGGCCGGTCGCCAACGAGCGGCCGCACTGGGTGCGGCCGGACGTCGTGGTGGAAGTCGCGTTCGCGGAATGGACAGCGGACGGCAAGATGCGGCACCCCAAGTATCTCGGTCTCAGGGACGACGTGGATCCCCGCGAGGTTCGACGTGAGCCGGTCATCCGGGTGCGCGCGCCGCGCGGCATCGCCACCGTTCCCACACGCGATCAAGCCGATGGCGGTCGCAGAGCGCGTGACGTCGAGCCGTGGCCGCGCGCTTCAGGATCCGCCGGCCGTCTGATTGCCATGCTCGCCGAGATCGAAAGCCGCGGCGGCGAAGCCGTCGTGGAGATGCCGGGCGGCGATGTCCTCGCCGTGAGTCATTTGGACAAAGTGTTCTGGCCCGGCCTTGGTCTCACCAAGGGGGCGCTCCTCCGCTATTACGCGTGGGCCGCGCCGTTGCTGCTGCCGGCGGTGGCGGATCGTCCGCTCGTCATGCGCCGCTTTCCCGACGGCGTGCGCGGCAAGGCGTTCTATCAGCAGCGCGCGCCGGCCGATGCGCCGGCGGGCGTGCGCATCGAAACGCTGCCGGTCGACACGGAGGTGCCGAGCCGGCTCATCGGCGGCAGTCTCACGACGCTGCTCTCCATGGCGCAGATCGCGGCGATCTCGCAGGATCCGTGGTTCTCGCGTGTCGGCTCTCTGGACGACGCCGACCACGTCGTGCTCGATCTCGATCCGATGCCCGGCGTGCCGTTTGCGACCGTCGTGGACGTCGCGCGGTGGATCCACGACGAGCTCGAGCGCATCGGCACACCCTCGGTGCCCAAGACCTCCGGCTCGACTGGCATGCACGTGTACGTTCCGCTGCCGCCGCGAACGTCGTACGAGACGGGGCGCATCTTCTGCGAGATCGTTGCCACGCTGGTCGCCGAGCGGCACCCGCGCGTCGCGACCGTCGAGCGCGCCGTGGATGCGCGCGGCCGGCGCGTCTACGTCGACTACATGCAGAACTTTCGGGGCAAGACGCTGGCGACGGCGTACAGCGCGCGGGGGTCGGAGTTCGCCGGCGTCTCGACGCCACTCACCTGGCGCGAGGTGCGTGCGGGGATGGACGCGCGCGATTTCACGCTGACCTCGCTGCCCGAGCGCGTGCGCCGTGTGGGCGATCTGTGGGCTCCGTTGCGTGACTCCCCGGGCGCCGATCTCTCCGCGATCTTGCAGACGACGGAAGGCCGCCACCCTGCGCATGCGCGGCGCCACGTCCATCTCGTTCGGCCCACCCGCGGTTCGACCCGACCGCCGCGCTCCGATAAGCGCAGCCACGGCCGCCTCGTTCAGGCCACCCGCGGTGCGAGGCGACCTCCGCGCTCCGATAACAAGAAGCGCGCATGACGGACGCCTGGGGCATCGCGGACGGCTACCACAACGCGTTCGGCGAGTGGCGCGTGCCCTCGGCAGCGACGCGTGAGGCGCTGCTGCGCGCGATGGGCGCCGAGGGCCACGCGCCGCCGCCGGCGCCCGTGATCGTGCGGCAGGCCGGCGAGCGAATCGACATCCCCGCGGCCGCGCGGCTCGTGCTCGAGGACGGCTCCGAGCTCGAGTTCGATGGTGCGCTGTCCGCCGACATCCCGCCTGGCTATCACGAGCTGCGCCCTGGCGACGACGGGCCACCGATCCGTGTGATCGTCAGCCCCGGTCGCTGTCCTGTGCCGGCACGGCGCAGCTGGGGGTGGGCCGCTCAGCTCTACGCCGTGCGCTCGACCGAATCGTGGGGGATTGGGGATCTCGCAGACCTGCGCCGGCTGGGCAGATGGGCGGCGACCCTCGGCGCAAGCACGATCCTCATCAATCCGCTCTCCGCGCCGCTGCCGCTGCGCGCGCAGCAGCCCAGTCCGTATTACCCTTCGAGTCGCCGCTTCGTGAACCCGCTCTATCTCCGCGTCGAAGAAGCCCCCGGCGCCTGGGCCCTCGGCGCGGATCTCGAGGCACTCGCGGCGCAGGGCAAGGCGCTGGACGCCGAGCGCGTGATCGACCGCGCCCGCGTCTTCGACCTCAAGATGGACGCACTGGAGCGGCTCTGGGCCAAGGGCAACGCGGCCGGCGCAGACTTCGAGCGCTGGATCAATGAGCGCGGCGCGAGTCTCCGCGAATTCGCAGTTTTCTGCGTGCTCGCCGAGCACTACCGCGGCGGCTGGCACGGCTGGCCCTCTGAGCACCGGCGCCCCGGCTCGTCCGCGGTCGCGCGCTTCGCGGAGGCGCACGCGCCGCGCGTGCGCTTCCATCAGTGGCTGCAGTGGCTCGCCGAGCGGCAGTTCGCGGCCGCGGCGGCGGAGATCGGCATCATGCAGGACCTGCCAATCGGTGTGGATCCAGACGGCGCCGACGCCTGGGCCTGGCAGGACAGCCTCGCGACGGGCGCGTCGGTCGGCGCGCCGCCCGATCGCTTCGTGACACGCGGCCAGGACTGGGGCCTGCCTCCGTTCGTACCGCACCGGCTGCGCATGCTTGGTTATGGGCCCTTCATCGAGACGATTCGCGCGTCGCTGCGTCTCGGCGGCGGTCTGCGCATCGACCACGTGATGGGTCTGTTCCGGCTGTTCTGGATCCCGCACGGCCTGCCGCCGTCCGAGGGCGCGTATGTGCGCTATCCGGCCGACGAGCTGCTCGCCGTCGTCGCGGTGGAGAGCCATCGCGCCGGTGCCACGGTGGTCGGCGAGGATCTCGGGACCGTCGAGGAAGGCGTGCGCGAGCGGCTCGCCGCGCAGGGGATTCTGTCGTATCGCGTGGCATGGTTCGAGGAGCGGCCGCCCGCACAATATCCCGAGCTCGCGATGGCGGCCGTGACGACACACGATTTGCCGACGATCAGCGGGCTGTGGACGGGCGCCGACGTCGCCGAGCAGCGGCGGCTCGGCCTCGTCGACAACGACGCCGCGCTCGATTCGACGCGCGCACGCCTCTCGCAGCTGGCCGATGTGCCCGACGGCGCGCCCGTCGACGACGTCATCGCGGCGGCGCACGGGCGGCTGGCCGAGGCGCCCTCGCTGCTGGTGACCGCGACGCTGGAGGACGCGCTCGCGGTGTCCGAGCGGCCGAACGTGCCGGGAACGTCGTTCGAGCGGCCGAACTGGTCGATTGCCCTGCCGGTCACGCTCGAAGCGCTCGAGACGACGCCGCTGCCGCGGCGCATCGCCGCGGCGTTGACCAACGGCCGGGCCTGACCGCCGGCCGCGACGTCAGCCTCAGCGCGCGAGCGCAACGCAGACGACGCCCGCCAGCACGATCGTCGCCGCCGCCAGGCGCGGCGTGACGCGCCCCTCGCCCATCCACAGCGTGCCGATGAGCGCCGAGAGCACGATCGACAGCTCGCGCGCGGCGACGACGTAGCCCGCCTTCGACAAGCGGAACGCGAGCAGCACGAGCGTGTAACCGGCTGCGCTCATCACGCCGACCGCGAGGATCGCGCGCCAGTTCGTCGTCCACTCAAGGCGCACCGCCTCTCGCCGCGTGAGGAGCGCGGCGGGAAGCAGGATCAGGCCGCAGCCCGCTTCCATCAAGAGCATGTAGGGCACGGGGTGCAGTCGCATCACGCCCGCCTTGTCGTTGAGCGAGTACGACGCGATGCTCAGCCCGGTAATCACCGCCCAGAGCGTCGCCGCGCCGAGGCGGCCGCCGGTGGCGATCGCGTGGCGGTGACCCACCTGGTGCAGCGCTACCACGCCGAGCACGACGAAAACGATGCCCGTGACGCCGACGGGCGACAGCCGCTCGTCCAGCAGGGCATACGCGCCGATCGGAACGAGCGCGACGCCGAGCCCGCGAGCGATTGGGTACACGATCGAGTAGGCGCCGGTGGCGTACGCTCGCCCGAGCGCGTAGAAGTACACGACGTGCAGGGCGATCGTGCCGAGGACAAACGGTAGCGCACGCGCGGGAACCCCGTCCCGCCAGAGGATGGGCGCAGCGAGCGGCAGCAAGACCGGCGCAGCCACGCACGAGCAGAGCGCCAGAAACGCGAGGGGATCGCGGCCGCGCTTGGCCAACGCATTCCAGCCGGCGTGAAGGACTGCGGCCGCGAGAACGAGCGCCAGCGCGCCCGCCGTCATGTCGAAGGTGGGAGGCCCCGAAATGGCCCCCCAAATTGTTCGCGCGAGGGGGCTACGCCCCCTCGCGTGGCCTCAACCACTCGTGGAGACGCCGAGTTCGGCGAAGGCGGAGGCGAATGCTTGGACGACACCCGCCATGTTCTCCGGCGTGAGCGTTCCCATGTTGGCGACGCGGAACGCGTAGCGCCGCAGGTCGCCCTGGCCCGCATAGATGACGTAGCCGCGCCGCTTCAGCGCGTCGTGGAGCGCCTCGTACGTGAGGCCGGGCGGCAGGCGGAACGTCGTCAGGATGTTCGAGCGTCCTTCGGGCGCGACCAGGACCGCGAGGCCCAGGCGCTCGAGTCCCTCGCGCAGCACGCGCGCGTTGTCGGCGTAACGGGCGATGCGCTGCTTGACGCCTTCCTGCGCGAGCTCAGTCAGCGCCTGCTCCATCGCGTGCATCACCTGCACCGCCGGCGTGAACGGCGTGTTGTCCTGCTCCTGCGTCGTGAAGTGCGCGTGGAGATCCAGGTAGACGGAGCGCGGCGGCCGCCCGCGCAGCGCCTCGAGCGCGGAGCGCCGCGCCAGCACGAACGACACGCCGGGCACGCCCTGCAGGCACTTGTTAGCGCTGGCGGTGACGAAGTCCAGCGGTTCCTGCGCGACGTCGAGCGACTCGCCGAAGAGGCTCGACATGGCGTCGACGATCAGGCGGCGGCCGAGCCGCTGCGCGACGCGCGCGACGTCGGCGACGGGATTGAGCAGGCCGGTCGTCGTCTCGTGATGAACGAGCGCCACGTGGCTCACGTCCGCATGTGCGGTCAGGGCCGCCTCGACGTCGGCCGCGCGCACCGGCGTAAAGATGTCCGTGCGCACGGCGTGGGCGGTGATGCCATGGGCGCGCGCGATGCGGAGCATGCGGTCGCCGTACACGCCGTTGTCGACGACGAGCAACGCGCGGTCGGCCGGCACGGCCGAGCAGATCGCGGCCTCGACGGCGGCCGTGCCCGAGCCGGTGAAGAGCACGCTCGTCCAATCGTCCCCGCAGCCGGCCAGGCGCGTGAGCTCGGCGCGGCAGCGCCGCATCATGTCGAAGTACTCCGGCTCGCGATGGCAGAGATCCGGCATCACGAGTGCCGCGCGAACCGTGGGCGTGGTGTTGGCCGGACCGGGATTGAGCAGGATCCACTCGCGCTCGGACATTCAGCGCCTCACACGCGCGCCGTCGGGCCGGGGCTCACGCGACGCGATTGAGCGCCAGGTCGAAGGCGTCGAAGTTGCGCACGCGCGCCTGGGGGTCGAGGCGCGCGCGGCGATTGAGCACGACGGGCACGCGCTGCTCGGACAGCCCACCGTGCGAGCGCAGCGGTGCGTCCAGTCCGGAGAGATCGTGGCGCGCGGCGGAGGTCCCGAGCACCGTATGGCGCTCGCTGACCACCACGATGTCGCCGATCCGGTCCTCCGGCAGCTCGAAGCGGCGGCACGCCTCTTTGCGGTCCAGCACCGCCTCGAGATCCGGCCGACGGGCCAGGCGCTCGACGATGTCCTCCACGGAGCCGTCCGGCGGCAGGTAGATCGTCGCAAACGATCCGAGGGCGCCGTGATGCACGACGTAAGGATCGGTGATCGGCAGAATCACGCGCGCGCGGCCCGATCCGACCCACGCGTCGAGCAGCTCTTGCAGATAGACGATGCGTGGGCGTCCCGCCGCGTCCGTCTTGGCGTTCATCCCGTGATCCGCGGTCAGGGCGATCGTCGCACCGAGCGCATCCAGCCGTGCGAGATAGGCGTCCATCATCCGGTAGAAGCCGTCGGCGGCCGGCGTGCCGGGTGCGTGCTTGTGCTGCACGTAGTCGGTCGTCGACAGATACATCACGTCCGGGCGTCGCGTCTCCATCAGCCGCACGCCCGCCGCGAACACGAATTCGCTCAGCTCCGCGCTGTATACCGATGGCAGCGGCCGGCCCACGAAGCCGAGCGCGTCGGCGATACCGTGCTCCGCCTGGGTCGTCTCGTTGGCCTTCTCCGACGAAAAGCAGATGCCGCGCATGCCGTGGCCGAGGAGCCGTCGCAGCTTGTCCTTGGCGGTGACGACGGCGACGGCGGCGCCGGCGTCGGCGAGCCGCGCGAGGATCGTCTCGGCTCGCAGGTACTTCGGGTCGTTCATCATCACCTCGACCCCCGCCTGCGGATCCCAGAAGTAGTTTCCGGAGATGCCGTGCACCGAGGGCGGCGCGCCGGTCACGATCGACAGATTGTTCGGATTCGTGAAGGACGGCATCACGCAGTCGCCGACGAGCGCGGTGCCGCCCGTGCGTGCCGCGCCGAGCCAGGGCATTGCACCGTGCTCGACGGCCGCGTCGAGATAGGCGGGCTCGCAGCCGTCCACGCACACGACGACGACAGGGCCGCGCGGCGCCGCATACCGGCGGCCGTTGACCTCGATGGCCGAGGCACCGATCATGGGCCCTCATCGTATACTCTTTCCGTCTTCGAGGAAGCCATGCGTCACCTCGCGGTCCTCGAGCTCGTGAGCGATCTCTCGATCGCCTTGGCCTGCGCGGCGATTGCGGCGACGCTCGTCCACTTCGCGCGCCGCGCGCGCGGGCTGCCGTACGCGCGCGTCTTCGTCGCCTCCGCCGTGTTCGCCATCGCCGCCGGCATCACGCACGTGGCCGGCGTGTGGACGGTGTGGCAGCCGAGCGGCTGGCCGGCGGTCACGCTGAAGCTCGCGACGGCCGTGGCGTCAGTGGTGGTGGCGCTGCTGGTGCCGCTCCTCGCGCACGAGGCGCTCGCCCGCGGCGGCGGCGGCCTGCTGGACGCCGCGCCCGATGCGATCGTGCTCGTCGACGAGCGCGGCGACATCCGTCTGGTCAACGAGCGCGCCGCGCGGCTGTTCGGCTACGCGCGGCGGGACCTCGTTGGACGCCCCGCGACGGCGGTGCTGTCGCACGACATCCGGGCCGTGCGCGAGCCGCCGCGGGACGTCCACGGCGTGCGGCGCGACGGCAGCCGCTTCGCCGCGGAGCTGAGTCTCAGCCGGGTCGACACCGACGGCGACGAGCTCGTCACCGCCGTGGTCCGTGACGTCAGCCGACGCGACGGCGAGGACGAGCGTACCGAGCGCGGACGCGCGGAGATGGCGCGCATGCAGGCCGAAGAGATGGGCCGGCGCGCGTCGTTCCTCGCCGAGGCCAGCCGTGTGCTCGCCGCGTCGCTGGACTACGAGGCCACGCTGCGCAGCGTCGCGCGCGTCGCCATCCCCTATCTCGCGGATTACGTGCTCGTCGACGTGCTGGAAGCGCCCGGCCGCCTGCGACGGCTGGCCGCCGCGCACTTCGATCCGGTCGTCGAAGAGCGCCTGGCGAGCCTGGCCCCGCCCGCGCCCGCGGCCGGTGCGGCGAGCGCGGTCGACGGCGTCCTCGATCACGGTGAGCCGACCCTCGTCCGGGACGTGAGCGAGGAATGGCTCGCCGCGCGCGGGCGCGACGCGGAGCATCTGGGCGTGGGCACGGGGACACAGCCGACCTCGCTCATGCTGGTGCCGCTGCGCGCGCGCGGACGCACGCTGGGTGTCGTCTCGTTCGCGGTGGCCAACGGCAACCGCCACTACACGCTGGCCGATCTCACGGTGGCCGAGGACCTGGCCCAGCGCGCCGCCCTCGCCGCCGACAACGCGCGTCTCTATCGCGAAGCGCAGGACGCCAGCCGCGCCAAGGACGAGTTCCTCGCCGTGCTTTCCCATGAGCTGCGGACACCGCTGACGCCCGTGCTCGGCTGGGTGCGGATGCTGCGCTCCGGCACGCTGGCGCCGGAAGCCACCGAGCGCGCGCTCGACACCGTCGAGCGCAACACGCGCCTACAGGCGCAGCTCGTCGAAGACCTGCTCGACGTTTCGCGGATCATCGCCGGCAAGCTGAGCCTCGACCTGCGGCCCGTGCCGCTCGCTCCGATCATCGACGCCGTCGTCGAGAGCACGGCGGCCGCCGCGGCCGCGAAGTCGATCGCGGTGAACCGTCAGATCGAGGAGGATCTGCCCCGGATCTCGGCGGACGCCAACCGCCTGCAGCAGGTCGTCGCCAACTTGTTGTCGAATGCCGTGAAGTTCACGCCGCAGGGCGGCCGCGTCGATGTCGCTGTCCGGCGCGCAGGCGATTCGGTGTGCCTTACCGTCGCTGACACGGGCGACGGCCTGGCGCCGGACGTCGCGCCCCACATCTTCGATCGCTTCCGTCAGGCGGACAGCACGATCACGCGCCAGTACGGCGGCCTCGGCCTGGGACTCTCGATCGTGCGTCACATCGTCGAGCGCCACGGCGGCAGCGTGCAGGCGACCAGCGAAGGCGTCGGGCGCGGCACGACCTTCACCGTGACGCTGCCGATCGGTGGGCCCGTCTCCGACGCGCCGATCGCCGGCGCGCCGACGCCAGGCCCGGCGGCCAAGGACCTGCTCACGGGGCTGCGCATCCTCGTCGTCGAGGACGAGCCCGACACGCGCGAGCTGGTCACCGTCGTGCTGAAGGCCGCCGGCGCGGACGTCGCCGGCGCCGGCTCGACCGACGAAGCGCTGCGGCACGCCGACGAGCGCGCGCCCGACGTGGTGGTGAGCGATCTCGCGATGCCCGCGCGCGACGGCTATGCGCTCCTCCGCGCGCTCCACGGGAGGGGGCTGGCGCGCGGGCTCGTGACGATTGCGCTGACGGCGCACGCCCGGCGCGAGGATCGCGAGCGCGCGCTCGGGGCCGGCTACGACGCGTACGTGACCAAACCGGTCGAGCCGGCCGCACTCGCGGCGCTCGTCAGGGAGCTCGTGGAGAAGCGCCGGCGATCGGCCTAGACCGGGCGCGCGACGGAGCACCGGCGACCGGCTGGATTTCGGTGAGCACGCGCGCGGTCTGCTCGATCAGCTCGGTCGACGTCGAGGAGTCGCGGCCGATCCAGCCCTTGCGTATGAACATCATGACCCGTGTGAGCGCGGGCGTCACCGGCTCGAGCTTCACGGTGATGTGACGGTCGCGGGCTTCCGCGGCGACACGCATGCGCCCGTCGTCGAGCAGCACGTCTTCGGTGACATTGAGCTCGAGCTCCTGGAAGGACTGCAGCACCGCCGAGTGCACCACGGTGAGCGGCGCGGTGAACGTGCGATACGTGGCGCCGCCCAGCGTGTGGTCGACGCCCGCCTTCGCCGCACCGCCCGCGGCGTCGCTCATCGCAGCGAGTCCGAGCGCAGGCAGGGCCGCGGCGGCGATGCACCCCGTCATGCTCAGGGTGATGACGAGGAGGCCGAAGAGACGTGCGTACACGTCCGGGGGAGGCTTGCAAGCACGGTGCCGCGAACTTGCGATCAGGAGGCGAGGCCGGCGTTGCCGGCGACGCCGCGCAGGGTCGGAACGTTGGGAGAGAGCGGCGGCAGCGTCTTGCGATCGCGCAGATAGCGCGCAACGACGTCCCAGATCGGCTCGCCTCCGGCGGCACGCGCCTCATCGGACACGGGGGCCCAGGCCGCGACGCGATAGGTGCGGCTCGCGTCGAGGGGACGGTTGCCGATGCGCAGATTCGTGATGCGTCGGCCCGCGCGTGCGGTCGGATCACACGTGTAGGTCAGCCCGCCGACCCGAACCATGTCACCGCCTTGCTGGTAGTACGGATCAGGATTGAAGAGGTTGTCACAGACGTCCTCGAGCACGCGCTTCAGTGTTTCGCCGGTCATGTCGGTCAGCGTTGTTTGCGGATACGTCAGCGCGGTCTGACTCATGACGTCTTCGACGGTGATCATCGCTCCAGGCAAGAGCGTCGACCCCCAGCGGAATCCCGGGGACAAGGCGACCTCCGCGCCCTTCACCGCCATGAGCGCCTCCACGATCAGCTGATCCCACGTGCCGCTGAAGTTCCCGCGCCGATAGAGCAGACCCTCCGTCACCGCAAGGGGCTCGGCAAGCCGCGCCTGCCAGGGTGCGCGCAGCCGCGCGATCAGCGCGCTCATCTCCGGATCGGCGGGCAGGAGATTGGCGAAGATCGGCAGCAACCGATAGCGAGCGCCCACGACACCGCGCGCGCCGACGTCCAGGTCGAGCACGGCGAGGAACTTGCCGCTGGTGCCCGCATTCGTCACGAGCGTGCGGCCGCCGGCGTTGTCGACGACCAGCGGGCGCGGCAGCGCGTCGTGCGTGTGGCCACCGAGGATCGCATCGAGCCCGCGCACGCGTGAGGCGAGCTTGAGATCGACGTCGGTGCCGTTGTGCGAGAGCAGCACGACGGCACGCGCCCCGCGACCCCGCGCCTGGTCGATGGTCGTTTGCAGGCTGTCCTCCTGGATGCCGAACGTCCAGTCCGGCACCAGCGACCGCGGGTTCGCGATCGGCGTATACGGAAACGCCTGGCCGATCACCGCCACCAGGACGCCGCCCACCTCGCGCAGCGCGTACGGCGCAAACACGGGGTCGCCGAAGTCGAGAGTCTTGACGTTGTGCGCGACGAAGTCGACGTGGCCCTTGAGGTCGCGCTCGACGATCTCGCGCACGCGCTCGGCGCCGTGGGTGAACTCCCAGTGCCCGGTCATGACGTCGACGCCGAGCATGCGCGCCGCCTCCACCATGTCCGCTCCGCGCGTCCACAGCGC
>JBKOZH010000219.1:0-3694 GCA_046725765.1 Candidatus Methylomirabilota bacterium | reverse complement strand
CATCAGCTTGCGCCGGAACTCGAGCGGATCCTGGCCGACGGCCTGCGCCATCTCGTCCATGAAGCACTCGAGGAAGATCGCGTTCTGGTTGATGTTGACGCCGCGCCAGAAGCCCGGCGGCACGTGCGTGTTGCGCATCGCATGGTCGATGAGCAGATTCGGCACGCTGTAGCCGATCGCAAAGTCGCCGCTCGGGTTGAGCCCCTGGAACACCAGCGGGTCCTTGCCGTCCTGCAGCGCTTCCGGCCGCACGGTGGTGAGGATCGACTGCCCCGACAGACGCATGTGCAGGGCGGTGAGATTGTTGCTGCTGTCGAACGCGGCCACCAGCTTGGACTGCATGACCGGGTGATAGCGGCCGTGCAGCATGTCCTCCTCGCGCGTCCACAGGAGCTTCACCGGCGTGCCCGGCATCTGCTTGGCGATGAGCACCGCCTGCGTGACGTAGTCGTGGAACGCGCCGCGCCGGCCGAAGCCGCCGCCGAGGTTGATCTTGTAGACCTCGCACTTGTCCGCCGGCAGCTGCGAGGCGGCCAGCGTCGCCGCGAACGCCGCCTCGCCGTTCTGCGTCGGCACCCAGACCTCGCAGCGATCGGGCGTGTACCGGGCCGTCGCGTTCATCGGCTCCATCGGCGCGTGGTTCTGGAAGGGATAGGCGTAGACGGCTTCGACCTTCTTCGCGGCGGACCCGATGGCGGCTTTGACGTCGCCGTTGCGGTTGGCCACGAACGCCTGGTCCGCGTCGAGGCCGTCCTTCAGCATCTCGGCGATCGTGGCGCTCGACACCTTCGCGTTCTCGCCCTCGTCCCAGACGATCGGCAGCGCGTCGAGCGCGGTCTTGGCCTGCCACCACGTGTCGGCGACGACGGCGACCGCGGACTCACCAACCTTCACGACGTGGCGCACGCCCGGCATGCTCTGCACCTTCGCGGCCTCGTAGCTCTTCACCTTGCCGCCGAAGACGGGACAGTCCTTGATCGCCGCGTTCAGCATCCCGGGCAGCTTCATGTCGAAGCCGTACACCTGCGCGCCGGTCAGCTTGTCGATCGTGTCGAGCCGCTTGACCGACTTGCCGATGAGCTTCCACTCCTTGGGATCCTTCAGCGCCGGCTTCTCGGGCGGCGTCAGCTTGGCCGCGGCCTCCGCCACCTTGCCGTACGTGACGGTGCGGCCGGACGGCTTGTGCGTGATCACGCTGTTGGCGGCGCTGCACTCCGTCGCCGGCACGCTCCACTCGTTCGCCGCCGCCTGGACGAGCATGATGCGCGCGGCCGCGCCGCCTTCGCGCACGTACTGGTGCGAGTCGCGGATGCCGCGGCTGCCGCCGGTGGAAAAGTCACCCCACGCCCGCTTGCGCTTCACGCTCTGACCGGGCGTCGGATACTCGGTCCGCACCTTCGACCAGTCGCACTCGAGCTCCTCGGCGACCATCTGGGCGAGGCCCGTGATGGTTCCCTGGCCCATCTCCGAGCGCGCGACGCGGATGACGACCGTGTCGTCCGGCCGGATGACCACCCACGCGTTCACTTCGGGCGAGCCGTCCTGCGCGCGCACGACGCTGGGACCGAACGGAATCTTGAGTCCGAGCGCGAGCCCGGCGCCGACCGCGGTGCTGCCGATGACAAAGGAGCGGCGATTGAGCGTCGGAGTCTTCATGGCGCCCCCCTTATGCCTTCACCGCGGCGTGAATGGCCTCGCGCACCTGCTGGAACGTTCCGCAGCGGCAGATGTTGGTGATCCGCGCGTCGATGTCGGCATCGGTCGGCTTGGGCTTCTCGCGCAGCAGCGCCGCCACCGCCATGATCATCCCGGGCTGGCAGTAACCGCACTGCGGCACCTCGTGATCGAGCCAGGCCTTCTGCACCTTGTGTAGCGTCGTGCCGTTGGCGAGGCCCTCGATCGTCGTGATCTTTTTTCCCTCGGCCGCGGCCACCGGCGTCACGCACGAGCGGACGGCGGCGCCGTCGACGTGCACGGTGCAGGCACCGCACTGAGCGATGCCGCAGCCGTACTTCGTGCCGGTGAGCCCGGCCTGCTCGCGGATCGCCCACAACAGGGGCGTGTTGGGATCGACGCTGAGGTCGAGTGGTTTCCCGTTGATCGTCAGTCGCGCCATGGGCGTCCCTCCAGGGTTGGCGGTGCGCGCAATATCCGCCTTCGAGGCCCCGAACGCAAGTCCCCGTGCGGCGGCGGCCTAGAACAGCTCGACGGGATCGCCGACCGAGATTCGCCCGGCCTCGATGACGTAGGAATCGAGGGCCAAGCGTCCGCCCATCTCCTGCACGATGCGACGCAGGACCGAGGGATCCTGCTCGAGCGTGTCGGGGTCGTAGGTGGTCATGACGCATCGGCCGCGGAGCTTCTTGAAGGCGACGATCGCGTCACCGATGCGCGCACGACGCCCGGGCCACTCGCGCTCGGCGAGCCCCTCGACACCGGCCACGAGGATGTTCGGACGGAAACGACGTCGATCGAGGCCCAGCGCGTCGATCGCACCGTCGGTGGCCACGAGCAGCGGCAGCACGTCGAAGCGGTTCGGCCCGTCGTCGCGGACGAGGCGGGCGCCGGGACCAGCAATCGCCTCGATCACCTTGCTGACGCTCGGCGCCGTCCAGAGCTCGCCATTGATGAGCGGCTCGCCGTCGGCGCTCGTCGTGCCGCGCAGCCCGAGCAGCGCGGGTGTGGTCCGCGACGTCACGATCCGTCCTCGCGCGTCGTACACCTGCACGATACGATCCCCCGGCACGCCCATAGACAACACGTCGACCGCATCGAGTCGCTCGCCGGCGAGCGATTTGACGGGATAACGCCACAGCTCCGCGACGCGCATCGCCATGATCCGCCTCAAACGATGGGATGCACGTCGCATGGCGACGGATGCGCGACCGCTACACCGGCGTTAGACTTCACGCGGAGGATTTCCCTATGCGCGCCGACCTCGTCGCAGGCAGCCGGTTTCCCGACCTCGTGCTTCCCGATCACCGCAAGAACCCGGTGCAGCTCTCGGCGCTGGCCAACGGGTACCCGCTGATCGTGAGCTTCTATCGCGGCTACTGGTGACCGAAGTGCGCGGTGCAGGTCAGGCACCTCACGACGATGCAGGACGAGCTGGCGGTGAACTATTGCCACGTCGCGGTGGTCAGCACCGATCCGCCGAACGTCACCGCGGCGTTTCGCGCCGGACTGGGCGCGACGTTCACGTTTCTCAGCGATCATGAGCGGCGCGCGATCACGGAGCTCGACATCGTCGAGCAGACGGCGCCCGGGTTCGAGCACGGCCTGGTCGCGGTGCCGTACACCTTCGCGCTGCAGCCGGACCTGACGATCCACCGCATCTATAACGGCTGGTGGTACGTGGGCCGTCCCACGCTCGAGGAGCTGCGTCAGGACCTCCGCGCGATCATGCAGAAGTGCCGGTCCGATTACGAATACCGGCCGCCGACAACCTCGTGACGACCACCACGGCCGAGGTCCTGATCGTCGGCGCCGGCATCATGGGCGTGAGCACGGCGTATCACCTGGCGCGGCTGGGCGTGCGCCGCGTCGTCGTGCTGGAGCGCGACACCGTGTGCTCGGGCTCGACGGCATTGGCAAGCGGCGGCATTCGCCACCAGTACGCGAACCGGCTCGGCATCGAGCTCACCACACACAGCATCGTCACGTACGAGCGCTTCAAGGAGGAGTTCGGCGTCGA
>JBKOZH010000225.1:0-18015 GCA_046725765.1 Candidatus Methylomirabilota bacterium | reverse complement strand
ACCGAGTAAGCGTCGCGACGTTCGAGGAGATTTGAGCCCGGAGACGGTCGTGGTCGCGCCACCGCCGGCCGCCTCCGGGCTGGCACCGAAGCTACGAGAGCCGCGGCACCATCGTGGCCACCACCATGACCCATGCGTGTGACGACAGCATGAGCTGTACGTGGCGGGCTATGACGAGTCGGCCGTCCGTGCGGATGGCCGCGAGTGTCGGATCACCAGAGCGAAGGATGCCGCGCCAGGTCGCGAGCCACGCTTGCGCGTCGCGCGCGTCGGTCCAGCGCGGGAGCCACAGGTCGAGCCGGAGGTGCGGGTAACGTCGCGTGACGTGCGCCACCAACCGCGCGGTCACCAGCGCCCCATGCGCCAGGTTCAGTGCCGCGACGGCCAGCACCGCCAGACCCGTGAGCTTCACGATCACGTCGACCATGCCGACCCTTCATCGCAAGGCCGATACCAGACCCCGCGTGAAGCTTAAATACCTGTAAATACGAGTTTTTAATCGGTGTCGGGATGATCAGAATCGAGCCGTCGGCCGGTTTCTGACCACCCTGGATGATCAGAAACCGACCGGTCAGAGGACGCTCAAGCGGCGTGGCGCAGCACTACCTCGTAGTCCCTGGGGGCGTGCTCGATCACCGGGCTCCACGCCTCGTGGACGAGCCACTCGTAGCCCGTCGGCGTAGAGAGCACGACCCGGCCCGGGTGGAAGCTCGACTCGGGCTCCACTTGCACGGCCAAGAGCGACTCGCCGTCCAGCGCGCGATTCACGGCGCTCTGGATTTCTGCCCGAACCGTCAGCGCGCGATCCTCCGCGCGCTCGCGTCGCTTGAGCCACACCAGCCAGACGGCGACGAGCGTCGCCAGCACCGCGGGTGCGATCAGCGCCTGCATCATGTCGTATCGCCTCCCTACTTGGGAGATGCGGTGCCGCAACGGAGGGATTCGAGCGGTCGGGGTACACTAGGCGGCCGAGGAGGCGGCATGGAAGAGCCAGTCGCGAGCGCCATCAGCACCGGCGTGGCGCAGGTCTTCGATCTGCACGCGCTCAAGGCCTTCGCGCCCGACAAGCGCGTGCGCAAGATGCTCTTCAAGACCGATCAGCTCTGGTCGGAGATCGCCTGCTACGAGCCCGGACAGTCCACCGTGCTGCACTCGCACCCCGGTGAGGAGGAAGCGATCTTCGTCCTCGAGGGCACGGCGCACATGTCCATCGCGGGCGAGGAGGTCGTCGCGCACGCCGGCTCGATCGTGAAGTTCCCGAACGCCGTCCCGCACGACGTTCGCAACCTCGGTCCCGAGCGGTGCGTGATCATGTTCGTGAAGGTCAACCCCAAAGTCCTCAAGCGCTGATGGGCAACGTCGAGCGCTGCGACAAGACGCTGCCGCTGAACCAGATGATGTTCCACGTCCGCCGCGATGCGCGGCTGCGTGAGCGCTGGCTGACCGACTTCGAGGCGCTCGCGCGCCAGTTCGGGCTGAGCCGGGCCGAGATCGACGCGGTGCAGGCGAAGGATCCGCGCCGGCTCATGGACCTGGGCGTGCACCAGTACTACGTGCCGCAGATCCTGCGACTCTTCTTCGGCGCCGCGCACAACAGCAACGCCAGCGCCGCCCTGGACTGCTACAAGCGCGCGTTTCCCGAGGAAACGGCCCAGGCGCTGGCGCGGCAGCCCGGCGGCAGCACTCGACCGTCCGCGCAGGCGTCGCGGAGCTGAGCATGGCCGACATCGTCGCCGCCATGGCCATGACGCATTCCCCGGGGCTGACGGGCTGGTTCGATCGCGCGCCGGAGGAATTCCAGCAGCTGGCTCTCGGCGCTACCGCGGAGATGCGCCGGCGGCTCGAGGCCGCGCGGCCGGACGTGCTCGTGATGTTCAGCAATGATCACCTGCTCAACTGGCCGATGAACAATGTGCCCGAGTACACGGTCGGCATTGCGGACGAGCACACGGGACCCGCCGACTGGTTCGACGAATGGCTCGGGATGGAGCAGTATCGGGTGCCTGGCGAGCCGGGACTCGCGCGGTTCCTCGTCAACGAGGGCGCGCGGCGCGGCCTGGCGCTCGCGCATCTCGGCCCGGAGATGCAGTTCGACGACGGGATCTCGGTGCCGACGCACTATCTGAACCCCGACGCGCGCTTTCGTCTGGTGCCGGTGACGATGAACTGCACGGTGCCGCCCATCCCGCACCCGGAGCGCGCGTACGCCGTCGGCCGCATCCTGCGCGACGTGATCGCCGCGTACCCGGCGCCGCTGCGCGTCGCGGTCGTCGCCACCGGCGGCCTCTCGCACGAGCCGGGCGGTCCCCGCTATTTCTGGGTCGACGAGGAGTTCGATCGCTGGTTCCTCGACCTGCTCAAGCTCGGCGACCACGCGCGGCTGCTGCGCGAGTGCACGCTCGAGCGGATGGAGGCGGCGGGCTCGGGCGGCACCGCCGAGCTGCTCGCGTGGATCGTCACGCTCGCGTTCACGCGCGGGCCGGCCGACGTGCTCGCCTACATGCCGGCGGTGGCGTGGCGCTCGGGCACCGGCATGGTGGCCTGGAACGAGATGGCGGCGTGAAGACGCACCACCTCGGTCACGACGAGATCCACCAGGAGTGGAACAACGCGCTGCCGCCGCGCCTCGAGGTCGAGGCGGGCGACACGGTCGTGTTCGAGACGCGCGACGCGGCGAATCGCTTCTACTCACGGTCCTCGACGCACGACGACGTGCTGCGTCGCGGGCCGTTCCGCGGCCACCCGCTCACCGGGCCCGTGAAGATCCGCGGCGCGCAGCCGGGAGACACGCTGGTGATCGAGATCCTCGACGTGCAGCCCGGGGCCGACTTCGGCTGGACGTCGATCCGGCCGGGCCGCGGCCTGCTGCCCGAGTCGGATTTCGCCAAGCCGTTTCTGCAGATCTGGGACCTGTCCGACGGCCGCCACGCGCGGATGGACCACCGCGTCGCGGTGCCGATCGCG
This sequence comes from Candidatus Methylomirabilota bacterium, assembly GCA_046725765.1. Classification (GTDB taxonomy): domain Bacteria; phylum Methylomirabilota; class Methylomirabilia; order Rokubacteriales; family CSP1-6; genus AR12. Next base: position 15,051 of record JBKOZH010000225.1, on the reverse strand, counting down.
CCGTTCCCCGGCGTCATGGGCGTGGCGCTCGACGAGCCCGGCGGCCACAGCACGATGCCGCCGCGCCGCGCCGGCGGCAACATGGACATCAAGCAGCTCATCGCCGGCGCAACGCTGTTCTTGCCGGTGCTCGTCGACGGCGCGCTGTTCAGCGTCGGCGACGCGCACGCCGCACAGGGAGACGGCGAGGTGTGCGTGACCGCGGTGGAGATGATGGGCCGCGTCACGCTGCGCTTCGGCGTGCGCTCCGGCCGGCGTCTCGCCGAGCCGCAGCTCGTCACGCCCGCGCCCCCCTCGAACGCGACCAACCGCGGGCCGCACTACGCCACGACCGCGCACGGCCCGGATCTCTTCGCCGCGGCGCAGCAGGCCGTGCGCTACATGATCGAGCACCTGGTGGACACGCGCGGGTTCACACGCGAGGAGGCCTACGTCATCTGCTCGGTGGCCGCGGATCTGAAGATCAGCGAGATCGTCGACGCGCCGAACTGGATCGTGTCCGCGTTCCTGCCCGACGCGATCTTTCCCTGAGTATGGCCGACGAGCTCGCGCCGCTCCGCGACTGGCTGCGCGCGTGGCAGGCGTGTGTGCGCGCCGTGGACTTTGCCGGCGGTCGCAAGCTCTGCGCGCCCGACATCGTGGCGTTCGGCACCGTCGCACCGTTCGTGCAGGGGCTCGACGTGGTCGAGCGCGAGCAGTGGCGGCGCGTCTGGCCCGTGATCCGCGACTTCACCATCGACGTCGACGGTGCGCGCGGCGCACTCAGCGGCGACCGCGGCTGGATCGCCGCCACCTGGGATTCGCGCGGCACGCTCGCGGACGGCGGCACGTTCCCGCGACCTGGCCGCTGCACGCTGGCCTTCGAGCGCCGCGAGGGCCGCTGGCTCGCAACCCACACGCACTTTTCGCTCACGCCCGCGCCGGGCGCTACGGGCACCCGCTGACCAGGAGGAGCGCATGAAGATCGGCGTCTGCATCTTCGCCACCGAATACGCCATCCGCATCGACGAACTGGCGCGCGAGGCCGAGGCGCGCAACTTCGAGTCGCTGTGGGTGCCGGAGCACACGCACATTCCCACCAGCCGCCGCAGCCCGTTCGCGGGCGGCGAGCTTCCGGAGCAGTACAAGCACACGCTCGACCCGTTCGTCGCGTTGATGGCAGCCGCGGCAGCAACGAAGCGCCTGCGGGTGGGCACCGGGATCTGTCTTCTGATCGAGCGCGACACGATCACCACCGCCAAGTCGGTGGCCAGCCTGGATCTGCTCTCCGACGGCCGCTTCGAGCTCGGCATCGGCGGCGGCTGGAACGCCGAGGAGATGGAGCATCACGGCACTGATTTCAAGACGCGCTTCAAGCGCCTCGAGGAACAGGTCAAGGCGATGAAGGCGATCTGGACGAAAGACGTCGCGGACTACCACGGCAAGTTCGTCGATTTCGAGCCGATCTGGGCGTGGCCCAAGCCCGTGCAGAAGCCGCACCCGCCGATCCTGCTCGGCGGCGAGTCGAGCTATACGCTGCAGCGAGTGGTCGACTTTTGCGACGGCTGGTATCCGCGCGGCCGCGCGCCGGTGAAGGTGCTGGCCGGAATGAAGGAGCTCAAGGAGCGTGCGGCGAAGGCGGGTCGCGACATGAAGACGATCTCGATCTCCGCGTTCGCGACGCCGCCGGACAAGAAGGTGCTGGACGACTTCGCGGCCGCCGGCGTGACGCGCGCGATCTTCCTGCTGCCACCCGAGCCCCGCGACAAGGTGCTGCCGCTGCTCGATCAGTACGCGAAGCTCATCCGCTAGGGGGAGTGCGAGCCGCAGGACGTCGCGGGGCTGGGGCCCCGCCGTCCTAGGCGAGCTTATGAATAGAGCCGACGCCGCGCCGGCGTGGGCGCTCGCGATGCTGCGCGAGGCCCGCGTCGGCCGGCTCGCCACTGCCGACGTCGCTGGCCGGCCGCTCGTCGTTCCGGTGTGCTTCGCCTTCGACGGCGCCGCCATTTACTCGGCCGTGGACGACAAGCCCAAACGCACGCGTCAGCTACGGCGCCTGCGCAACGTCACGGAGAACCCGCACGCGTCCGTGCTGGTCGACGTCTGGGACGAGGACTGGACGCGCCTGGCGTGGGTGAGCCTCGAGGGCCACGCCGACGTGCTGGGCGACGGCGCCGACTTCACGCGCGCGCTCGCGCTGCTGCGCGCGAAGTATCTGCAGTACCGCACGATGGATCTCGAGCGCGACGGCGCGGTGCTCCGCGTGCGCGCCGATCGCGTACGGGCCTGGCGCGCGAGCGACGCGTCCTAGTCGCCCCCGCGGCGCCCGCGACCGGCGCCGGTGGCGTCAGCGTCTCGGCGTGGACTCCCCCGCCGGCGGGATGGCCACGTCCGCGACGACGCGGACGACGAGATCGCCCATCGCCCGGAGCGCGGCCAGCGCCGATGGACCGATCTCCAGCGCGAGCAGGGGCGAGGGGTCGAAGCGCCGCACGAGCTTGAAGTCGGTGCCGGCCAGCCGGGCGAGAATCTCGTCCTGCCCGCGCGCGACCGGCGGTCGCACCTCGACGAGCACGCGGGTGGGACCGCGGCTGACGTCTTGCTCGACTCGCGGATCGACGCTCACCGATGTCGCCCCTGTCGCCGCGCACGCGGCGACGACCAGCGGGATCAGGATCAAAGCTCTTGCGATCTTCATCCGCGACGGCTCAGCGCGCGACGGCACGCTCCTCCTGCCACAGACCGAGCGCGCGAATAGCCGGCTCGTCGTCGAACGAGAACAGACACGCCGGCTCGCTGCCGCTGGCGTTGTCGTGCTCGATCCAGTGCCACGGCGGTGCGACGAAGGTGTCGCCGCGCTCCCACGCCAACTCGGTGTCGCCGACGCGGCTTTGCCCGCGGCCCTCGATCACGTGGAACACGCGCGAAGCGGTCGACCGGCCGGCACGCGCGTGCCCGCCGGGACGCAGCCAGTGCGCGTTGGCGCCCAGCGTCGGCAGCGGCGGCGCGCCAGTGATCGTGAGGTAGGCGCGCGTCACCAGACGATCTTTCGGCGTGCTGGCGGCGAGCCCTTCCAGCGCACGCCGCGTCTGGCGCCAGGGCCAGCGGAACTCGGCCTCCGCGCCATCGCTCGCCGGCTCCGGCGTCCGTGCCGGCCGCGTCGGCGACACCCAGGACGCGGCGAACGCGCGCACCATCGGGATGTCGAGGCCGTCCAGCCAGACCACGGGCTCGGCACCTTCGTGGCCGTGATCGTGCCAGCGCATCGGCGGTGTGATGATGAAGTCGCCCGGCTCCATCGCGCACTTCACGCCGTCGACCGTCGTGAACGCGCCTTCGCCGTCGACGACGAGGCGCAGCGCGGAGGGCGTGTGATGGTGGCTCGGCGCCGTCTCGCCCGGCAGAATCACTTGCAGCCCGGCGTAGAGCGTCGCTGTTGCGGAGTACGTCCCCTTCAGGCCGGGGTTTTCGAGCACGAGCACGCGGCGCTCCGCCTGTTCGAGCGGCACGAGCCGCGCCGCCTCGTGCAGTAGCGGCCGCGCGTCGCGCCACGACCAGCGGTGCGGCACCGCCGCCGTGGTGCGCTCCTTCGGCAGCAGCACGTGCAGCGCCGTCCACAGCGGCGGCAGCGACTGCGACTCGAGCGCGCGCGAGTAGGTCGACGGCAGCGTCGCGTCGCGCGTGACCAGGCTCGCCATCACGTTCCTCCTGCGGGATTGACCGATGATACACCGTGCTAGACTGCCGCCGATGCGCTTCGAGGTGGAGGTCTACAAGAACGACCTCGGGGAGTGGGTGGCCGAGGCCGTCGAGTACAAGGTCACCGCCACCGGCCGCACCGAGAGCGAAGCGCTCGCGCGCGTGATGGACGCGCTCGCCGCGCACTTCAAGCAGACCGCCAAGCGCTAGCTAGCCCGCGTCCGTCGCGACGACCGTCAGCGCGCGCGGCAGCACCTCGATCTCCACCGGCGTCGTTCCCAGCGGATCACCGTCCACCTGCACCGGCACGGGCACCGCGGCGTCGACGGTGAGGCGCGTCGCACGCCCGGCTCGCACGTCGGTGCGCGCAAGATGGCGGCGACGCCATACCGCCCACGTATAGGCCGCCGCCGCGATGAGCCCGCGGCGCTCGAACATCACCCAGTCCAGCGCGCCGTCGTCGGCGCGCGCATCCGGCGCGAGCGGCAGCCCGAGCGCGTAGGCGGGCGCGTTCGCGACGATGCAGTAGGCGCCGCTCGTCGTCGTGTCGGTCGCCACGATGCGCACCGGGGCGTGGCGATACGTCGCCAGCGAGGCGGCGATCGGCGCGACGTACGAGCCGCGCCGCACGCGACGCAGCGCCTCGCCTGACGCGCGCCACGCCGCCATACGGCGAACCACCTCGGCGTCCAGGCCCGCGGTGAGCATCAGCGCGAACAACCGGCTGGCACCCGGCAGCGATGCGCGGCCCAGGTCGACCGCGCGCGTGCGACACGCGTCGAGCGCGCGCGCGAGCGCGGCGGGATCGTCACCGAATCCGAACGCGCCCGCGAACAGGTTTTCGTTGCCGGCCGGCAACACCGCCAGCGGCGTGCCCGCGGGCAGCTCGTTGATGACCTGCGCGATGGTGCCGTCACCGCCCGCGGCCACGACCGCGCGGCAGCCGGACATGGCCGCGCGGTCGTTCAGCGCCGCCGCGCGCTCGCGCGCGTCCCACACGACGCGCGCCCGCTGTCCGAGCGCGGCAAGCTCGCGGACGAGCGTCTCGACGTGGCGGCGGTTGTCGGAGGCGCCGCTGTAAGGATTCGCCGCGACGATGATCATCGTCGCCGCGAGTATAGCGAGGCCCGCGCGTGATGCAGGGCCACTCGTGTTTATCAGCCGAGCGGACGCTCCACGATGGCGAGCGGCCCCGTCCCCTCCGTGTAGCGGACCTCGCGGACGCCGAGCAGGCGCCGCAGCTGCGTCGCTTCCACCTTCATCGGGCCGGGATTCGGGGCCGCACCCGGTGCGGGCTGCGGGAACGCGGTCGAGCGCGCCGAGTGGAACGTGATCGTCCCCTCGACCTTCTGCAGCACCTGGTGGATGTGGCCGTTGAGCGCGGTGACGGAGCCGAAGCGCCGCAGCATCCCGATCACCTGCTCGCCGTCCGCGGTGGTCCAGCCCCAGGCCGGGTACACCGCCCACAGCGGCACGTGGGAGAAGACGACGATGGGCGTGCTGCTCGGCTGCGCCGCCAGATCCCGGCGCACCCACGCGAGCTGCTCGTCGCCGAGAGCGCCGCCGACGCCGGGTGTGTACGAGAGCACGTTCACCAGGCCGACGAAGTGCACGCCGCCATAATCGAATGACTGGTAGCCGCGACCCTCGTACGTGCCCGCCCCGTAGCGGGCGAGATAGTCCTTGCCGCCATCGAGCGCGACGTCGTGCTCACCGGGAACGTAGAAGATCCGCTCCGTCTTCACCGCCTTCAGGGACTCCGCCAGTGTGTCGAACGCGCCCGCCTTCTGAGCGTGCGACAGGTCGCCGGTGTGCAACAGGAAGGCCGGGCGCCGGTCGAGCGCGTTGATCCCGTCGATCGAGTCCCTCAGCGTGCCGAGTGCGTCGCGGTTGGCCTCGCCGCTGAATCCGACGTGCGTGTCGCTGATCTGCGCGAACGTGAAGTCGGCGGCGGCCGCATCCGCTTCGCCGAGCGCGCTCGCCGACAATACGCCGCCTCGCGCCGCCCAAACGAGCGCGGTGCCGCCCCAGGCCAGACACTGCATGAACGCTCGCCGCTGCATGGTTGGTCCTCCGGGCGTGCCCATCACTTCACGACGACGGTCGCCGTCATGTGGGGATGGAGCGCGCAAAAGTAGGTGTAGGTTCCAGGCGCGTTGAAGCGGTGCGCGTACGACTCGCCGTGTTCGAGACCCGACGAGGTGTACCTCCGATCGAGCGCCGTGACGGTGTGTGACTCGTCGTCGCGGTTCGTCCACACGACCGTGGTGCCGACCGGCACCTCGAGGCGTGCCGGCGAGAACGCGAACTGCTGGATCTCGACGCGTGGCGTCGCCGCGTGCGCGGTGTCGGCACACGCGAGCGCTACGCTGAGCGCTGCCGTGAGAGCGGTACGAGTCATGATGGCCTCCTTCACCCTCGCCAACGCAGCGCCGCGCCGCCCGTTCCCATTCCGCGCACATGGAACGAATTCGGCGCGCGCGCGTTGCGGACAGTGACGGCGGTGCGGACGGTGCTATGGTGCCGGCATGCATGAGGACCTGGCGCGCGAGGCGCTCGGCCACGTGGACGCGCTCTACAAGCTGGCGCGCTATCTCACCGGCCGCGACGCCGATGCCGAGGACCTCGTGCAGGAGACCTACGCGCGCGCGGTGGCGGGCGCGGCGGGCTTCACGCCGGGCACGAATCTGAAGGCGTGGCTGTTCCGCATCCTGCGCAACACGTTCATCAGCGTGTACCGACGGCGCCGCGCGAGCCCGGAGGTGAGCGGCCTCGACGTCGCCGACGCGCCCGCCAGCGAGGAGTGGCTGCGCGACGACGTCGAGCTGGACCGGCTGCGCAAGGTCGTGGCCGAGGAGATCGAGGCGGCGCTGATGAGCCTCTCGGAAGAGGCGCGCACGGTCGTGCTCCTCGATCTTGAGGACTTGAGCGAGGTGGAGATGGCGGCGGTGCTCGAGTGTCCGGTCGGAACCGTCAAGTCGCGGCTGGCCCGCGCCCGCGCCGTGCTGCGCCGCCGACTGCGGGACTACGCGCGATGACCGACACCGAGCGCGAACGAGCGGTCGAGATTGCGCTGACCGAGGCGCTCCACCGTCTGCCCGAGCGTCGCGCGCCGGCCAGGCTCGTGCGACGCGTCGAGCGCGTACTCGAGGCCCCGGCTCCCCGCCGGCCGCGCTGGCGCTGGGCGCTCGCGCCGGCGTTGGCGGCCGCCGCGGTGCTGCTGGTCGCGGCGCCCGTCGTACTCTACCAGCGCACCGCCGCGACACGCGCGGCCACGGCCATGCTGGTGAGCGAGGCGATCGGCGATCACCTGCGCATCGTCCAGGCCCAGCGGCCGCTGGAGGTCGAGAGCGACGACAGCCATCGTGTGCGTCCGTGGTTCGAGGGGCGGCTCGAGTTCTCGCCGGTGCTGCCGTTCAGCGGCGACCGCGACGTGCCGCTGCGCGGCGGCGCGCTCGCGTGGTTCGTCGATCGCAAGGCGGCGGCGTTCGTCTACGGCCTGCGCCTGCACACCGTCACGCTGTTCGTGTTCCGTCCCGACGGTCTGCCGTGGCCCACCACGGGCGGCGAGCGGGTGGGCGCACGCGAGGTCCACCGGACGAGCGAGCGCGGCTTCACCGTGGTGCTGTGGCGCGCGCACGGCCTCGGCTACGCCCTCGTGTCCGACGCCGATCCGCGCGAGGTGATGCAGCTCGCGGCGCGCTTCGGCGGCGCCTGACGCCGTTCGCGCGGGGAGTATCATAACCATCGACGATGAGCGGCGCGCTGACGGGAGTGCGCGTGATCGACTGCTCGCGGCTGATCGCCGGCGGTGTGCTGGCCACCGTCCTCGCCGACTACGGCGCTGACGTCATCAAGGTCGAGAACCCCCGCGGCGGCGATCCGCTCCGCACGTGGCTGCGCGAGCGCGGCGAGTTGTGGTGGAAGGTCTACGCGCGCGGCAAGCGGGCCATCACGCTCAATCTCACCGATCCGCGCGGGCAAGCGCTCCTCAAGCGACTGATCCGCGACGCCGACGTGCTGATCGAGAATTTCGTCCCCGGCACGTTCGAGCGCTGGGGGCTCGGCTGGGACGTGCTCTCCGCAGAGAATCCGCGGCTCGTCTTCGCGCGCGTGTCGGGATGGGGCCAGGACGGTCCGTATCGCGACCGACCCGGCTTCGGCACGATGGCCGAGGCGATGAGCGGCTTCGCCCACACCACCGGCGAGCCCGAGGGCCCCCCCACGCTGCCCTCGTTTCCGATGGCCGACATGGTGGCCGCGCTCGCGGGCTGCAACGCCGTGCTCGCGGCGCTTCGCCATCGCGACCAGGTGTCGGGCCGCGGTCAGGTCGTGGACATCTCGCTCTACGAGCCGCTCTTGGCGGTGCTCGGCCCGGACGCGGCGGGCTATGCGCTGGACGGCACCGTGCGCGAGCGCCGCGGGAACACGTCGGACAACGCGAGTCCCCGCGGGACGTATCGGACGATCGACGACAAGTGGGTCGCGCTCTCGGCGTCCACGCCGGCCTCGGCGAAGGCCGTGTTCACCGCGCTCGGCCTCGGCGAGCTGCTGGAGGACCCGCGCTTCGCGACGAACGACGCCCGCGTCGAGTACAGCGAGCTGGTGGACGCCACGCTCGCACGCGCCATCGGCCAGCGCACGCTGAAGGAGATGCGCGCGCTGTTTGAGGAGCGCGAGCTCACCGCGTGTCCCGTCTACGACATCGCCGACATCACGCGGGACCCGCACGTCGTGGCGCGCCGCGTTCTGATCGACGTGCCGGACCCGGCGCTCGGTGCCGTGCGCATGACGGCGCCGACGCCGCGGCTGTCCGCGACGCCAGGCGAGGTGCGCTGGACAGGCCCCGCGCTCGGCGCGCACAACCGCGACGTTTACGGCGCGCTCGGCGTGGGCGACGCAGAGCTCGAGCAGCTGCAGCGCGACGGCATCGTATGACGACGGCGCTCATGGTCGCTGGCGTCGTGGTCATCGCGCTGCTCGGCCCCGCGGCGGCCGCCGACTACACCGGGCCGCTCATCGATGCCCACGCGCACCTTCCCAACGCCGCCGCCATGGACGCCTACGTCGCGGCGATGAAGCGCCACAACGTCCGCAAAGTCGTGCTGCTCGGCGTCGGCGACCTGCAGCCGGGCGAAGGCCAGTGGATCGAGGGCGCCGCGAAGAAGTATCCGGATCTCGTCGCGGTCGGCGCGCGCGTCCCCGATCCGACGAGCATGGCGGCCGCCGGCCAGCTCGACGTCGAGCTGGCGCGCACGAAGGCGCGCGTGATGGGCGAGGCGCACATCCGTCACGTCGAGCGCAAGATCGAGCGCGACCCGTCGGCGCCCGCGTTCATGCAGATCCTTCAGCTCTCCGCCCAGCGCGGCGTGCCGATCGTGATCCACAACGATCTCAATCCCGCCACCTCGGCGTCGCTGGAGGCTGCGCTGGCGGCGCATCGCCAGGCAACCATCGTGCTGGCGCATGCCGGTGGCGCGAAGCCGGCCGCCCTCGACGGGCTGCTTGCCCGCAACGCCAACCTCATGATCGATCTCTCGGGCATGCATTTTGAGCGCAGGCCGGCGCTCGCCAAGGAGAAGGGACCGCTCGACCCGGCCTGGAAGGCGCTCATCGTCAAGCGGCCGGATCGGTTTCTCATCGGTCTCGACGCGTGGGTCGCGCGCCTGTTCGAGCCCGCAGCGCTGGACCGCTTGATGACGTGGACGCGACGCGTGCTCGGCGAGCTGCCGCCAGAGATCGCTGAGCAGGTCGGCTGGAAGAACGCCGCCACGCTCTACCAGCTGGACTGACGTGACGGCCAACGCGAACCCGTTCGCGCGCACCACCGCCTGGTCGCTGCTCGAGACCGTCGCTGTGCGCCACGGCCAGCGCGAGGCCATCGTCTTCGGCGACGAGCGGCTCACGTTCGCCGGCCTGCGGGACCGCGCACGCGCGTTTGCGGCTGGGCTCGCCGCGCTCGGCCTGGGCACAGGCGACGCCCTCGGGATCTGGCTGCCGAACCGCCCGCTCTGGTTCGTCGCGCAGTACGCAGCGGCAAGCCTCGGCATTGTCGTCGTCGCGCTCAATCCGCGCTATCGCGCGCACGAGCTGTCCTACATCCTCGCCCAGTCCAACGCGGCGGCGCTCCTGCTCACCGACCGGCTCGGGCCCATCGACTACTTCGACACGCTCGAGGAGCTGCTGCCCGAGCTCGCCGACGCGGTACCGGGCGAGCTGGCGAGCACGCGCCTGCCCAAGCTGCGGCACGTGATCGTGGACGCCGACGACGTCTATCCGGGGTGCCACCGCGTGAGCGACCTGATGGACGCCGGCGTGGGAACGCCGGCCGCGATCGGGCCCGACGACACGTTTACGATCCTGTACACGTCCGGCACGACGTCCTTCCCCAAGGGCGCGATGATCTCGCACGCCAACTGCGTCCCGCACGGCTGGAACGTCGGTGAGACGCTGCGGCTCACCGCCGCCGACCGCGTGCTGCACGCGCTGCCCGCGGCCGGCACCTGGGGCGGTGTCAACATTCCGCTCACCGCGTGGAGCCACGGCGCGTGCCTGGTGCTGATGGACGTCTTCGATCCCCTGCGCGCGCTGCAGCTGATCGAGCGCGAGCGCTGCACGGTCTTGAACGCGGTCGACAGCATGCTGATCCCGCTGCTGGACCATCCCGACCTCGGCCGCCGGAATCTCTCCTCGCTCCGCACAGGCGGCGTGGCGGCGGTCGGCGGTGGCCGTCAGGGCCTGCTCGAAGAGGTGCTGGAGCGTCTGGTCCCGCTGGCGTTTCACCCGTACGGGATGACGGAGGTCAACGCGATGTCGCTGGTGCACAGCCTCGACGAGCCGGCCGCGGAGCGGCTCGTGCCGGGCATATGGCCGGTGCCGGGGCTGCAGGCCCGGATCGCGCACCCGGACACCGGCGTGCCGTGCGAGGCCGACGTCGAAGGCGAGCTGCAGTTTCGTGGTCCGCTGGTGACGCGCGGGTACTACGATAAGCCGGACGAGACGAAAGCCGTGTTCACCGCCGACGGCTGGTTCAAGAGCGGCGACCTCGGCGTGCAGGATCGCGCCGGCCGCGTGATCTTCCGCGGTCGGCTGAGAGAGACACTGCGCATCAGCCACCACATGGTCGCGCCCGGAGAAATCGAGGCGTTCCTGATGGAACATCCGGCGGTCGCGCAGGCGTTCGTGGTCGGCATTCCCGACGCGAAGACGAACGAGGCGCCGGTCGCCTACGTTATCCGCAAGCCCGGCGCGGCGGTCACGGAAGACGCGTTGCGCGCCTGGTGCCACGGCAAGATCGCCTCGTTCAAGATTCCGCGCGGCGTGCGCTTCGTGGATGACGTGCCGCGCACGCCGAGCCCGCACGGCGACAAGGTGCAGCGCGTGAAGCTGCGCGAGCAGGCATCGCGGGATTTCGTACGATGACGCTGCGCACCCCGCTCTGCAGCCTGCTCGGAATCGAGTATCCGATCTTGCAAGCGGGCATGGCCGGCGCCGTCGGTCCCGAGCTCGTCGCCGCCGTCTCCAACGCCGGCGCGCTCGGCATTCTCCCGGGGCTCAACGTCCCACCCGACCGGCTGCGCGAGCACATCCGCAAGGTCCGCACGCTCACCGACCGGCCCTTCGGCGTGAACCTGTGGCTGCACTCCGACATGTGGCCTCCGGCCGACGTGCGCCGCGTTCCCGCGGCCACCATCGCGACGGTGCGCGCGACCCTCGACGGCATTCGCACCCGTCTCGGCCTGCCCGGCTCGACCGCTGCGCCGACATCGAGCCCCGACATCGTCGGCGGCGCCTTCGAGGTCATCGTCGAGGAGCGCGTTCCCGTGTTCACGGCGGCGGTCGGCGAGCCGTCGCCGGAGATGGTCGGCCGCTGCCACGAGCGCGGCATGAAGGTGATCGCGATGATCAACACGACGCGGCAGGCGCGCGTGGTCGAGGGCGCCGGAGTGGACGCGATCGTCGCGCAGGGCAGCGAGGCCGGCGGTCACCGCTCGGCCGGGGTCAAGTCGGATCGCGCCGCGGCGGCCGGCATCGGCGCGCTGGCGCTCGTGCCGCAAGTCGTCGATGCGGTCAGCGTGCCGGTCGTCGCCGCCGGCGGCATCGCCGACGGCCGCGGACTCGCCGCCGTCCTGGCACTCGGAGCGCAGGGCGCGCAGATCGGGACGCGCTTCGTCGTGACGCGCGAGGGCACCGCCGCGGAGTTCAGAAAGAAGGCCGTCCTCGAAGCCGAGAGCGAGGAGACGGCGCTCACCGACGTCGTCAGCGGACTCTGGTCGCGCTACATCCGCAACGCTTACATCGAGGAGTACGAGAAGACCGGCGCGCCCGTGCTGCCGGTGCACGTGCAGACCCGCTTCGCGCAGGACATCTTCGACGAGGCCGCCAAGCGCGAGGATCCCGCCTGGCTGCCGCTGGCCACGGGGCAGAGCGCGGGACTGGTCCACGACCTGCCCGGCGCCGCCGACGTCGTCGAGCGCATCGTGCGCGAGGCGCGTGCCGTGCTCGCGCGGCTGACGGCGTCGCCCTGACCACGGGCGACGGCCAGGGTAGAATGCGCCCCGTGAAGCTCGACGTCGGCATGCTCACCCACGACCTCACCTCGATCCCCGACTACGCGCGCAAGGTCGAGGCGCTCGGCTACGACTGTCTCTGGTCGGCGGAGACGCAGCACGATCCGTTCCTGCCGCTTGCCGTCGCCGCCACCGTCACATCGCGGATCAAGCTCGGCACGTCGATCGCCGTGGCGTTTCCGCGCAGCCCGATGATCCTCGCGCACATCGCCTGGGATCTCGCCAAGGCCTCGGGCGGCCGCTTCATCCTCGGCCTCGGGTCGCAGGTCAAAGGCCACAACGAGCGGCGGTTCTCGGTGAAGTTCGAGTCGCCCGCGCCGAAGATGCGCGAGGTCGTGCTGGCCATGCGCGCGATCTGGGACACGTGGCAGAACGGGACGAAGCTCGACTTCAAGGGTCGCTTCTTTCGCTTCGATCTCATGACGCCGTTCTTCAACCCCGGCCCGATCGAGCATCCGAGGATCCCCGTGTACGTGGCCGGCGTGAATCCCGCGATGTGTCGCGTGGCTGGCGAGGTCTGCGACGGCCTGCACGTGCACCCGTTCAACAGCCCGAAGTATCTGCGCGAGGTCGTGCGGCCCGCCGTCGAGGAGGGCCGCGCCAAGGCCGGCCGCACCCACAGCGACTTCACGTATGTGACGGCGTCGTTCGTCGTCGTCGGCGACACCGACGCGGAGCTCGCGCAGCAACAACAGGCGGTCAAGCAGCAGATCGCGTTCTACGCCTCGACGCGCACGTACGAGCCCGTGCTCGCGGTGCACGGCTGGCAGGACCTCGTCCCCCAGCTGCATCGCAAATCCGTCGAAGGCGACTGGAAGGGTATGGCCGATCTCATCACCGACGAGATGCTCGACACCTACGCCGTCATCGGCTCCTACACCACGATCGCGGCGCGCCTCAAGGAGCGCTACGCGGGCCTGCTGGACCGCACGGCGTTCTACCAGCCGTACAAGCAGCCCACGCTCGACGACCCGCGCCTGCCGCGAGTCATCCAAGAGTTCAACGCATGAAGGCCCTGGCGTTTCACGAGTTCGGTGGTCCGGACAAGCTGCGCTACGAGGACGTTGCCGATCCCAAGATCAAGCCGCACGAGGTGCTCGTCCGCGTCAAGGCGTGCGCGCTGAACCATCTCGACCTTTTCGTCCGCGAAGGCATCCCCGCGCTGAAGACGCCGCTGCCCTTCTGGACCGGCTGCGACATCGCCGGCGACGTCGCGGAGGTCGGCGCCGCCGCCCAGGGCGTTAAGGTCGGCGACCGCGTCGCGGTGAACCCCAATCTCACGTGCGATCGCTGTGAGTTCTGCGCCGCCGGCGAGGACAGCCTGTGCGTGAAATACGGCATCCTCGGCGAGCACGTGCCGGGCGGCCTCGCCGAGCTGGTCGCCGTGCGCGCAGACAACGTGCTGCCCCTGCCCGCCCACATCAAATACGAGGACGCGGCGTCCTTCATCCTCACGAACATGACGGCGTGGCGCATGGTGGTGACGCAGGGTCGCGTGGGGCCGGGCCAGGACGTGCTCATCATCGGCGTCGGCGGCGGTGTGTCGTCCACCGCGGTGCAGATCGCAAAGCTCTGTGGCGCACGGGTGATCGTCACGTCGTCCAGCGACGCCAAGCTGGAGCGCGCGCGCGGGCTGGGCGCCGACGTCGGGATCAACTACAAGACGAATCCACAATGGGCCAAGGCGGTGTTCGACGCCACCGACAAGCGCGGCGTGGACGTCGTCATCGAGAATGTCGGCGCCGCCACGTGGAAGGATTCGATCCGCTCACTCAAGGGCGGCGGCCGGCTCGTGACCTGCGGCTCGACCTCCGGGCCCGTGGGCGAGACGCTGATCCCGCTCGTGTTCTGGAAGCAGGTCCACATCATCGGCTCCACGATGGCCAACCGCCAGGAGTTCAATGACGTCATGCGGCTGTTCTTTGCCGGACGCCTGAAGGCGATCATCGACGAGGTCGTCCCGCTCAAGGACGGTGCCGCCGCGCAGCAGCGGATGGCCGAGGGCAAGCAGTTCGGCAAGATCGTCCTCACACCGTAGCGATGCGGTGGCGAGCCGGCCTCGCGTGCGCCGTGCTGGCCCTGGCGGCCGCGCGCCCCGCGGCTGCCGACGGTGACGCATTGTGGACGCTGCTGCGTGCCGGCGGACAGGTGATCATGCTCCGCCACGCCGGCACCGACGGGACTCCCGGCGACCCGCCGGGCGCCCGGTTCGACGACTGCGCGACCCAGCGGAACCTCACGGCGAAAGGCCGGGAGCAGGCCCGGAAGATCGGCGAGGCGCTCCGGGCGCGCGAGATTCCCATCGGCCGCGTGCTCTCCAGCCCGTGGTGCCGCTGCATGGAGACCGCGCAGCTCGCCTTCGGGCGCGCCGAGCCCCTGTTTCCCCTCCTCGGCGGGCCCCGAGATCCCGCGAGCATCGAGACGCGTGTCCGGGCGTTGCGGCCCCTGCTCGGGGCGGCGCCTGTCGGCGGCAACGTCGTCCTCGTTACCCACGCCTTCACGATCCTCGACGTGACCGGCGAGCGCTCGGCGGAGGGTGAGATGGTGATCTTCACCCCGCAGGGCGACGATCGCTTCACGCTCGCGGGCCATCTGATGGCCGGAGGCCCCCCACGATGAGACCGGCGCTGACGTGCGCGCTCGCCGCCCTCACCCTGTTGCCCGCGGCCGCGCTGGCCCACCACGGCTGGAGCGGCTACGACGCCAGCCAGGTGCTGAACCTCACCGGGACGATCCGCGAGGCCGGCTACGAGCACCCGCACGGCTTCGTGAAGCTGGAGACGCCGGACAAGACGTGGCTGGT
>JBKOZH010000197.1:0-4928 GCA_046725765.1 Candidatus Methylomirabilota bacterium | reverse complement strand
CACCGTGGCGGCGGTGGACTGGATCGCGCGCGGGGGCGATGGCGTCACCGCGCTGGGCGACGGTCGCGTGCTCGTCGACGCGGAGAGCGGTCCGCTGCTGTCCGACATCGTGCTCGAAGCGATCACCGCGCGTGGCACGATCGCGCCGGTCGTCGACGGCCGTTTGCGCGACACCACGCGCTGACTCTCACAGGAGGATTCTCCATGGCCATGCTGGGCGACATCGTCGAGCTGTCAGTCGTCGTGCGCGATGTGGACGCCGCCGCGGCACGTTTCACGAGCCTCTTTGGGCTGCGCGTGCACAAGCGCGATACGTCCGAGCGCTTCGGCTTCAAGAACGCGATCCTCCCCACAGGCATCGGACACATCGAGCTGCTGCAGCCGACCGATCCCGGCAAAGCCGTCGGCCGCTTCCTCGCCAAGCGCGGCGAGGGCGTCTATCTGGTGGGCTTCGAGTGCGCCGACGTGGCGGCCTCCGTGGCGAAGCTGCGGGCGGACGGCGTGCAGGTCGACAGCCCCCGTCCCGACATCGCGTGGGTTCACCCGCGCGAGGCGCACGGGCTCTTCGTCGAGCTGCGCCACCGCGAGCGCTACGACTGAGACGCGGTATCGAGGGGCGGCACGGCCGCGCCGGGCCGGCCCGAGCGATGCCGGGGAGTCCGAGGGGCGTAGCCCCTTCGCTTAAAAAACTTGGGGGGCCATTTCCGGGCTCCCCATCTAATCAGGCGGCCGGCGGTCGGTCCAGGGCTGCGCGGCCTCGAACGCCGCCGCTGCGCGCAGCACGCTCGTCTCGTCGCGCCAACGGCCGACGATCTGCAATCCGACGGGGAGCCCGTCGCGCGTGAAGCCCGCAGGAACGGAGATCGCGGGAAGCCCGACGACCGTGAACGCGTAGGTGAGCATCGCCCAGTCGATGTAGGTCGGAATCGGCCGGCCGTTGATCTCTTTGGGTCCCGAGCGCCACTCCACGGGGAACGGGGGCACCGGAGCCGTCGGCGTCAGGATCAAGTCGTAACGGTCCTGGAAGGCGCGCACGCGCTCCCAGAGCTCGGTGCGCAGTCGCTCGGCGCGTCCGATCTCCGACGGCGTCAGGGCCAGCCCGTGGTCGATGTTCTTGACGAGGTTCTCCTGCATGGCGTCGCGCCACTTCGCGAGGCGCTCCTCGTGGCGTGCGACCATCGAGGCGCCGCGGCTGGTCAGCACGATCTCGCGCAGGCCGCTGAAATCGGGATGCGCATCCTCGAGGCGTGCGCCGAGCCGGCGGAACACGTCGGCGGCGGTGCGCGTGAGCGCGCGCACCTCGTCGTCGACGGCAGTCACGCCGAGGTCACCGCCCCACGCGAGGCGCAGGCCGCGCACGCTCGGTCGCCGCACGGCATCCACGAACGCGCGGGGGTTGACGGCGTAGGACAGCGGCGCGCGGGCATCGGCCCCGGCGATGACCGACAGCATGAGCGCCGTGTCGGCGACCGTGCGCGCCATCGGACCCGTGACGCTCCACGGATCCCACGCGAGGGGGGCGGGATATACGGGCACGAGGCCGGGCGACGTACGGAAGCCAACCACACCGCAGAACGACGCGGGCAGCCGCAGCGAGCCGCCGAGGTCCGTGCCCTGCGCGAGGGGGCCGAGGCCCGTCGCGAGCGCGACAGCGCCGCCGCCGGTGGAGCCGCCCGGGGTTAGCGCGGGATTCCACGGATTACGGGTGACGCCGAACACGGCGTTGAAGGTGTTGGCGCCGGCGCCGAACTCCGGCGTGTTCGTCTTGCCGAGCACGATGGCGCCCGCCGCCTTCAGCCGCGCGACGACGAGCGCGTCGGCGTCCGGCACGTGGTGCTCGTAGATCTTGCTTCCCCACGTCGTGCGAATGCCCTTCGTCGGCGTGAGGTCCTTGATCGACACCGGCACGCCATGCAGCGGTCCCAACCGCGCGCTGCGCCGACGGGCCAGGGCCGTCGCCTTCTTCGCCTCATCGAGCGCCTGGTCCGCGGCCACCGTGCAGTACGCGTTGAGCCTGGGATTGACGCGCTCCAGGCGCGCGAGGACGGCCTGCACGAGTACCAGCGGGGAGACGGCACCGCGCCGGATCAGCGACGCCAGCTTCGTCGCGGGCGTGAAGCAGAGCTCTGTGTCGGTCATTTCCCGCCCAATACCTTTCGGGGATCGAGCGCGTCTCTCAATCCATCGCCGATGTAGTTGATGGAGAGCACGGTGAGGAAGACGGCGGTGCCCGGAAACAGCGCCCAGTGCGGCGCGAAGTCGAGGTTGTCCTTGGCGTCGAACAGGATCCGTCCCCACGTCGGGATGTCGGGCGGAAAGCCGAGGCCGAGGAAGGACAGCGACGACTCGGCGATGATCGCGACCGCGACGTCCAGCGAGCCCGCGACGATCACGGGGCCGAGGGCGTTGGGGAGGATGTGGCGGACGACCTGCCGCAGCGGTGCGGCGCCGAGGCTCCGCGCGGCCTCGACGAACTCCTTCTCGCGCAGCGACAGGAACTGCGCCCGCACGAGGCGCGCCACCGGCATCCAGCGCAGCCCCCCGATGACGGCCACGATGAGCACGAACACCCCGGCCTCGGGGCCGAGCATTTTCCTCAGGATGTCGCGGAACAGGTAGACGACGAGCAGGAGCAGCGGCAGCTGCGGCAGCGAGAGGAAGAGATCGGTGATCCGCATCAGCGTGTGGTCGGTTGCCCCGCCGACCTGGCCCGCGATCGCTCCCACGGCCGTGCCGATGGTGATCGCGATCAGCATGGCGACGAAGCCGACGGCGAGCGAGATGCGGCCGCCGTAGAGCATGCGGGCGAGCAGGTCCTGGCCAAGGTCGTCGGTGCCAAACGGGTGCGCCCGTGACGGGCCCTTCAGCTTGGCCTTGAAGTCGATGGCATCGATCGGCACGCGATATACGAACGGACCGACGAGCACAGCCGTGACCATCACGAGGAGGATGCCGAAGCCCACCATGGCGAGCCGGTGGCGCCGGAAGCGCCGCGTCGCCTCACGCCAGAGCGAGGGACGCGCCCGGGCGACGGGAAATGCGCGTGGTGCGGGGGCGGCAGCAACGCTCATGCGGCCCTCATCGGAACGAGATCCGCGGATCGAGCCACCCGTAGAGCAGATCGGCGACGAGATTGAAGATCACGACCAGGCACGAGAACACGAATGTGATGGCCATGATCACGGGCGTGTCGTTGGCGAGAATCGAGCTGATGAGCAGCGAGCCGATCCCCGGGATGCGGAAGATCTGCTCCGTGATCACCGCGCCGGTGAAGATGCCGGGAATCTGAAGGGCGATGAGCGTCACCACCGGGATGAGCGCGTTGCGGACCACGTGCTTGACGACCGTCACCCGCTCCGAGAGGCCCTTGGCGCGCGCCGTGGTCACGTAATCGAGGCGGATGACATCGAGCACGGCGGAGCGCACGAAACGCGTGAGCGCCGCGCCTTGCGCAAGTCCGAGGACAGCGATCGGCATCGCCGACTGGCGCGCGTATTCCCACCACCAGCGCCACCCCGTCGCGCTGATGTCGGCGCGGTAGATGAAGGGCAGCCAGTCCAGCCACAGGCTGAACACCAGGATGAAGACCAGTCCCGTGAAGAACGTCGGCAGCGAGAAGCCGACGAACGCGAGCGTGGTGGCGATCTGGTCGAAGAACGAGTACGGACGCAGCGCGGAATACGTGCCGATGGGCAGCGCGATGAGCAGGCCGAGGAGCTGCGAAGCGCCGATGACGAACAGCGAGGTCGGCAGCCGCTGCATGATGAGGGTGTCGACGTTCACACGACTGACGAACGAGAAGCCCCAGTCGCCGCGCGCCATCGACGTGAGCCAGCGCACGTAGCGCACGGGGAGGGGATCGTCCAGGCCGAACTTGGCGCGCAGGTTCATGCGCACCTCCGCCGGGACGTTGGGATTGGTCGCCAGCTCCTCGAACGGATCGCCGGGCGCCAGCGCGAGGATCGTAAAGAGCACGAGGCTGATGCCGAACATGACCGGCACGGCGATCAGCAGGCGGCGGACGACGTAGCGTGACATCGTTCAGGAGGCCGGGCGCACGCGCCCGGCCTCCGTCGCGCGTCCTAGACCCTGAACCAGTTGAAGAGGTTGGCCGTGTCGTTGTCCCAGCCGCTGATCTCGTGCCCGCGCAGCCGGCTCGACACCGCCTGCACCTTGTTGCGCCAGATCACCGGGATGACGACGACGTTCTGGATCACCAGGTCGTTCATCTTGATGAAGAGCGCCGCGCGCTTGACCGGATCGAGCTCGGTCTCCGCCGAGCGGAAGAGCTTGTCGTAGTCTTCGTTGCGCCAGCGAGTGATGTTGCGGCCCTGGTACTTGTTCTCCTTGTTCGACACCTCCCACGACGCGAACTGCTCCATGAACGTCTGCGGATCGGGCGAGGCCTGCGTGGTCGTGTACATCTGGATGTCGGTCGAGAACCGCGAGTAGATATCCGGGTTGGCGGCGTCCGACGAGAAGAACACCGAGGCGGTGATCGACTTCAGCTCGAGCTCGATCCCAGCCTTCGCCGCCGCCTGCTTGATGATGGCCTGCGTCTTCTGGCGCGGGGCGTTGATCGAGGTCTGGTAGACCATCTTCAGCTTCTTGTCGCCCTTGGCCCGGATGCCGTCGCCGCCCTTCTTCCAGCCCGCCGCCTCGAGGATCTGGTTGGCCTTCTCGACGTTGAACTCGGCCTTGTTGGCTTTGGAGACGTACTTCGATGGCGCGTTCAGGAAGTTCGGCGTCACCTGGCCGCCGCGACCGTAGATCTCTTCGTGGATCGAGTTGCGATCGACGAGCAGGCTCAGCGCCTGGCGCACGGCGGGATCGGTCAGGAACGGATGCGGCGCCTTCACGCTGGAGCGCTCGCCGTCGACCTCCTTCCACGGATCCGTCTGGTTGCACTGGACGTGCTCGATGTTGCC
>JBKOZH010000012.1:0-13912 GCA_046725765.1 Candidatus Methylomirabilota bacterium | reverse complement strand
ACAGATCACCGTAGAGGAACACATCGGCTGGATCACCTCCTATTCTCGGCAAGGCCGCCACGCGGGCCCAGTTCCCACCTACCCAGAACCGGATGCCGACTCCCGGCCCGGGGCTCGGCCGCGTCAGCCGACGGCGGAATTACCGACGGGGACGCTGAGAGAGCGCTGTTGTCGCTCCGGCCGAATTGATCCTCATCGTACCCCCGGCTTTTTCCGACGCCAAACGATTTTTCCCCGCGCCAACTGCGCTATTTCACGAGGATGCGCGCCCGATTGCGCTCCCAGAGCGCGGCGCCGACGCCCTCGACTTTCTTGAGGTCCTCGCCACGCTTGAAGGGCCCGTGCTCCTCCCGGTAGCTCACGATGCGCTCGGCCACCGCGCGTCCCACACCCTCGAGCTTCTGCAGCTCCTTGGCGGAGGCGGTGTTGATGTTGACCTTCTCCTGCTTGTCGGTCGCGCTGGCCGCGAACGACTCCGTGGCGACGGCGGCGAGCCCAGGCGCCGCGGCGAGCGCGGCCAGCACGGTAAATGTGAAGATGCGGCGTGCCATGCGTGTCCTCCCACGTGAGCGTGCACTGCGCGCTCGAGGAATCTCGAGCGCGGCCATGGTCACGGTGCGTCGGGCGAGGCGTCAATGTGCAATCTTCGCGACGCCACGACGTGGCGACGTCAACGCCGCTATACTTGCCGCTCGACGATTTCAGGAGGGTGAGCAGTCGTCGCCGCAACGCCAAAAGGAGGCAGCGCGATGCTGAAAGACTTCCGGGCGTTCCTGATGCGCGGCAACGTGGTCGATCTCGCCGTCGCGGTGGTGATCGGCACCGCCTTCGGCGTCATAGTGACGTCGTTCGTCAACGACATCCTGATGCCCCCGATCGGTCTGCTCCTCGGCCGCGTCAACTTCGCCGATCTGTTCGTGTCGCTCTCCGGCGGCTCGTACCCGTCGCTGGCGGCGGCGAAGGGAGCCGGCGCGGCCACGCTGAACTATGGCACGTTCCTCAACACGATCATCAACTTCATCATCATCGCGTTCGCGGTGTTCGTGCTGGTGCGCCAGATCGATCGCATGCGCGCCAAGCCCACGCCGCCCTCGCCGTCGACGAAGGAGTGTCCGCAGTGCGCGATGGCGATTCCGCTGCGCGCGGTGCGCTGCCCGCACTGCACCAGCAGCCTTTGACGTGCGGGGCCCCGAAATGGCCCCCCCTCGGACTCCCCGGCCAGCGCCCGTCGCGTCCCGGCAAAGCCGTGACGCTCCTCGATATCGTTACTCGTCCTGGGCGAGCTGGTCGAGGTACTCCTGCCACTCGACGGGCAGGAGCGACTTCTTGCGGGTGTTGCAGTCCTTGCACGCGCCGACGACGTTGCCGCGCACCGAGGTGCCGCCCCGGCCCAGCGGCACCAGGTGGTCCATGGTCAGCGCCTTCGGCCCGACGCGGCGGCGGCAGTAGTAGCACACGCCGTCGGCGATGCGCCGCTTCCACCACTGGCTCGCGCGCAGCTCACGCGCCTTGGCGCGCTGACGGCGAAGCTCGTCGGGATCGACCGGCGCGTAGAACTCAGGCATCGCCGGCCAGCGACGTCGAGAGCTGCTCCCACTCGCGCATGAGGCCCGACAGCTGCTGCACCGCCTCGTTGCGTTCCAGCGTGATCGCGCGCACGCGGTCGCCATTGGCGTAGAGCCGCGGATCGCTCAGCGAGCGGCCGATCTCCTCGATGCGCCGCTCGAGGCCCTCGATCCGGCTCTCGATTTCCTCGACGCGCCGTCGTAGCTCGCGCAGCTCCGCCGTCGTCTTGCGGCGCACAATCCGCGCCACGGGCTTGGGCGGCTCGCCCGACGCAGCGCCGGGCGCGCGAGCGACTCCGGCCGCAGCGGTGACTCGCAACGCGCCGGGAGTCGCAGCCGTGCCCGACGCGTGACGCATGGCCGAGGCCGGGCCGCGCGTCGACGGCTCGCCCTCACGCGCGTCGCGCCGGCGGACGCTCGAGCCGCCTTCGTGCACCGCCGGCGGCGAGGCGACTTGGTCGACCGCGCCATCAGGATTGCCCGCGGCGCGCTCGAGCGCGTCCAAGTAGTCGTCGTAGCCGCCGAGGTAGCGCATCAGCCGTCCGTGGTGGACGTGCGTGACCTCGGTGGCGATCCGATTGATGAAGTAGCGGTCGTGCGAGATGAACACGATCGTTCCGGGGAACGACGCGAGCGCCTGCTCCAGCACCTCGCGCGACGCCAGGTCGAGATGGTTCGTCGGCTCGTCCATGCACAGCAGCGCGGCGGGACGCACGAGCATCTTCGCCAGCGCCAGACGCGCCTTCTCGCCGCCCGAGAGCACCGCGACCTTCTTGTCCACCGCGTCGCCCGAGAAGAGGAACGCGCCGAGGATCGCGCGCAGCCGCGTGTGCGGCAGGCTCGGCGCGGTCGCGATCAGCTCCTCGAGCGCCGTGTTCGCCGGCGTGAGCGCGTCGAGCTGATGCTGCGCATAGTAGTGGACGGCGACGTGGGCGCCCAGGCTGCGCTCGCCACGCTCGAACGGCAACACGCCCGCGAGCATCTTCAGCAGCGTCGACTTGCCGGCGCCGTTTTCGCCCACGAGCGCCACGCGCTGGCCGCGCTCGACGGCAAAGTCCACGCCGGCGTACACGACGTTGTCGCCGTAGGCCTTGTGCACGCCGGTCAGCGCGCCCACGCGGCGTCCCGTGCGCGGCGGCTCGGGGAACGCGAAGTGGATGCGCCGCGCGGCACCCGGCACTTCGATACGCTCGACGCGCGCCAGCATCTTGATACGGCTCTGCACCTGCCGCGCCTTGGTGGCCTTGTAGCGGAAGCGCTCGATGAAGCGCTCGATCTCGGCGATGCGCTTGGCCTGGTTGCGCGCCTGCGCCTCGAGCAACGCGTGGCGCGCCTCGCGCTCGACGAGATAGTCGTCGTAGTCGCCGGGGTAGATGGTCAGCCCCGCCGGCGACAGCTCGGCGATCGAGGTGACCATGCGGTTGAGGAAGTAGCGGTCGTGGGCGACGACGACGACCGTGCCCGCGTAGCCGGCGAGAAAATTCTCCAGCCACGCGAGCGATTCGAGGTCGAGATGGTTGGTCGGCTCGTCGAGCAGCAGCAGCGACGGAGCCAGCAAGAGCAGACGGGCCAACGCCGCCCGCATCCGCCAGCCGCCCGAGAACTCCGCCATCGGTCGCGCAAGCTCGTCGGGACGGAAGCCGAGCCCGCTCAGAATCGCGCGTGCCTCGCTCTCGAGCCGGTAGCCACCGAGGGCCTCGAAGCGATGCTGTAAATCGCCGTAGCGCGCGGTGAGCGCCTCGGTGGGCGACGTCGCGAGCGTGGTCGCGACCTCCTCCATCTCGCGCTCGAGTGCCCACACGTCCGCGAACCCGGCGAGCGCCTCCGCCAGGACAGACCCCTCACCGCTCGCAGCCGCTTCCTGCGCGAGATAGCCCACGGTGGTGGCGCGCGGCCGCGCCACGCGCCCCGCGTCGGGTTCCTCGAGGCCGGCCAGAATGCGGCAGAGCGTCGTCTTGCCAGCGCCGTTGGGCCCGACGAGACCGATCCGCTCCCGTTCCGCGATGCGCCAGGAGAGATCGCGGAACAGCAGCTGGCCGCCGAACGACTTCGCGATCGACTCGACGGCGATCAGGCTCTTATCCCATGCCCTGCGCCGCGTCGGGCTTGATCTTCACGATCACGCGCTTCTCACCCGGCTGGCGATTCGGATACTTGTCCTTGCCGATGTACTTCTTCGCGAGCGCATCGATGTGGGCGTCGGCGCCCTGTTCGGTCATCTCGGCGACGCGTCCGCGTACCTGGACGTACCGGTAGGGATTGTCCGGGTCCTGGACCGAGAGCGCGACGTTCGGATTGGCCTTGAGGTTGCGGTCCTTCACGCGGCCGCGCGCCGTGTTGATCCGCACGTGCGTGCCGTCGAAATCGCACCACACCGGCGTCACCTGCGGCCGGCCATCGCGGCCGACGGTGGCGAGGTGACAGAACGCTTTCTTGTCGAAGATGTCGCGATACTTGTCGAGACTCGTGGCCATACTCACGTCCTCCGTGCCTTCAGCTGTTCCAACACCGAGAAGGCGTGGCGGATCGACTTCACCGCCAGCGTCCCGCCCATCAGCACGCCGATGTCGAGCGTCTCGGCGATCTCCGCGTCCGTCGCGCCCTGGTCGAGGACCTCCTCGACGCGGTGGTCGATTCAGTCGAAGCAGTTCTGCGAGACTGCCACCGCCAGCGCCGTCAGCTCCTTGTGCTTCTTGGACAAGGCGCCGTCGGCGAAGACCTCCTTGCCGAGGTCGCCGTACGCGCGATAGACCTTCATCGGCGACTTCAGCATCAACCCGTTGAGCCGTTTCTTTTCCGCGTTGCGCTCGTGCACGTGCATGTGCGCCTCCTCGATCCCTAGGCTCTGGTGAGCTCGTCGCCGCGCGCGTCGGCCATCGCCCGCATCGCGAACAGCAGCCGCACGACACATTGCTGGACGAGCAGCGCGTCCTGCGTGAACGGATCGGCCAGCCACTCGCGGGCCCACTCGCGGTTCTCCGTGGCGAAGCCGAGCGTCGGCGACAGCTTCTGCAGGCGCAGCAGCAGATCGTCCTGGGGCAGCCCGCTCGCGCGCAGGCGCTCGACGACGGCCGCCCGCACCGAGGCATTCCAGATGCCGGTCAGGCCCTCCAGCAGTGCGGCGTAGCAGGTCAGCCCCTCTTTTTGCGCGAGCGCCTGCAGCACGGCCGGCACGAGCGGGTTGACGACCGTATCGCCGTCCTCGTCGGTGCCGAACAACGGCCCGATGACGGGATCCGCATTCGGCTCGTCGAGCCGCTCGACGAGGGAGGCCGCCGCCGCGGCCGGCACTGGCATCAGCTGCGCGAGCCGATCGAGTAGCGGAACGTCCCCTGCCATGTCGCCTCCTATCCTCCGGCCCGCGTCGGCTCCTCGCGCATGTCCGGGCGCGCGAGCTCGCGCGCGCGCCCCGCCGGCACGAGAAACGCCGAGGCCAGGGCGAGCATGCTCACGCCCAGGCCGACCACGAACACCCCGTGCAGCGCCGCGGCCATCGGCAAGCCGCTGGCAAGCCGCCGCACCATCACCGCCCCCATCACCGAGAGTCCCACGGCTCCGCCGATCGTGCGCAGGAACTGCGTCAGGGCCGTCGCCGCCCCCAGATCAGTCCGCGCCACGGCGCTCTGCGCGGCGAGCAGCATGGGGACGAACGTCAGGCCCATGCCGATCCCGCCGACGAGCGCGTCGCGCATCGCGACGGTCTGCGTCAGTCCAGGAGCCCAGCGCGTGAGCAGCAGAAAGGCCACGGTCAGGCAGGCCATGCCCGCGACCACCAGCGCGCGATAGCCGACGCGCAGCACCAGCCGGGCGCTCATGATCGACATCGCGACCCAGCCCAGCACGAAGGGCATGAGCACGAAGCCGGCGGCCGTCGCCGACATCCCGCTCACGTGCTGAAGAAAGAGCGGGACGAACGAAATCGCGCCGAACATCGCCATCCCGGAGAGGAATCCATTGACGCCCGCCGCCAGCACCATGCGGTGCGCGAACAGTCGGAACGGCACGATCGGCTCACGCGCGCGGCGCTCGACCGGGACGAACGCCGCCAGCGCGCCGACCGCGATGCCGAGCGGAATCAGCACATCGCGGCCGGTCCACGCGCCGACGCGTCCGGCTTCGAGGATTCCGACGAGCAGAGCCGAGATGCCGACGGTGAACAGCACGACGCCCGTCCAGTCGAAGGCGTGCCGACGTCGCACGCCGGCCTCGGGCAGCGCGCGGGCCAGCAGCACGACGGCCACGGCGCCAAACGGCACGTTGACGTAAAACACCCAGCGCCACGAGCCGAGATCGGTGAGCAGGCCGCCGAGCAGCGGGCCGAGCAGCGATGCCACGCCCCACATACCGGACACATAGCCCTGCATGCGCGCCCGCTGCTCGAGTCCGAACAGCTCGCCAATAATCGTCATACCGAGCGTCATCAGCGAGCCCGCGCCGAGGCCCTGCAGCATGCGAAAGCCGATGAGCTGCGCCATGTCTTGGGCCAGCCCCGACAGCGCCGAGCCGAGGAGAAACACCCCGAGCCCGGTGAGATAGACACGGCGCCGGCCGAACAGATCCGACAGCCGGCCCCAGAGCGGCATCGTCACCGTCGACGTCAGCAGAAAGCCGGAGAACACCCAGGAGTAAATGTGTACGCCGCCGAGGCTGGTGACGACCGTCGGCATCGCCGTCGCAACGACGGTCGATTCCATTGCCGCCAGGAACACCGACAGCATGACGCCGTAGAGCGCCAGGCGCTTGCGCGCGTCAGACACAGGCTCGCCTCATCGGTCGAACCGCTTCGGCTCGCACTCTCACCAAACCGGCCGCTTCGACCGACACTAATGGCCGCCGGTGCAGGCGGCGCAGCGGCAGAGCGCGCGCAGCTCCGCGTACGGATACACGCTGGCGTGCGCGTCCGACCAGGTCACGGCGAGGCCGTCGCCGGTGCGGCGGATATCCTGCGGCCACATCATGGCCGGCGTCGTCACGTCCAGGCCGGCGCACGCGCCGCAGCCGCAGCCGCGGCGGAGTGCCTCGAACGGGTAGATCGAGCCGTGGTCATCCGCCCACGTGATGCCGAGCGCATAGCGGCCGACCAGGTGCACCTCGCGAGGAACGTCGGGGTTGGGCTGGCCGAGGATCGGCAGCCGCCCCTTCACGCCTCGCCCCCGCGCGCGGCGGTGTGCAGGCGCATGCCGGCGAGCAGGTAATGGACCGCTATGTTCTGGTACTCGCCCCACCCGCCCGAGCGCTTTCGAATCGCGTCCTCGCTCAGCGCGCGCCCGCGGCGCGCGTAGTGATGATCGAACGCCTTGCGAACGGCGAGGTCGCCGGCTGGGCAGATGTCGCCGCGCCCGCAGCACCGCGCGAGGAACCAGTCGGCGGTCCAGCGTCCGAGGCCGCGCAGCGCGGTCAGCGTCGCGATGATCTCCGGACTGGGCGCCGCCATCAGCGTGTCGAGGTCCAGCTCGCCGCGTACCACCGCGCGTGCCACATCTCGGATGTACTCGCCCTTGCGCGTGGAGAACTTCAGCGCGCGGTACTCGCGGAGTCGCGGTGTCGCCAGCGCCGCCGCCGTCGGAAACGCCCAGAGCTCGCCGGCCGGGGTGGCCACGGGCGTCCCCCAGCGCCGCACGAGGCGCGCGCGGCACGCGAAGGCGAACGAGAGATTCACCTGCTGCGCGGAGATCGAGCCGACCAGCATCTCGAGCGGTGTCGGCGCCAGCGTCGGCCGCAGTCCGTAAAGCGGCTCCACGAGCGGCGCGAGCGCGGGGTCCGCCTTGGCCATGCGGTAGAAGCCGACGAGGTCGAAGTCGAGACCGTATAGGCGCCGCACTTCCTTCGTCACTGCGCGCTCGACCTCCGCGTTGCCGTGACCCGAGACGGTCACGGTGAGGCGCGCGTCGTCGGTCGTCCCCGCGGCGTGGACCTCGTAGGGCAGCAGGCGCTCACCCACGCGCAGCACGCGGCGAACCACCGCACCCTCGACGCGGGTCGTCGGATCTTCGCCCCAGAGGTGATAACGCGCGAGCGTGGCAGCGGCGTCGAGCGGGCCGTCGACGGCGAGAGTGAGCTTCATCGACCTGATCACGCGGGAGTCGAGTGTACCAGACTCCTCAGTGGCGCAGGTGGTAGGGCACGTCGGTGACGATGACGTTCTTGCGGAACAGGAACGTGCCCTTGATGAGGAGCGCCGTCTGGTTGTGAAGAATCTGCTGCCACCACCGCGCCGGGATGAACTCCGGCAGCACGATGGTCACCACGTGGTTGTCGCCGTGGCGCTGGAGCTGGTCGATGTACTCGAGCAGCGGGCCGAGCAGCGAGCGGTATGGCGACGTCAACACGATGAGCGGCAACCCCTGACCCCATTTGCCCCACCGCTCCTCCAGCCGGCGGGTGCGCTCGGGATCCGTCTCGACGTAGAGCGCCTTGGCCGACGGCGACAGCGTCTGCGCGTACTGGAGCGCGTGCACGACGCCGCGGTGCAGGTCGCCGACCAGCACGAGGACCGTGTTGCTCATGGGCGGCGGAATCGAATAGTCGTCGAGCGAGAGCTGTCGCGCGACCTCGTCGTAGTGGCGGTGCACGACGAGAAACATCGCGACGAGGGTCGGGACCAGCAGGACCACGATCCAGGCGCCATGCGAGAACTTCGTCACGGCGATCGTGACCATGACGACCCCGGTGACCAGGGCGCCGACGCCGTTGAGCGCGATCCGCCACCACCAGCCCGGACCGCGCAGGCGCATCCAGCGGCGCACCATGCTGCCCTGCGAGAGGGTGAACGAGACGAACACGCCCACGGCGTACAGCGGAATGAGGGCGTGCGTGTCGCCCTTGAAGATCACGAGGAGCGCGATGGCGACACCGCCCAGAATGACGATGCCGTTGGAGAAGACCAGGCGATCGCCCTGCGTCGCGAACTGCCGCGGGATGAAGCGGTCGCGGGCCAAGAAGTAGGCGAGCCGCGGGAAGTCGGCGAAGGACGTGTTCGCCGCCAGGAGCAAGATGAGCATCGTCACGGCCTGGATCTCGTAGTAGACGATGCCGCCGCCGAACACGTGCCGTGCGAGCTGCGACACGACCGTTTCGTGCTCTTTCGGGACGATGCCGAAGTCGTACGCGAGATACGTGACGCCGAGGAAGAGCGCGATGAGGATCCCGCCGAGCCAGGCCAGGACGACGCGGGCGTTGTGGGCCTCCGGTGTCTTGAATGCGGGCACGCCGTCGGAGACCGCCTCGACGCCCGTCAGCGCGGTGCAGCCGGAGGCGAAGGCGCGCATGAGCAGGAAAAAGCCGATGCCCTCGAGGCCAGGCGGATGCGGCTGATAGGGGGCCTCGCCGAGGAAGTCGAAGGCGGCGCCGGCCGCGCCGTAGCCGATCAGCCCGAGCATGCTGACGACGAAGAGGTACGTGGGCGCCGCAAAGAGCTTGCCCGACTCCCGGATCCCGCGCAGATTCGCGATCGCGATGGCGGCCACGGCGGCCACGCAGAGCACCACGCGATACGGGAACAGCCACGGGACCGCGGACGTGACCGCCGCGATGCCGGCCGCGACGCTCACGGCGACCGTCAGCACGTAGTCGATCAGCAGCGCCGCCCCGGCCACGAGCGCCGGCACGGTCCCGAGGTTGTCCTTGGACACGATGTAGGCGCCGCCGCCGTGCGGGTACGCCCGAATCGTCTGCCGGTAGGACGACACGACGATCGCGATGAGGAGGGCGATCGCGATCCCGATCGGCAGCGAGTAGGACAACGCGACCGTGCCCGCCAGCACCAGCACGAGCAGAATTTCTTCGGTGGCATACGCGGTGGACGACAACGCGTCTGAAGCGAAGACGGCGAGGGCGGTGGGTTTGGAGAGGCGTTCGTGGCGGGACTGCGCCGTCGGTAGAGGCGTCCCGACGAAGAGCCGCTTCAGCTGGTGCAGACGCACCGGGCCATCATAGCCCCAGTGCCAGGGCCGGCCTAGAAATGGGCGGCCGCCGAGCGCGGTGATGCCGTTGCGCGGCGGCGCCCGGCCGGCTAGAACGGCGACGGCTGGCGATGCTGGTCGGCGGCGTTCTCGAAGCGCGCGTACTGCGGCAGGAACACGACTTTGACCGTCCCGATGGGACCGTTGCGCTGCTTGCCGATGATCACCTCGGCGATGTTCTCCTCTTCCGGCGGCACGTCCTCGCGATAGACCCTCGCGCGGTAGAGGAAGAGGATGACGTCCGAGTCCTGCTCGAGCGCGCCGGAATTGTGGCTCACGATGCCGTCCGCCAGCCAGCACTCCGCGCCGGGCACGGTGAGGTCGAAGACGTCCTCGTGGCCGACGGGGTCGATGGCGACGATGCGGTCCCAGTCCACGTCGGTGCGCGACGGCTCGCCGTCACGCTCGCTGGCGACCGTTTCCGCGTAATCGCGCAGCGACGGCGGGATGTGCTCGGCCACCGCGAGGAAGTCGTGCGGGCTGAGCTCACTGACCCGTGCCCAGCCGCGGTGGGAGAACAGCCGGTGCTCCTGCGTGGCTCGGATCGAGCGGCCGGACGCGAGCCGGATCAGCCGCACGCTGCGTCGCCCCACACGCCAGACCCGCTCGCTCTTCGCGGTCACGATGGCCCCGCGCGGCGACATCGCGAGGACTTCGGGCGCCGTCTCGACGAGCTCGCCGATCGGGACGCGGCGCCCGTCCGCCAGGACCACGAGCGTGTCGCCGGTGACGCACTCACGCAGGTCCGACAGCTGCGGCCGGAAATCGCGCTGCGCCCGCGACTCCACCGCGCGCGAGAGCTGGGACAAGGCGACCACCGGTATGTTGAGCTCCTTGGCCAGGGCTTTGAGGGAGCGCGAGATCTCGGAGATCTCCTGCTGGCGATTGTCGAGCGCGGCGCGGCCGCGCATCAGCTGCAGGTAGTCAATCACGAGCAGATCGAGCCCATGCTCCGCCTTCATGCGACGGGCCTTGGCGCGCGCCTCCAGCACGGTGAGGCCGGGGCTGTCGTCGATGAAGATCTTCGCCTCGGAAAGGCGACCGGCGGCTGCGGTGAGCCGGTGCCAATCGGAGGAAGAAAGAAACCCGGTACGCACGGCCTGCGAGTCCACCTTGGCCTCCGAGCACAGCATGCGCTGCACCAGCTGCTGTGCGGACATTTCCAGGCTCAACACCAGCGCGGTGCCGCGCAGATTGACGCCGACGTGTTGCACGATGTTGAGCGCGAACGCGGTGTTGTGAGTGACGACGTGGTCATCGGTGATGTAGAGCGCCGAAGGATGCGTGACCGCGATGCACTGCGTCTCGGTGACGCGCGTGGGCTCGACGGAGACGACCATCGGCCGCCGCGGCGGGCGCGGCGCCAGCGTCCGGATCAGCTTGGATGACACGGTGACGAGCGCTTTCGGCTCGGCATAGTCGATCGTGCACACATACGGGGCGCGCGGCGATTGCCGCCTCACCGCGCACCAGGCGCCGATCGAGCGCGCCAACGCCGCCACGGCGCGGGCCAGTCGTGGGCTGTCGAGGCTCAGGCGCAGGGTCCCGCTCACCTCGATCACCCCGGCCGCGTCCAGCAGGCCGCGCAGCAGCTCCACCCGCACCTTGCGCCGCGCGTCCATATAGATGTCGGGCACGTACCGCTGCGACCGGTCGATGTCCCAAAGCCGCAGTCGGCGCAGCGTATCGATGATGGCGGACGCGGTCGCGCCATCGGCGTGCTCGGCCACCCGAGCCAGCAGCTCGGGGTCGTCGGTCCAGAAGCGCAGAGCGCCACCGGAGAGCTGTCCGGCGCCGAGCACCGCGCCGAGCAGCCAGGGGTCCACCGGCAACGGCTCGGCGTGCCCCTCGTCGCCCGACGGCGAGTCGATCCAGAGACTCGAGCGGTAGTGCTTGCGCGTGAGTAGCGTCGCGAGCTGCGCCGTGGTCAGCACGCGGGGCTCCGGCCACGCGCGGTGATGGATCCGCCACAGGTGCTCAGCACAGCATTCGGTCGCACGCCCGTCGGAGAACGCGACGCGATAGACCTGCCGCCGTCCCTGTGGGAACACGCCGCGCACGCGCG
This sequence comes from Candidatus Methylomirabilota bacterium, assembly GCA_046725765.1. Lineage (GTDB taxonomy): Bacteria > Methylomirabilota > Methylomirabilia > Rokubacteriales > CSP1-6 > AR12. The sequence continues at coordinate 2,321 of JBKOZH010000012.1, read as the reverse complement.
ACTCGGCGCCGTCGACCGACGCGAGCGCGTCGCCGGCGCGCAGGTCGCCCATCCGCGCCCACCCCGTCGGCGTCTTGACGCGCGCATCGAGCGGCTGCGCCTTTCCCATGCTCGGGCGGCCGGCGATGATGATGAAGTCGGAGGGCTGGAAGCCCGAGGTCTCGAGGTCGAGCTTCTCGAAGCCGGTGGCGACGCCGGTGACGTGCTCCTTGCGCTCGTAGAGACGCTCGATGTACTCGAACGTGTTCTTGAGGATCTTGCCGACGGGCAGCGCGCTGCCCTCCAGCCGCCGCTCGGCCAGGCTGAAGATGCGCTTCTCGGCGTCGTCGACGAGCGCCTGCACGTCCTCCTTGGCGTCGAAGGCCTGGCCGATGATGTGCGTGGAGGTCTGGATCAGCTCGCGCAGCACCGCCATGTCGCGCACGATGGCCGAGTACGAGCCGAGGTGGGCCGCGATCGAGGCCTCTTCCATGAGGAGCGCGATGGCGGCGGGGCCGCCGACGAATTGCAGCTGATCCGTGCGGCGCAGCTCCTCGCTCAGCGTCAGCGAGTCCACCGGCGCGCCGCGGTCGAACAAGCTGAGCATCGCCTGGAAGATCGCGCGATGCGCTTCGGTGTAGAAGTCGGAGGGCCGCAGCAGCTCGACGACACGCGGCAGCGCTTCGCGGCCTTCGAGGAGAACGGCGCCGAGGACCGCGCGCTCGGCGTCGAGATTGTGCGGCGGAATTCGTGTCGGAACTTCCAGCGGGCTCATCGCGCGATGATCCTCGTGCGCGGCGCGCGACTTCGTCAAGAAATTTGTGTATCTGTGGATGATTTCGTGGACAGCCTGTTGATAGCTCATCGCTGCATGTGCACGCGCGGTGGACATCACGTGGATGAAAGCAACGACCCCGAGAACCGTGACGATTCTCGGGGCCGTGATGCACGCCGCGCGCGGCGTGTGGCGCGCTATTCGCGGACGACGGAGACTTTCAGCTGCGCGACGACGTCGGAATGCAGACGAATGGGCACGACGCTCTCGCCGAGCGTCTTGATGGGCTCGTCGAGCTGCACGCGCTTGCGCTCCACCTTCAGCCCGTGCTTGTCGAGGAACTCGACGAGGTCCTGCGACGTGACGGAGCCAAAGAGCTTGCCCTCTTCCGACGCCTGACGTCGCTCCTCATAGGCGAGCGCCTCGATCTTCTCGCGCAGCGTCTCGGCGTCGCCTTTGATGCGGTCGGCTTTGGCGTTCGCCTGCTTCTTGATGTGCTCGAGGTTCTTGAGGTTGCCCGCGGTCGCGCTCAGCGCGAGCTTCTTCGGAATGAGAAAGTTGCGCGCATACCCATCGGACACGTCGCGGACCTCACCGCGGCGACCGAGCTTCTGCACGTCGTCCAGCAGGATGATTTTCATGGCTCGTTCCTAGTCGGTCGAGACGTACGGCAGCAGCGCGACGGTCCGCGCGCGCTTGATCGCGTGCGTGAGCTGTCGCTGATGCCGCGCGCAGCTGCCGGAGATGCGGCGCGGAATGATCTTGCCGCGCTCGGTGACGAAGCTACGCAGACGCCGGACGTCCTTGTAGTCGACGAGGTCGACCTTGTCCGCGCAGAACTTACAGATCTTCCGCCGGCCGAACCGGCGGCGCTTGACGGGTTTCGCTGCGGGCGGAATGGCGCTCCTCCTTTAACCGTTAGAACGGCACGTCGTCGTCGCCGCCGCCGCCGGCGTGCGCGGTCTCTTCGGCGAACGCCGGGGCCGCCGCCACCGGAGCGCCAGCGCCGGCGCCCTTGGTGCGGCTCATGAACTGCACACGCTCGGCGACGACCTCCGTGACTGTGCGCTTCTGCCCGTCCTTGCCTTCCCAGTCGCGCGTCTGCAGGCGCCCCTCGACGAAGATGCCGCTGCCCTTGTCGAGGTATTCGCCGCACGACTCGGCCTGCTTGCCCCAGACGACGACGGTCAGGAAGCACGCCTCTTCACGCTTCTCGCCTGACTGCGTCGTGTAGTTGCGATTCACGGCGAGCCGCAGATCGGCCACCGCGGTGCCGCTGGGCGTATACCGCAGCTCAGGGGGACGGGTCAGGTTGCCGATCAGCAGCACTTTGTTGAGGCTCGCCATCAAACGACCTCCTCGAGGACCTTGCTGTCCCCGCCGGGGGTTTCTTGCGCCTTTCTCGAGCGAGCCCTCTTGCTCTGTCGCGGCACCCGCGTCGACAGAAAGCGCAGGACGTTTTCGTTCAGCCGGAGCTGCCGCTCGAGCTCCTTCACCATGGACGGCTCGGCCTTGGCCTCGAAGACCGCGTACGTGCCCTCGCGCTGCTTGCGCATGTCGTACGCGA
>JBKOZH010000128.1:0-13068 GCA_046725765.1 Candidatus Methylomirabilota bacterium | reverse complement strand
GTGGCCCTTTTGCCGCCCGAACCCGCGCACCTCCGACACCGTCATGCCGATCACGCCGATGCCGGTGAGCGCCTCCTTGACGTCGTCCAGCTTGAACGGCTTGATGATCGCCTCGATCTTCTTCATCGCGGTCCTCCCGCGGCGGACGCGAGCAACGGTCGTGCCGGACGCCGACCGCGGGCAGGCTCATGAAATCGACTAGTTCGACAGAGAATCGCGCGGGCCAAGCGCGTGGCGTTGCCTACACCGTGGGCAGCGCCGCCGCGCGTGCTTACCTTTCGGGCGCGGGTGGGGCGGCGGCGAAGGCCCCGGGCGGGCGCGTGGCGCCGGTCCGCGCAGGCACCCGCCAGAAGTACACGGTGTGGTCGCTCCCCTCGAAGCTCATGCGCCGGACCTTGTCGGGCAACCAGTCGGCGCCCATGTCGTAGTTGTGCGAGACGACGCGGGTGCCCGGCCGCAGTTCGGCGAGCAGCTTCGGCTTCAGCTTGAGGTTGATCTCGGGCAACAGGTAGAGCGTGACGACGGTCGCCTCGCGCAGGTCAGCCTCGAAGATATCGCCGAGGACGAACCGCACACGGTCGGCGACCCCCGCGCGCCTGGCGTTCGTCTCCGCCCGGCGTACGAGTGCGGGATCGATCTCGTAGCCGACGCCGCGCGCCCCGTGCTCGCGAGCGGCCGTGATGACGATACGGCCGTCGCCCGAGCCGAGGTCGTAGACGACGTCGCCTGCGCCGACGGAGGCCATGGCCAGCATCTCGCGCACGATCTCCAGACGCGTCGGCACGTACGGCACGTCGGGAGTTTTCGCCGGCCCGTCGGGAGCGTGCGTGAGCGCGCAACCGTAGACGACGGCGAGCGAGAGCATGAGCAGAACTGAGAGGCTTCGTCGCATCGCGGTTTACCTGGCCGGCGGCGTGACGAGCAGGACCAGCGCCCCCGCGGCGAGCACGGCCACGCCGACGAGCGCGCCGACACCCGTGTACGCGAGGCTCGCATAGAGCAGGTACGCGCACGCCGTGCAGAACACGAGCGGCGTGAGCGGATAGAACGGCACGCGGAACGGTCGCGGCCGCGCCGGATCGCGCCGGCGCAGAATGACCAGCGCGAGCCCGCTCAGGAGGATGAAGGCCCAGAACACCGGCGCCGTGTACTCGACCATCGTCTCGAACCCGCGCCGCGTGACGGCGCCGAGCGCGACGAGCGCGAGCGCCACGCCGGCCTGCGTGAGCAGCGCGTTCACGGGTGCCTGCCGGCCCGTGTGCCAGCGTCCCAGGCGCGCCAGCGCGGGAACGTCGCGGCCGACCGCGTACGCGCTGCGCGCGCCCGTGAACACCGTCGCGCTGATCGACGTCAGCGTGCAGACGACGACGATGGCGGCGACCAGCGCGCCGACACCCGCCGCTTGCTGCAGCAACTCGACGGCGGGCGCCTTCGACGCGGCCAGGCCCGCCAGCCCGAGCCCGCGCAACAGCGCGGCGTTGACGAGGACGTAGAGCGCGGTCACAGCGAGCACGCCGAGCACGAGGGCGCGAACCATGGTGCGCTGGGGGTCACGCACCTCGGCCGAGACGTACGCCGCCTCGCTCCAGCCGCCATACGCGAGCAACACGAAGACCATCACCAGGCCCAGGTTCGCGGAGGCCGGCGCCGCCGCGACGATCGCCTCCGTGCGCGCGCTGGCGGCCCAGAAGCCGGCGACGACCACGAGAAGAACGCCCAGCACCTCCACGACGATGAGCAGCGTCTGGGTCCGCGCCGCGTGCGGCGTGCCGCACGCATGCAGGACCGTGAGAGCGCCGACGACGGCCGCGGCGTAGACGGCGGAGGAGTGAGCGCCGAGGGAGACGAGTGTCGACGCGTAGTCACCGAGGACGAATGCCAGCAGCGCAATCGATCCCGTTTGGATCACCATCAGCCGCGCCCAGGCGAACAGGAACGACACGCGCCGTCCGAACGCGCGTCGGAGAAAATAGTAGTCGCCTCCCGCGTTCGGGTAGGCGGCGGCCAGCTCCGCGTAACAGAGCGCGCCGGTGAGCGACACCACACCGCCCGCGAGCCACGCCAGGAGCGCCGCGGCCTCGCTGGTCGAGTTGGTCGCGACGATGGCGGGCGCCTTGAAGATTCCGGCGCCGATGACGATGCCGACGACGATGCCGACGGCGTCGTGGATGCCGAGCGTCGCGCGCGGCGCGGCCGCGCCGGCCGCCGGCGCGATCGTCGACGGCTGTAGCCGGCGTTCGGGGAGGCTCACGGACGCCGCTAGGGGCGGCGCTGCGGGATGTTGTGCTTGCGCATCTTCGAATAGAGCGTCGGCCGGCGCAGCCCGAGCAACGCCGCCGCGGCCTGCTTGTTCCAGCGGGTGGACTCGAGCGCCTTGAGAATTGATGCGCGCTCGATCTCCTCCAGCGAGCCTGCCGGCACCTCGGACGGCGCGATGGCGGTCCCGCCGCCCTCGCCCGCCGCGTGCTGCAGCGACTCCGGCAGGTCGGTCAGCGTGATCTCGTTACCACGCGCCACCAGCACGGCGCGTTCGATGGCGTGCTGCAGCTCGCGCACGTTGCCCGGCCAGGAATACGACAGCAGGCGGCGGTACGCCTCGGGCTCGATGGCGTCGGCACCGCGCTGGTGCTTTGCGCGATACCGGTCGAGGAACGCGCGCACGAGGATCGGCACGTCCTCGCGGCGCTCGCGCAGCGGCGGCACGGCGATCGTCACCGTGTTGATGCGAAAGTAGAGGTCCTGCCGCAGCGCACCCTCCTTGACGGCCTGCTCGGGATTGCGATTCGTCGACGACAGCAGCCGGAAGTCGACCGGAATCGACTTGGCGCCGCCGATACGCCGCACCACACGCTCTTCGAGCACGCGCAGGAGCTTCGCCTGCAGCTCCGGCGGCATCTCGGTGATCTCGTCCAAGAGGAGCGAGCCCTTGTGCGCCTCCTCGAGCAGGCCGACCTTCTCCATCGTCGCGCCGGTGAACGAGCCCTTGGTGTGGCCGAACAGCTCCGACTCGATCAGGTCCTTCGGCAGCGCGGCGCAGTTGATCTTGACGAACGGTCCGTCGTGGCGGCCCGAGCGCTCGTGCAGCGCGTTGGCGATGAGCTCCTTGCCCGTCCCGCTCTCGCCGAGGATGAGCACGTTGGCGTCGGCGTCGGCGACGGAGGCGATCGTCTCGAGCACGCGCTGAATTCCCGGAGCCGAGCCGAGGATCTCGCTGTCCGCCGTCTGCTCGGCCAGCCTCCGGCGCAGCTCCGTGTTTTCGACGACGAGCTTGCGGTGCTCGAGCGCGTTCTTGACGAGGCCCACGACCTCGTCGGGATCGAACGGCTTTTCGAGCACGTAGAACGCGCCGGCGCCCTTCGTCGCCTCCATGGCCTTGCGGACAGAGCCGTACGCGGTGATGACGATGACCTCCACCGTCGCGTCGCGCGCTTTGAGCTCGCGCGTGAGCGTGAGGCCGTCGCCGTCCGGCAGCATCAGGTCCACGATGGCCGCCTGCACCTCGGTCTGCGCGACTGCGGCCAGCGCGGTACGCACGCTGCCGGCCAGGCGCACGTTCAAGCCCTCCGACTCGAGCGTCAGACGCAGGCCGTCGGCGATGGAGGCCTCGTCGTCGACCACGAGCACGGTCTGGCGGCTCATGCCGGCGTCCCCTCCGATGACGCGGGTGCCGCGTCACGTGGGCCGCCGCCGTCGAGCGGCAGCCGCGCCACCACACGGCTGCCCTGCCCCACCACGCTGTGCACGGTCAGCTCGCCGCCGTGCAGGTCCATTACTGAGCGCGCGATGGCCATGCCGAGGCCGGTTCCGTGCGGCTTCGTGGTGAAGAACAGATCGAAGATTCGCGCCAGCGTCTCATCGGCCATGCCGGCGCCCGTGTCCTCGATCGTCACCGTCAGCGTCTTCGTCTCGGGCGCCCACGCGGTGGTGACCGTGAGCCGACCGCCCGGCGCCAGCGACTCCAGCCCATTGAGAATGAGGTTCAGAAACGCCTTGCGCAGCTCGCGCCCATCGACCATCGCCTGCGCCGGCGCGGCGGGATCATAGGCGCGGAAGATCTCGATGCCCTCGGTGGTGATGCGCGCCTGCGCGAACGACACGCACTCGTCGAGCAGCGCGTGCACGCCCACCGGCCCCCGGTGCAGCTCGGGCGGGCGGCCGAATGCGGTGATCTCCGAGACGACCGCGGCCAGGTGATCGACGGTGCCCGAGATCTTCTGCGCGAGCCCGGCGCCCTCGCCGTCGCCGTTCTTGGTGAGGCGGTGCTCGAGGTGGCGCGCGTAGAGCCGCAGACCCGCCAGCGGGTTTTTGAGCTCGTGCGCGACCTGCGTCGCCATACGCCCGAGCGCGGCGAGCGCGCCGCTGCGCAGCCGCTCGAGCTCGTGCGTGTTGCGGATGGCGACCGCCGCCTGCGACGAGAACAGCGCCAGCAGCTCGAGGTCGTCCTCGGTCGGCTCGACGCGCGCGGGCGTCTCGATCACGAGCGCGCCCGCGGGGCCGCGCTGCACCAGCAGCGGCGCCGCGACGATCGCGCTCGTGTCTGTCCCGGGGAACGTCGCCGGCACGCCCTTTTCCATCGCGGCGCGCGCGGCGCTCTCGAGCGCCGGCCACGAGGGCGGCGGCGAGCCGGCGCTGGCCATCGGCAGGAGCCGGCCCTGCTGGAGCTGGAAGACGACGCAGCGCTCGGCCTCCGTCGTCTCCACCGTCGCCTGCGCCACCGCGTCGAGGACGCGCTCCATCACACCCGACGACGACAGCGTTTGGCCGACGGCGAGCAGCCGCTCCCGGTCGCGCGCCCAGCGCCGCGTCGCCAGCGCGCGGCCGATCTTCGCGCGCAGCTCGTCGCGCACGAACGGCTTCGTCAGGTAGTCGAACGCGCCGCGCTGCACGGCATCCACCGCCGTCTCGATCGTGCCGTGCGCGGTCATGATGAGTACGGGCAGGCGCGGCAGGCGCGTGTGGAGCGCCTCCATCAGGCGGATCCCGTCCATCGGCTCCATCCGTAGATCCAGCAGGGCCAGGTCGAACCGCGACCGCTCCACGGCGGTGACCGCCACCTCCGGATCGCGCGTGGCCGTGACGTCGAACCCCATCGCGTTCAGCCGCATCTCGAGCACTTCGAGGATCGCCGCGTCGTCGTCGACCACCAGCACCCTGCGGGTCATCGCCGACGCTCCAATTTCAGATCCAGCTCCTTCATCCGCTCGAGATCGGCGCGCAGCTTGTCGCTTTCGGCCTGGCGTGAGGCCAGCTCCTGGCGCAGCCGCGCCACGTCGTCGCGGAGCTTGCCGGCCTCATCGCGCAACTTACCGGCCTCTTCACGAAACTTGGCCGACTCCAGCTCGCGCACGCGCAGCTCGTTGCGCAGCCGCATGAGCTCGTCGCGCGTGGTCACGATGGCGGCCACCGTATCGCGACTTTCGAGGGCACGCGGCGCGGCGATGTCGTCGGGATAGCGCGTGAGGAATTCGTCGTAGAGCGCCAGCGCCTGACGGAAGCGGAGCTCGTCGGCGGCACGATTCGCGCGCTGCAGGAGGATGGCGGCCGGACGCAGCGGCCACCAAGTCCAGGAGGCGCAGCCGGTGAGCATCGGCAGCAGCGCCGCGACGAGCAGGATGCGTGCGAGTCGTCTCACGGCTCGCGCGGCAAGAGCACCGTGAATCGGCTGCCCTTGCCCTCCTGCGACTCGACGGTGACGCGTCCGCCGTGCGCCAGCACCACACCGCGCACGACGGCGAGGCCGAGGCCGGTGCCGCCGCGGTCGCTGTGGGCCTGCCGCCATGAGTCGAAGATCCGCGGCAGCGCTGCGGCGGGGATGCCGACGCCCGTGTCCTCGACCTGGATCTCGATCTCAGGCCCCGCGTCGATCAGCCGCACGGTCACGCGACCGCCGCGCGGCGTGAAGCGGACGGCGTTGGCGACGAGGTTCACGACGACCTGGACCAGCCGGTCCTCGTCGCCGCGCGCCTCGAACTGGTCGCCCACGGTCTCGCGCGCGAGCACCACTCCGCCCTCCTCCGCCTGGGGACGCAGCTCGTCGACGGCGCGCGCGACGATCCGACCGAGGTCGACGCGCTCGCGGGTCAGCGGCAGCACGCCCGCGCGCAGGCGGGAGAGCTCGAGCATTTGATTGACGAGCCGCAGCAGGCGATCCGTCGAATTGCCGATGACCGTCACCAATCGCGCCTGCTTGGCGTTGAGTTGTCCCGGCACGCCGTCGCGCAGCAGGTACGCGGCCTCGCGGACCGAGGTCAGCGGCGAGCGCAGCTCGTGCGAGAGCGTCGCGTAGAACTCTTCCTTCGTCTCGTCGATGCGCCGCAGCTGGGCGGCCATCGCGTTGAAGGAGCGCGCGAGGCCGCCGATCTCGTCGCGCGCCTCGGGAATCGGCTCGCGATAGGAGCCGGCGGCCACCGCCGTCGTCGCCGCCGACAGCCGCCGCAGTGAGCGCGTGATGCGATGGGCGAGCATCGCCGTGCTCACCAGGGCCAGCACCACCGCGGCCCCGAGGGCCAACAGCACGCCGGTCCAGGTTCGCGCCTCGAGCCGCGCGGCCTCCGCCTGGGCGTCCACCACACGCCCGTAGGTTTCATCCAGCAGCCGCTCGAGCGTGTCTTCGACACGGTCGCCGAGCGCGCGGCTGCGCGGCTCGCCCAGCGTCCGGAGGCGGGCGGGTTGCGCGTGCTCGGCAAGGACCTCCGAGCGGTACGCTTCGAACGCCGCGACCGCCTCGGCGAGGAGCACACGCTCGCGCTTGGTACGCACGAGGCCGCGCAGGCGCTCGAAGTCCCCCTGCACGCGCGAGACGCGATCCTTCCACGCCGTCGCGTAGCGGCGGTCGCGGAGGACGGTGTAGCGCGCGTCCAGCCGCGCCAGCGACAGCATCTGGTCACGCAGCCCGCCCGTCACGCGGAGCGCCGGCACCGTCTGAGTGGTGATCTCGCGGTTCACGGACACGAGCCGCCCGACGGCGCCCAGACTGAGTGCCCCGACCCCGGCCAGCACCAGGATCACCAGGGACGACGCAAGGAAGATCTTCGAGGCAAGGCGCATGGAAGGTGATTTTTACTACCGTCGCAAGACTGCCACCGAAGCGCCGTCCGGATCAAGTGTGATTGCAAAGGCCTGATGCGTGGACTACGATGTGCGCCGCCATGGAATTTGGCTTCTCGTTGCCGGGCCGCGGTCCGCTCGCCGCCGCGGAAACGATTCTGAAATTGGCAACGAAAGCCGACGCGCTGCGCTTCTCCTCGCTGTTCGTCACCGATCACGTCGTGCTTCCCGCTTCGATGGCGCGCTCGACGTATCCATACTCCACGACCGGCCAGCTGCCGGGCGGCGCCGCCCAGGATTACCTCGAGCCGCTGGTCACGCTCGGCTGGCTCGCGCGCGTGACGAGCCGTGTTCGGCTCGGCACGAGCGTGCTCGTCGTGCCATACCGCAATCCGCTCGTCGTCGCGAAGATGCTGGCGACGATCGACCGTCTTTCCGGCGGACGCGTCATCCTTGGCGCCGGCGTGGGCTGGCTGCGCGAGGAGTTCGAGGCGCTCGCCGCACCGCCCTTCGAGGCGCGCGGCGCGGTCACCGATGAATATCTGCGTCTGATGCGCGCGGCGTGGACGACCGATCCGGTGACGTTCGAGGGGCGTTACTACACGGTTCGCGGCGTGCACGCGCTGCCGAAGCCGGCGCAGCGTCGGGGCATCCCCGTGTGGATCGGCGGCCATACCGACGCCGCCGTGCGCCGCGCGGCCACGCTCGGCGACGCCTGGCATCCGATCGCCCTGCGGCCGCCCGGCCTGCTGTTTCCCGACGAGTACGCCAAGCGCGCGAAGGAGCTGCGCGCGTGGGCCCAGCAGGCCGGCCGCGATCCGGAATCCGTCGAGCTGACGGTGCGCGTCCCAATGGAGGTGCGGTCCAAGTCCGCCAAGACGCCCGCCGGTGACCGGCCGCTGTTCCAGGGCACGGCTGCCGAGGTCATCGCCGACATCCGCGCGTACCAGGCGGCCGGCGTCACGCACTTCGTCTTCGACCCGACGGTGCCGGACCTCAAGGCCGCGCTCACGAACATGGACCGCTTCGCGCACGACGTCCGCGGCAAAGTGCAGAAAGCCCCGGAGAAAGCCGAACGGAAGAACGCGAAAGGGAAGAACGCCGAACGGAGCCGCACCGCATCTCGAACAGGCCACCCTCGGTCCAAGCCGGCCTCGCGGCACTCGTTACAATGATTACGCACGAAGAGGCTGTCCGGCTCATCGAGGGTCCGCCCGCGGGCCTCGACGAGCTCCTCGCGCGCGCGGCGGCCGCCCGTGACGCGCGCGGCCGCGTCGTCACCTTCTCCGCGAAGGTCTTCGTGCCGCTCACCACGCTCTGCCGCGACGACTGCGGCTATTGCACGTTCCGCCGCGACCCCGGCCAGCCGGGCGCGCATACGATGACGCCGGAAGAAGTCCTGGCGTTGTGTCGGGCGGGTGCGCGGCTGGGCGCCAAGGAGGCGCTGTTCTCGCTGGGCGACCGTCCCGAGGCGCGCTTCGCCGAGCATCGCGAGTTCCTGAAAGCGCGCGGGCATCGCACGACGCTGTCCTATCTGCGCGAGGTCTGCGCCACCACGCTCGCCGAGTCGCCCCTGCTGCCGCACGTCAATCCCGGCCTGATGGCCGAGCGCGATCTTGCCGCGCTCCGCGAAGTGAGCGTGAGCATGGGGCTCATGCTCGAGACGACGTCCGAGCGCCTGCTCGCGGCGGGCGGCGCGCACCACGGTGCCCCCGATAAGGTTCCGGCCCGACGGCTGCGGACGATCGAGCTCGCGGGCAAGCTCGCCATTCCGTTCACCACCGGAATCCTCATCGGCATCGGCGAGACCGCGCGCGAGCGCGCCGACGCGCTGGTCGCCATCCGGGACTTGCACGAGCGCTACGGGCACGTCCAGGAAGTGATCGTGCAGAACTTCCGCGCCAAGCCCTTCATCCCCATGAAGGACGCGCCCGAGCCGACGCTCGACGAGCTGCTGCAGGCACTCGCGGTGGCCCGGCTGGTCCTGCCGCCCGACGTCGCGCTGCAGGCGCCGCCGAATCTGAGCCCGCGCGTGTACCCGCGGCTGCTGGCGGCGGGGCTCAACGACTGGGGCGGCATCTCGCCGCTGACGCCCGACCATATCAATCCGGAGAAGCCGTGGCCGGGGCTCGCCGAGCTGCGGCGCGCCACCGAGACGGCTGGCTTCGTCTTTCGCGAGCGCCTCGCCGTCTATCCGGCATTCGCCGCGCGTCCCGAGTTCGTCGACGAGACGCTTCGCGCGCGGGTGAACGCCCTGATCGACGACGACGGGCTCGTGAGGTCATCGGATGAATACTGGCGACGCTGGTAGTCCTGGCGCGGCACTCGATCGGGCGTCGCGGGACGTCCGGCGCATCCTGGACGGCGCGCTCTCCGGCCGCGAAGTCTCGGTGGCCGACGCCGACGTCCTCGCGTACGCGAGCGGTCGCGAGCTGCTCGCGCTGACGGTCACCGCCGACGAGCTGCGGCGCCGCCAGGTCGGCGACACCGTGACGTTCGTGGTGAACCGCAACGTCAACTTCACCAACGTCTGCATCAAGCACTGCGGCTTCTGCGCCTTCAGCCGCGATCACCGCGAAGAAGAGGGTTACTTCCTGCCGATCGAGGAGATCGTGCGCCGCGCGCGCGAAGCGGCCGACCTCGGCGCCAGCGAGGTGTGCATCCAGGCCGGGCTGCCGCCGAAGCTCGACGGCCGCTACTACATCGACCTCACGCGTGCGATCCACGCCGCGCTGCCCGCGCTGCACATCCACGCGTTCTCGCCGGAGGAGGTCCTGTACGGCTCGGTGCGCTCGGGCCTCCCCATCAAGGAGTACCTCGCCGAGCTCAGGGCGGCGGGCCTCGGCACGCTGCCCGGCACCTCCGCGGAGATCCTCGATCAAGAGATTCGCGATCGCATCGCACGCGGACGGATCACCGTCGACCAGTGGGTCGAAGTGATCACGACCGCCCACGCCCTCGGCATCCGCACCACGTCCACCATCATGTACGGCCACGTCGAGACGCCGGAGCACTGGGTGCGGCACCTGGCACTGCTCCGCGCCATCCAGAAAGACACCGGCGGCTTCACGGAGTTCGTGCCGCTGTCGCTCATCCATTCCGAGGCGCCGATGTACTCCAAGCAGCTCGTGCCCGGTGTGCGTCCGGGCGCCACCGGCGCCGAGGTTGTCCGCATGCACGCGCTCGCGCGGCTCATGCTCGGCGCGGTGATTCCCAACGTGCAGGCCTCGTGGGTGAAGGAAGGACCGAAGCTCGCGCAGCTGCTGCTCGACGCGGGCGCCAACGATCTCGGCGGCACGCTGATCAACGAATCGATCTCGACGTCCGCGGGTGCGAGTTATGGACAGCTGGTAGGCCCTGCAGAGATCGTTCGCCTCATCCGCGATGCCGGGCGCGCTCCCGCCCAGCGCGACACACTCTATCGCGTCGTCAAGCGATACGCGGACGGTGAAACGGTGGACTCGCCGCTCGACGGCGTCGACGACGCCGAGGCACGCTTCGGCTCGTACCGACGCTTGATCGCCTCGGGCGAGTTCCGCTTCCGCGACCGGTAGCCGTAGCACATGACGCTGTGGTATTAATGCACTCCACATTCCAATCGATCGAGGAGGACCTCCTGTGGCGAAGATGATGAGCAAGTCCGCTGTCATGGCGCACCTCGCTGGCAAGACAAATCTCTCGAAGCGACAGATCGCCGAGGTATTCGACGAGACTCTCGCGCTCGCGACCAAGGAAGCGAAGAACGGATTCGTGCTTCCAGGCTTCGGGAAACTGGTGCTGGCGAACCGCAAGGCACGGATGGGACGCAATCCGCAGACGGGCGAGCCCATCAAGATTCCCGCGAAGCGCGTGTGCAAGTTCCGCCTCGCGAAGAGCGTCAAGGACGCCGTGCTTGGGAAGAAGTAGGTCCCGCCGCCCAGCACCGGACCTTCACGCTTCCTCTTCAGAGACCGCGCGCTCGTCGGCGCCGTCTCTCGCCGCCGCGACGCTCCCGCGGGTCTGGCAGGGCATCGGCTATCGGCCCCTGCCCGACTCCGCGGCGGCCCGTCCGCTCTTCGATTTCGCCGCCGTACCTTGGCCCGCGGCGCCCGTGCTGGCGTGGGGCGCGTACGCGGCGGCCGCGCGGGCCGAGCGCCTCGTGGCGGCGGTCGCCGGGGAGCAGCACGGGCGAGACCTCCTGTTGTCCGGCCCCGTCGTGAGCACCGACGAGGGTCTGACCGATCCACTGGAGGTCGCCGCGCAGCTCGTGGCGGCGGGCCTCGATCACGCGGTCGCGCTCGGCGCGACCACGGTGTTCGCGCGGCCGCAGGGCCTCGATCGGGTGTGGGTCCGCTTCGGCTTCATCCCCGTGCCCGAGGTGACGCTGCCCGCTCAGCTCGCCGGCCGCGCCGGCGTCGGGCTCTACGCGTGGCGCGGTGGCAGCGCGTTGTGGACGCTGCGCGAAGCGGCAGAGAACTGAGGCGCTTGTGCGGGTCACGGCGCTCGCCGGCGGCACCGGCGCCGCCAAGCTGCTGCGCGGTCTCGCGGCCTCACTCGATCCCTCGGCGCTGACCGTCGTCGTCAACACCGGCGACGACGCGGAGATCTGGGGGCTGCACATCTCCCCCGACCTCGACTCGGTGATGTACGCGCTCGCCGGCGTGCTCGACGTGGGCCGCGGCTGGGGACGCGCCGACGAGACATTTCGATGCCTGGCCGCGATGGCGACGCTCGGCGCGCCGACGTGGTTTTCGCTGGGCGATCGCGATCTCGCCACGCACCTCGTGCGCACGCGCGCGCTGCGCGGTGGTGCCTCGCTCTCGATGGTCACCGCCGAGCTCTGTCGCGCGCTCGCGGTTGCGCCGCGCATCCTGCCGATGAGTGACGACGCGGTGCGGACGACCATCCGGACGCCCGACGGTCGACTCGGCTTTCAGGAATATTTCGTCCGCGACAAATGCCAGGCCGAGGTCGTGAGCGTGGAGTACGACGGCGCCGAATGTGCGCGGCCGGCCCCCGGCGTGCTCGAGGCGATTCGTGCCGCCGACCTCGTCGTCGTGTGTCCGTCGAACCCCGTCACGTCCGTGGGTCCGATCCTCGCGGTGCCCGGCATTGTGGATGCGCTGGCCTCGGCCCGCGCGCCGGTCGTCGGTGTGAGCCCGATCGTCGGCGGGGCAGCCGTCAGCGGACCCGCCGGCGCGCTGCTGCGCGCGCGCGGTCTGCCGGTCTCGCCGGTGGGCGTCGCCCGCGCCTACGCGCCGTGGCTCCGCACGCTGCTGATCGCGCCCGAAGATGCGCGCTGCGCGGCGGAGCTGGCGGGTCTGGGCGTCACGGCGGTGACGACCGACGTGATGATGCCGAACCCGGCGCGCGAAGGAGCCCTCGCGCGCGCGGTGCTGGCGACGAGGTAGACTGCACCGCATGCTCGTGGCCGCCGTCCCGATCAAGGACCTGGTCAACGCCAAGCAGCGTCTGGTGCCGACCCTGACGGGCGCCGAGCGCGCGGCGCTGGCGGCCGCCATGCTCGAAGACGTGCTCGGGGCCCTCATGGCCGCGCGACTCGACCACGTCTGGGTGGTCACCCATGAGCCCGCCGTCGCGACGCTGGCGCGCGCGCACGGGGCCGAGCCGCTGAGCGAAGACGCCAATCGCGGTCACACGGCCGCGGTGGCGCGCGCGCAGGCCGAGGCCACGCGCCTGGGCGCCCGCGTGTTCCTCACCATTCCGGGTGACGTGCCGTGCGTGACCGTCGACGAAATCCGCCGGCTCGCCGAAGCCGCTGCCGCCGGCGCGCCGGCGTTCGCGCCGTCGCGCTCGGGCCTCGGCACCAATGGCGCCGCGCTGTCGCCGCCCGACGCGATGCCGCTCACGTTCGGCGAGCCCTCGTTCGACAATCACCTCGCCGCGGCGCGCGCGCGTGGGCTCGCGCCGCGCGTGCTGACGCTGCCCGGGCTGGCGCTCGACGTCGACGCGCCGGACGATCTCACCGCCCTGCTCGCCGCGTCGGGCTCGACGCTCAGCGCGCGCCTCGTCGCCTCGTGG
>JBKOZH010000188.1:0-13353 GCA_046725765.1 Candidatus Methylomirabilota bacterium | reverse complement strand
CAGGAGGCGACAGGCATGGCCGTCCACGACCTCTGGTACAAAAACGCGATCCTCTACTGTCTCGACGTCGAGAAGTACATGGACGCGAACGGCGATGGCACCGGCGACTTCGAGGGGCTGCATCGCCGGCTGGAATACCTCGCCGGGCTCGGCGTGACATGCCTGTGGCTGCAGCCGTTCTATCCCTCGCCCAACCGCGACAACGGGTACGACATCAGCGACTTCTACGGTGTGCATCCCAAGCACGGCACGCCCGGCGACTTCGTCGAGTTCATGAACCACGCGAAGGCGCTCGGGCTGCGCGTCATCATCGATCTCGTCGTCAACCACACCTCCGATGCGCACCCGTGGTTCCAGTCCGCGTGCGCGGATGCGAAATCGCCGTTCCGCGACTGGTATGTCTGGTCGGACGAGCGGCCGAAGGACTACGACAAGGGGATGGTCTTCCCGGGCACGCAGAAGTCGACGTGGACGTTCAACGACACGGCCGGCATGTGGTACTTCCACCGCTTTTACGATCACCAGCCCGACCTCGACACGCATCGGCCGGCGGTGCGGCACGAGATCACCAAGATCATGGGCTACTGGCTGGAGCTCGGCATTTCGGGCTTCAGGATGGACGCGGTGCCGTTCATCGTCGCGAAGAAGGGTATGGCCGTGCCGACCGAGCGCGACTTGGGACTGCTCCACGAGCTTCGGCAATTCCTCCAGTGGCGGTGCCGCGACGCCGTCATGCTCGCCGAAGCCAATGTGCCGCCGGACGAGAGCCTCGAGTATTTCGGCGACGAGGGCGATCGCCTGCAGCTCATGCTGAACTTCCCGGTCAACCAGCGCCTGTTCTACGCGCTGGCCACCGGCGACGTCGGTCCATTGACGTGGGCGCTTCAGCAGACGTCGAAGAAGCCCGCCGCGGCGCAGTGGGTTCACTTCCTGAGATCGCACGACGAGCTGGACCTCGGGCGGCTCTCGCCCGAGCAGCGCGCGGCCGTCTTCAAGGAGTTCGCGCCCGACAAGTCGATGCAGCTGTACGACCGCGGCATCCGCCGGCGGCTGGCGCCGATGCTGAAGAACGACCGGCGGCGGCTCGAGCTGGCGTTCAGCCTGCTCTTCTCGTTACCCGGCACGCCGATGATGCAGTACGGCGACGAGATCGGCATGGGCGACGATCTCACGATGGAAGAGCGCGAGTGCGCCCGCACGCCGATGCAGTGGACCAACGAGCCGCGCGGCGGCTTCTCGCGGGCAGAGCGGACGGTGCGGCCGGTGATCGCCGACGAGATCTACGGGTACGAAAAGGTCAACGTGTCGCAGCAGCGCCGCGATCCGGAGTCGCTGCTCAACTGGACGGAGCGGCGGATCCGGATGCGCAAGGAATGCCCGGAGCTCGGCTGGGGCGAGTACACGGTGCTGCGGGTCGATGCGCCCGAGGTGCTGGCGATTCGCTACGACTTCCGCGGCGTGTCGATGCTCACGCTCCACAACTTTTCGAGCCGACGCCAGACGGTGGGGGTCGATCCCAAGAGCGACAACAGCGGCTTGCTCGTCGACGTCTTCGACGAGAACCACAGCCGCTCCGAGAGCGGCGTGCACGAGATCTCACTGCCGCCGTACGGCCATCGCTGGTATCGCGTCGGCGCGCCGGACAACGCGCTCAACCGAACGAGCTTCTGACGCTCAGGCGGCGGTGCTGTCGCGGTGCCGCTTGAGCCCCACCACGTGGTCGACGAGCGAGCAGAGCGACTCGAAGTTGATCGGCTTGGTGAGATACGCGTCGAACCCGGCGTTGCGCGCGGCGCCGGCGACGAAGTCCTCATAGAACGCGGTAACAGCGATGGCGGGAATGCGGCCACCCTTGGCCGGCTGCCGCTCACGAAGCCGACGGATGAATTCGAAGCCGGTCATTCCGGGCATCGAGATGTCGGAGATGATGAGCGTCGGCAAATACTCGGTGAGGGCTTCGAGGGCGGCTTCAGGTGAGGCGAAGACCGTAACGAGAGCGCCGCAGTAGTGAAGCGCCTGGTCGAGCAGACGACGTGAATCGTCATTATCGTCCACGACGAAGGCGTGGACGCCTCGGAGGTTGGGCCAGGGCGGATGCGTCGCCAGTACGGACATACGTAGATGTACGAAGACTAAACCCTCAACGTGAGGGCGACAAGACGGAAAGGATTTGCCTACTTCGGCAGGTTCAGAACCTCGGCGATCGTGGTCACGAGCTGGTGCGGATCCAACGGCTTGCGCAGGTAGGCGGCCCAGCCCGTGACCTCGGTCGGCGGAAACCGCTGGTCGAAGGCGGTGACGGCGATGGCCGGCAAACAGCCACCCTGCTCCCGCGGCCGCTCCCGGAGCCACTTCAAGAACGACGCGCCGTCGCGGCCCGGCAGCGCCAGGTCGGTCACGACGAGATCCACCTTCAGGCTCCGCACGCACTCCTGCGCGGTCATCACTTCCTCGGCCTCGAGAACGCTCGCGCCGTGGCACTGCAGCGCGACGCGGAGCATCTCTCGATTGTCGGCGTCGTCTTCGACGACGAGGACGGTGAGTCCGAAGAGGTCGGGACGACCGGCATTGGAATTCACCCCCATAAGTTAGCGTAGGGCCGTCGCCCTCACCTAATTTCCAGAGCGCACGAGGGAGTCGGCACACTTATCCACCGCCGTCCACCGGTCCGACGTCTCGGACCTCAGCCGGACTTCGGCAATCGAACCAGTGAGATACGACCGCGGCCACTTGTGCCGTTGACACGCTGCGGACGGTTCCCTACGCTCGCCATTCGCGAAGGGAGGACGCATGACTTCCACGCCCGACTTTCGGACGCTGTTCGAGTCGGCGCCGGGCCTTTACCTCGTCCTGACACCGGAACTCACGATCGTCGCGGTGAGCGACGCCTACCTGCGCGCGACGATGACCACGCGCGCCGGCATTCTCGGCCGTAACCTCTTCGCCGTTTTTCCCGACAACCCCGACGATCCCAACGCCACGGGCGTTAGCAATCTCAGAGCCTCGCTTCGGCGCGTGCTTTCCGCAAAGAAGCAGGATGCGATGGCCGTACAGAAGTACGACATCCGGCGTCCCGAGGCCGAAGGCGGACAGTTCGAGGAGCGTTACTGGAGTCCCGTCAACTCACCGGTGTTTGGCGCCGATGGCGAGATCGCGTACATCATCCATCGCGTCGCGGACGTGACGGACTTCGTGCGGCTGCGGCAGCGGGGACGTGAGCAACAGGTCGTGAACGAGGCGCTCCGCGTCCGCAACGAGCAGATGGAAGCCGAGATCTACACCCGCGCGCGGGAGCGCGACGAAGCGCGCGCAGAGAACCAGGCCAAGGACGACTTCCTGGCCATGCTCGGGCACGAGCTGCGCAATCCGCTCGCGGCTATCGGTGGGGCGGCGGAAGTGCTGCGATTGCTCGATCCGCGCTCGGAGCCGGCGGTCCGGGCCCGCGCCATCGTCGAGCGCCAGGTGGGCCACCTCAAGCGTCTGGTCGACGATCTGCTCGATGCCGCACGCGTGCGGGCAGGGAAGGTGAAGCTGCAGTGTCGCCCGCTGGATCTCGCAACCGCCATCGAGCACGCGCTCACCGTTCTCACGAGCGCGTCGCGCACCGACCACGTCATCGCGACGAATCTGCAGTCCGTCGCCGTCAGCGCCGACCCCACGCGCCTCGAGCAGATCGTCCTCAATCTCATGACGAACGCCCTGAAGTACACGCCGCCCGGCAAGAGCATCCGCGTGACGACGCGAGCCGTGGACGGTCACGCGCTGCTGGAAGTCGCCGACGAAGGAGTCGGCATGACCGCCGACACAATTCCAACAATCTTCGATCTGTTCGTGCAGGGTGAGCGCACGGCGGATCGCGCTCAAGGCGGTCTCGGTATCGGCCTCACCCTCGTCCAGATGCTCACCGAGCTTCATGGCGGCACCGTGGAGGCCGCGAGCGGCGGACCGAATCGTGGCAGCACGTTCACCATCCGCCTGCCCCGCGCGGAGATCCAGCCGGGCGCCTCACGACCCGCCCGGCCTCCCGAAGTCGTGACACGTCGCCGCGTGCTCGTCGTCGAAGACAACGACGACGCGCGCGAGATGCTCAAGACGATTCTCCAGCTCTACGGCCACGAGGTCCTGGAGGCCACCGACGGCGCGGCCGGCCTGCGACTGGCCATCGAGATGCACCCCGAAGTCGCCTTGATCGACCTCGGGCTTCCGATCATGGACGGGCTCGAGCTGGCGCGCCAGATACGGCGCCAACCGCTCCAGCCGGGGCGGCTCATTGCGGTGACCGGCTACGGCCAGCCCGAAGATCGCCGTCGCTCGCTCGAGGCCGGGTTCGACGATCACATCGTCAAGCCGGTCGACCCGGTGCAGATCGCGGCGATGATCGGCTGAGCGTCGCCAACGCCTCGCGCGCAATCACGCCCTCTTCGTCGGTGGGGATGACGTAGACGGCGACGCGGCTGTCGGCCGCCGAGATGCGCGGACCGTGCCGCGCGTTGGCCGCGTCGTCCAGCCGCACGCCCAGCCACACCAGCCGCTCGCAGACGGCGGCCCGCACGGGCGCGGCGTGCTCGCCGATGCCCGCCGTGAACACGACGCCGTCGAGGCCGCCGAGCGACGCCGCGAGCGCGCCCGTCTCCCGCGCGATGCGATACGCGAAGTAGTCGAGCGCCAGACGCGCACGCGGCTCGTCGCTCGCCAGCAGCTCCCGCACGTCGCCGCTCACGCCCGACACGCCGAGCAGTCCCGCCCGCGTGTAGAGCAGCCGTTCGACCTCGGCGGCGCTCATCCCGCGCGCGGTCTGTAAATAGAGCACGACGGCGGGATCGAGATCACCGACGCGCGTGCCCATCGGCAGCCCGTCCAGCGCGCTGAACGACATGGTCGTGTCGACGCTCTGCCGTGCCCGCACGGCGCAGAGGCTGGCGCCGTTGCCGAGATGCGCGATGACGACGCGGCCGTCCGCAATCTGCGGTGCGACGCGCGGCAGCGCCGCCGCGATCGCGTCGTACGACAGGCCGTGAAAGCCGTAGCGGCGGATGCCGGCCTCGTGCAGCTCGCGCGGCAGCGCGAACATCTGTGCGAGCTCAGGCCGCGCGCGATGGAACGCGGTATCGAAGGATGCGATCTGCGGTACCCGGGGCCAGTGCCGCCGGACGGCGCGAATCGCGGCCAGCGCCTGTGGCTGATGCAGCGGCGCCAGCGGTGTCAGCGCCTCGAGGTCCGCGAGCACCGCCTCGTCCACCATCACGGCGCCCGCGTAGCGCACCCCGCCGTGCACGACGCGATGGCCCACCGCGCGCGGCGGTTGGCCCTTCAGGTGCGCGTCGAGCCATCGCGCGACCAGCGTGAACGCGGCGCCGTGGTCGGACGCGTGTGCCGTGCTGGTCTCGTTGCCCATAGTTAGCCGTGCGTGCGTGGTGGCGATGCCGTCGACGACGCCGTGTACGCTGAGAGTCGGCGCATCGCCGCCAGCGACGTCGAAGAGCGAGAATTTGAGGCTCGACGAGCCGGCGTTGAGGACGAGCAGCATTCGCGGCTGCCACGATCTCACCGCGGCCGCCGACTGTCCACACGGCGGAGGGAAGCATCATGGCGAAGCCGGCATTGTCCAAGGAAGAGCTCGCGACCATCGACGCGTACTGGAGGGCCGCGAACTACCTCTCCGTCGGCCAGATTTATCTGTACGACAATCCCCTGCTGCACGAGCCGCTCACGCTCGAGCACGTCAAGCCCCGGCTGCTCGGTCATTTCGGGACCACGCCCGGCCTCAATCTGGTCTACGCGCATCTGAACCGCGTGATCCGCGCACGTGATCTCGATGTCGTCTTCATCGCCGGACCCGGGCACGGCGGTCCGGGCCTCGTCGCCAACGCGTATCTCGAGGGCACGTACAGCGAGGTCTACCCGGAGGTCTCGCAGGACGAGGCCGGGATGAAGCGCCTCTTCAAGCAGTTCTCGTTCCCGGGCGGCATCCCGAGTCACCACGCGCCGGAGACGCCGGGCTCGATGCACGAAGGCGGCGAGCTCGGCTATGCGCTCTCGCACGCGTACGGCGCCGTGTTCGACAATCCCGATCTTCTGGTCGCCTGCGTGATCGGCGACGGCGAGGCGGAGACCGGCCCCCTCGCGACGTCGTGGCACTCGAACAAATTTCTGAATCCGGTCCACGACGGCGCGGTGCTGCCGATCCTGCACCTCAACGGCTACAAGATCGCCAGCCCAACGCTCTTGGCGCGGATCACGGCCGAGGAGCTCGACGCGCTCCTCCGCGGGTACGGCTACACGCCCTACGTCGTGGAGGGCGACGAGCCGAGCGCCGTGCACCAGGCGCTCGCGAGCACGCTCGACACCGTGCTGGACGAGATCGGACGCATTCAGCGCCAGGCGCGCGCGCACGGGTTCGACTGGCGACAGCGGCCGCGCTGGCCGATGATCGTGCTCCGAACCCCGAAGGGCTGGACCGGCCCTCACGAAGTGGACGGCAAGCTCATCGAGGGCACGTGGCGCTCGCACCAGGTGCCGCTCGCCGGCCTCGCCGAGAAGCCCGAGCATCTGCGCCTGCTCGAGCAGTGGATGAAGAGCTATCGTCCGGACGAGCTGTTCGACGCGCAGGGCCGGTTGCGGCCCGAGTTGACCGCGCTGGCGCCGCAAGACACTCGCCGCATGAGCGCCAATCCGCACACCAACGGCGGGCTGCTCGTACGCGACCTGCGCCTTCCCGACTTCCGTGACTATGCCGTCGCCGTCGAGCGCCGCGGCGCGGTGAGCGTGTCGTCGACGCAGGTCCAGGGCGCGTTCGTGCGCGACGTGATCAAGGCGAACCCTCACAACTTCCGCATCTTCGGTCCCGACGAGACCACGTCCAATCGCTGGGGCGCGGTCTTCGAGGCGACCGACCGGACGTGGGACGCCGAGACCCTCAAAACCGACGAGAGCCTCTCGCCCGACGGTCGGGTCATGGAAATGCTCAGCGAGCATCAGATGCAGGGCTGGCTGGAGGGCTACGTGCTGACCGGCCGTCACGGTTTCTTCAACTGCTACGAGGCGTTCATCCACGTCGTCGACTCGATGTTCAACCAGCACGCGAAATGGCTGAAGACGACGCGGGAGATCCCCTGGCGGCGCGCGCTGCCCTCGCTGAACTATCTCTTGTCGTCGCACGTGTGGCGCCAGGACCACAACGGCTTCAGCCATCAGGACCCGGGGTTCATCGACCACGTGGTGAACAAGAAGGCGGAGGTGATCCGTGTTTACTTACCGCCCGACGCCAACACGCTGCTCTCCGTCACCGACCACTGCCTGCGCAGCCGCCACTACGTCAACGTGATCGTGGCCGGTAAGCAGCCGGCGCTGCAGTACCTGACGATGGACGAGGCGGTCCGTCACTGCACGGCCGGTCTCGGCATCTGGGAGTGGGCCAGCAACGATCGCGGCGGCGAGCCGGACGTCGTGATGGCGTGCTGCGGCGACGTGCCGACCCTCGAGACCCTGGCCGCCGTGAAGCTGCTGCGCGAGCACGTGCCGTCGCTGAAGGTCCGCGTCGTCAACGTCGTGGACCTCATGACGCTGCAGCCGCGTCACGAGCACCCGCACGGCCTGTCCGACAAGGACTTCGACGACATCTTCACGCGAAACAAGCCGATCATCTTCGCGTTCCACGGCTATCCGTGGCTGATCCACCGGCTCACGTACCGGCGCACGAACCACGACAACCTGCACGTGCGGGGCTACAAGGAGGAGGGCACGACGACGACGCCGTTCGACATGGTCGTCCTGAACGACCTCGACCGGTTCCACCTGGTTGCCGAAGTCATCGATCGGGTGCCGGGCCTCGGCGCGACGACGGCGTACGTCAAGCAGCGGCTGCGCGACAAGCTCCTGGAGCACAAGGAGTACATCACCGAGCACGGCGATGACCTGCCCGAGATTCGCGACTGGATGTGGCAGTGAGCGGCGGCGGAGGTGCCGCATTGTAAGAGTGAAAAAACGGCGTAACCCTGAAATCGGCTCAGGACGCCATTGTAGTGTAGGCGCCTCATGCAGCCCCGGGCCGTACGTCGTGCCAGTCCCTCCCACGAGAGTCGGGAGATCATCCAGGCTCTCTACACGCTCGTCGACCACGTCAGCCGCGCGTCGTCGGTCGCCACGATCTACGAGGAGGCCCTCATCGCGCTGATGGCCACCGTGATGCCCGATCGCGCGAGCGTCCTGGTGCTCGACGAGGCGGGCGTGATGCGCTTCCGCGCGTGGCATGCGCTGTCGCCGGCCTATCGTGCCGCGGTGGAGGGTCATTCCCCATGGGGGCCGGACACCACAAACGCCGCCCCGCTGGTCGTCCGCGACGTCTTCGGTGATCCGTCGCTCGCGTCGTACGAGGCGGTCTTCCGCACCGAGGGCATCCGTGCGCTGGCGTTCATCCCCCTCGTCGGCGACGGCCGGCTGCTCGGCAAGTTCATGCTGTACTACGACACGCTGCACGACTTCTCCACCGATGAGCTTCAGCTCGCGCAGACGATCGCGCATCACGTCGCCTTTGGCCTGCGGCGCCGGGCGCGTGAGCAGGAGTTGGTGCAGGCCGCTCGCCGCCGTGAGGAGCTCCAGGCGGAAGCCGAGCGCGCGAACCGCGCAAAAGACGAGTTCATCGCCATGGTCTCGCATGAGCTGCGCACGCCGATGACGGCGATGCTCGGCTGGACACGGAGGCTGCGATCAGGACAGCTCGATGCAAAGAGCTCCACCCACGCGCTCGAGGTCATCGAGCGCAACCTACGTCAGCAGACGCAGATCCTGACCGATCTCCTCGACGTGTCGAGGATCGTGAGCGGCAAGCTGACGCTCGACCTGCAGCCGGTGGAGCTCGCACCGATTATGGAGATGGCGGTCGAGATCGTGCGGCCCGCCGTCGACGCCAAGCGGCTGGAGCTCACGACCTCGCTCGATGCCGGCGCGGGGACCATCGTGGGCGATGCCACGCGCTTGCAGCAGGTCGTCTGGAATCTGATCTCGAACGCCGTGAAGTTCACGCCCTCGGGCGGCCGAATCGATGTCCGGCTCGAGCGCGTCGATGATCTCGCGCGGATCGCCGTCATCGACACGGGGCGTGGCATCGCCCCGGGGTTCCTTCCGCAGCTGTTCGAGCGCTTCCGCCAGGCGGAGACGGGATTCACGCGACACCACGGCGGTCTCGGACTCGGCCTCGCGATCGTGAGGCATCTCGTCGAGCTGCACGGTGGCCGCGTGTCCGCGTCGTCGGCAGGCGAGGGGCGGGGCGCGACGTTCGTCGTCGAGCTGCCGCTGACGGCATCACACGCCGCACCCACCCAAGAGCTCGAGCGGCCAGAGCATCGCAGCGTCCGTCCGAAGCTGAGCGACATCCGGGTGCTGATCGTCGACGACCATCAGGACACGGTCGATTTTCTCGCCGCGGCGCTGACCGAATATGGCGCCGACGTCGACGTGGCGACGTCCGTGCACGCGGCGCTCGAGATCCTGGCGCAGCGCTGTCCGCACGTGGTCGTGTCGGATCTGTCGATGCCCGGCGAGGACGGATTCAGCCTCATGCAGAGGATCCGAGCGCAGGACGCCGGCGTACGGCGGCTGACGGCCATCGCGCTGACCGCCCACGCGCGCACGCAAGATCGCGAAAAGGCGCTGGCGGCAGGGTTCCAGATGTACTTGGCGAAGCCGATCGAGCCGGCACGGCTTGGGTACGTGATCGAGGCGCTACTGCGCGACGAGATCGAGATGCAGGGCTGAGTTTACCCTGCGGTTGTAAGGTCTTCCTCCGTCTCCCAACTCATCTCGATGACGGATCCGGAGGCCCACCGCACCCGAAGCAGCCGGAACGCTTGATTCGACGTCGTTCGAATCTCGATGATCTCGCCGACGGCGGCACCATCGAAGCGATGTCGCACCGTGTCGCCCAGCTTCAGGATCGGCATACGGCCTAGCGTCCAGCATCAGGTATGCCAGATCTCGGCGGGCACCCGCAGGAAGCCGGGCGGCGGATCAATCAGTAGCGGAAGCGGATGCCGTAGAGCGCGTCGTAGCTGGTGGGTGAGCTCGTCGCCGGTGCGCGGAGGCCGAGCGGCGAGGCGCCCTCGAACGGCGTCGTCGTGACGTCGTACGAGCCGAACAGCGTGACGTCCCGGCGCACGCGCCAGTTGAAGCCGGCGCCAACTCTGGCGCCGACGCGGACGTGCGGATCACCGGCGGCGCCGAACATGCCATACGTGTCGTACGGCGAATCGACGAACAGCGCGGGGCCCATGACCGCGTAGGGCTCGAAGCCCTGAGGCAGATCGGCCCCAGGCCATCCGAGCTTCAGGTCGAAGGACAGCGCGCGACTGCGCTCGAGGTCGGCCGACGTCGGAGTGTCGGCGGCGGTGGAACCCGCCAGCGCCGGAAGCGGAGCGATGAGCCGCCAGTCCAGCCGCGGGACGCCGAATCCGAGACCGACCGAGGGACCGCCTTTACCCGCAAGCTCCAACAGGTTGTCGCTGGAGGAACCGGCCTGCGTCGTGCCAGGCGCGCCCGCCATGACGACGGCGAGTGAGAACAGAGCGAACCAGCGCACGTAACGTTGCTTCATACGGTCGACGAGTGTATCAAGGCGGAGCGGTCTCTGCCCGGGGATCGCGCGCGAGCATCGTCGCCTCGGGAAAGCGGCTGCGCAGCACGTCGGCAAGAATGTCGCGGAGGGTTGGTCGCAGGCGGG
This sequence comes from Candidatus Methylomirabilota bacterium, assembly GCA_046725765.1. Taxonomy (GTDB): domain Bacteria; phylum Methylomirabilota; class Methylomirabilia; order Rokubacteriales; family CSP1-6; genus AR12. The sequence goes on along the minus strand of JBKOZH010000188.1, from coordinate 2,639 downwards.
CCGCGACGCCGGCACGCGATTCGCGGCCACGCGCGGCTTCGCGCCACGCCTCGTCCAGCCGATCGCGATGCCGCGCGAGCTGCGCGTCGACGTCGGCCGTCCACTCGGCAGGATAGTCGAGGTCCGCATAGTCGCCGCGTCCGCGGCCGAAATGCGCGACCAGGAGATACCGCAGCAGCGCTTCGCGAACGAGACGGTCGAGCGTCGCGGGCTGGAATTGAATCGCCACCTCGGCGCCCATCGCGAGTCGATACGCGCCGCCGAAGGCATAGCCGCCGAGCGCTCCGAGCATCGCGCCGACGATGGCGCCGCCACCGAGCGACAGACCGCCGGTCAGCACGTCGGCGCCGAGGCCCGTCAGCAGTCCGCTGACCGCGCCGCCCACGATCGCTCCGGTCGTGGGATTGATCGCCTCGTGCTGCGGCACGGCAGCGTCCTCGAGCCGGCGCTCGACCTGCGCCTGGCTGGACCCCGACAGCTGATGCAGCTCGATCAATCGATCCATCAGCCGTCGCGTCGCGCGCTGCACGCGGTCGAAGAGCGCGCCCATCGCGCGCTCGCGATCGACGCGGGACAGCGCACGCAGGTCGCTGAGACGGTCGCGGAGCCACGAGGCGTCGCCGCTGGCCGCTCCGATCGGCTGGCGGTCGGTGGCCATCTCGGCGAGATAGTCCGCGAGCGCGTCGATCGCGCTCGCAAAGACGCGCAAGTTGCGATCGTTCCACGCGCGCATGAGCCCGCTCCATCGCCGCGCGCTTGTCACCGTCGAGCAGGCCGGCGACGCGCTCGAGCAGGAGACTCTCCTCCACCCAGGCGCGGCTGAAGGCATCGAGGGACAGGACGTCGCGCACCACGGGGACGCCGGCCAGGTGACGGCGCCAGGTGGCGAGCCGCTCGCGCGCGTCGGTCGCTCCGACCTGGTTCAGCACGACGAGCACGGGGCGGTTCATCCAGGACAGCAGCTCCAGCTCGGGCTTCGTGTAGCCGGCGCCTTCGGGGTCCTCGGCGGCGTTCACGAGATAGAGCACGACGTCGGCCTCGCTCCGGACGTTGCGCACCGCTTCCTGGCTGCACCAGAGCGGCCGGTTCAGCACACGGTCCCACGCCTGATGCAGAAACCAGCCGATCGGATCGCCTTCGCGGCGCAGCCGGCTCATCAGCCGCACGGTGTCGCCGAACCCCGGCGTGTCCCACAGCAGCAGCCGCGCGTCCTCCGTCTCGAGCATCACGTGGGCCTCGGCGATCGTCGTGACGTGGGGTTGGTCGCGCACCTCGCCGATCTCACGCCGAAGCAGCGTGCGCGCGAGCGTCGTCTTGCCGACGTTGGTGTGCGAGATGAGGCTCAGCGTGACCGTCGTCATCGTCAGGCGATGTCGAGCGTGGTCAGCTGCAGGTCGCGCAGCAGGCGCTCCCACGTGGCGCGGCGCTCCCGGACGCGCGCCTCGGATCCGACCCGCTGACGGTACGTCGCCGTCTCGAGCACGAGCACGAGCCGCCAGCCCGCGCGCTCGACCTGCTCGCGCAGCTGATCGATGAACTCGCCGTGCACTTCGGGCTCGGGCGTCTGTGCGAGCGTGAACACCAGCGCCACGAGGCCGCCGCCCGTGGGCCGCTCCGGCAGGGTGACACGCTCCGGCGGATCGCCATATGCGAGGTGCGCCGCGTCGCGAATCATGGCGCGCACACCCGCGTACTCTTGAAGGCTCGCGACGAGGCGCTCGCGCAGACGCTGCTCCGGCGCACAACTGTAGTAGACGATCTCCACCAGCGTCGCCGCGCCACGGCCACTCTGGAGCGCGCGCCGCGCGTAGTCGCCGTCGATCTCTATCGGCAGGCGGCGCGACAGCCGCGCCGCCGTCAGCGCGTCCACCATGGCCAGCGCCGCCCGCGGGATCACGACGAAGAGCGCGACCGTCGTTCCCCACAAATGAATCCACGGCGCGGCGTGCCCGTCACCGCCTGGACCTCGCAGCGGGGCGACGTCGGGGACGGGTATGCCGAGCACCCATGCCGCAGAGCCGAGGACGATGTCGACGTACCGCTGCACGGCGGACGCGTCGAGCCAGGTGCTCTCCCACGTCGCGCGGTACTCGAAGGCGATGCCCGACACGTACATGCCGGCGACCGCGCCCAGGGCCATCGCCAGCGCGCCGAGGTGCAGAACGACCCGCAGCCGCGCGCCGACCAGCGACGCGGCCGTCGCGAGCCACAGGCGCTGAAATCGCTGGACGGCGTCGGTGACTGCGGCGGATCGCGCGCTCGCGCCGAGGCGCCGCGCAACGCTCGCCACCCAGGCGTCGTGAAGCCAGCGGCCGAGAAACGTCGAATGCCGTCCTCGGCCGACGCCGCGGACACGCGTCACGGCATGCGCCACGGCTCGCGCGGCGAGGGCGGCATACACAGCGATATTCCAGGCGAGAATGCCGGCGAGCGGGAAGGCGAGCACGCTTACGTGACGCTCGGGGCCCCAGGCGTTGGTGGCGGCGCCGATGATGGCGGCCACCGCAACGGTCAGCACGATCACGGTCGTCCGTGGTCGTGGCGGCTCCAGCACCCGCTGAAGGGCCGGTGCCGCGCGGACGACTTCGTCGCGCAGCAGCGCGGCACGCGCCGGCAGCCGACTCCAGTCGTCGGTGGGC
>JBKOZH010000006.1:0-9319 GCA_046725765.1 Candidatus Methylomirabilota bacterium | reverse complement strand
GCCGCGACCTTCGTGGCGGCGCCGTGCTCGGTCAGCCACGCTTGTGTGCGGGCGAGCTTCGCATCGATCGCCGCGTCGCTCTGGCTCGGATCGTGGTGCACGAGATAGAGCGCGCGCACGCGCGCCCGCCACGCCAGCTCGGCGACCTGGCTCACCGACGAATGCCCCCAGTGCACGTGCTTGGCGTACTCCTCGTCGGCGTACGTGCAGTCGGTGATGAGGGCGTCGGCGTCGCGGCAAAACTCGGCGAGCCGCTCGACATACTCGTCCGACCGGAACGACGAGTCGGCCGGGTAGAGCTCGTTGTCCGTGACGTAGCAGAACCGGCGCCCCGCGTGCTCGAGCCGGTAGCCGAGACAGTTGCCGGGATGGCTCAGCAGCATCGTGTGCACCCGGACGCCACCGATCTCGTGCTCGCCCTCGACGAGATCGCGGTACTGCACGTCGGCGGCGAACTCGCGCGCCGTGATCGGAAAGAACACGCCGTCCATCTGCGCCGAGATCAGGCCGCGCATGTTGATGTCGCCGTGCGAGGGCCCGCAAACCTCGAAGGTGTTGCCCTGCACGTAGAAGGGCACGAAGAACGGCAGCGTGTTGATGTGATCCCAGTGCGGATGCGAGATCAGCACGCGCGCGTCCAGCCGCGTGCGCCCACCGGCCATGAGCGCATCCGACAGCGCGCGGATGCCCGTGCCGGCGTCGAACACGAACAGTCGTCCGTCCGGAAAGTCCACGCTGACGCAGAGCGTGTTGCCGCCGTAGCGCCGCGAGTCCGGGCGCGACACCGGCAGCGTCCCGCGCACTCCCCAGAAGCGCACGGTGAGCGTGCCCGCCACCAGGCGTTCGATGTCGGCGGTGAACGTCGCGGGCGACAGCGGCTTGACGAAGTACGCGTCGGCGCCCATCTCGAACGCGCGGCGGCGCTCGAACGGGAACGCCTTCGACGACACGACGACGAGCCGCGTGTTGTTGAGCTCGGGCATGGCCCGCAGACGCCGGCACAGCTCGTAGCCGTCGACGCCCGGCATCATCAGGTCGAACACCACGCAGTCGGGCCGCACGCAGGGGATGCGGACGAGCGCTTCCTGGCTGTCCGTGCTAATCATGGCGGCGTGACCGCCCTTTTCGAGCAGCGCCCGCGCGATTTCAGCCTGTGTGCGGCTGTCGTCCACCACGTACACGGTGAGCTTGCTCGGCATGGCGGTCCTCCCGCGGCAGTCATGGTCGGAGACCGCGCGGGGGCTGTCAAGCCCGACGAGGGTCTCGCGTGAGCTGGCTGCTGGCGCCCGCCGTGGCGTTGATGCAACGGTTGCGTTACGCCCACAAGTTCCTCCTGCTCAGCCTGCTGATCGCCATTCCGCTCGGCCTGCTGGCGGCGCTGTGGCTGGCCGAGCTCGGCCGCCGCCTCGACACCGCGCAGCAGGAGCAGCGCGGCGTGGAGTACCTCACGGCCCTGCGAGCGCTGCTCGAGCCGCTGGCGGAGGCTGACGCACGCGCCGCGATTTCCGGGAGCCGGGAGGACGGCGATGCGCTGACCGAGCGCCTGCGCGTGGCCGCCAGCGCCGTTGACGCCGTGGACCGGCGTATCGGCGCACGGCTTGGGACGACAGACCTGTGGGCCACGATGCGGCCTCGCGTCGTGCACCGGGCGGTGAGCCCCGGCATGCTGATCGCGGAGACCTCCATGCTGGTGAGCCACGTCGGCGACGCGTCGGGCCTCACGCTCGACCCGCAGCTCGAGTCGTTCTATCTCATCGACGCCGTCGTCGTCCGGCTGCCGATGCTCGCCCGGCACCTGAACGCACTCGGCGTGCAACTCGTCCGCGAGGCAGCCGGCTCGGGGGCGTCGGGCCAGCGCGCCGACGTGCTGGCCGAGCTGCGTATGGCGGACAAAGAGAAAAACGCGCTCGACCGCGGCCACGCCGTGGCGTTCCGCACGACGCCCGGGCTGCGCGCTACCGTCGAGCCGGCGCTGGCGAGGACCTGGGCTGCCGCCGGCGGTCTCATCGAGCTCGCGAATGGTCCGCCGGCGCCGCTCGACGAGATCGTTCGCCGCCACCGCGATGCCGTGGCCGCGGTGTGGGCGCACTACGATCGCGCGGCCGTGGCGCTCGAGCAGCAGCTTGACGACCGGATATCCGACCTCGCGACGAAGCGCGCGCTGTTGCTCGCGCTGATCGCGGGCGTCGTGGGTGTCGTCGTCTACCTGTGGCTCGGGTTCTACGCCAGCGTTGGTCGCGCCGTGCGCGCGCTGGAGGGCTCTGCGCGCGGGATGCAGAGCGGCGATTTCGGCGCGCCCGTTCGCGCGCAGGGGCGCGACGAGCTGACGCAGGTGGTCGAGGCCTTCAACACGGTCGCGTTCCGGCTGCGCGAGGAATGGGTCCGCGCTGAAGCGGCCACGCGCGCCAAGTCGGAGTTCCTCGCGGTCATGAGCCACGAGATCCGCACGCCAATGAACGGCGTGCTCGGCATGGCGCACCTGCTGCTCGACACGCCGCTGGGCGAGGCGCAGCGGCGGCAGGTGGAGACGCTCCGCGACTCGGGCCAGGCGCTGCTGACCATCCTCAACGACATCCTCGACTTCTCGAAGATGGAGGCCGGACGGCTCGAGCTGGTGGCGGAGGACTTCGACCTGGAGCGCGTCATCACGAGCGTGACGGCGCTGATGACGCCGCGCGCCCGCGAGAAGAAGCTCGGGCTCCACGCCTCGCTCGCCCCCGACGTGCCGACGGCGCTGCGCGGCGACGCGGGGCGGCTACGCCAGGTCTTGTTGAATCTCGTCGGCAACGCGCTCAAGTTCACCGACGCCGGACAGGTGCGGCTCGATGTCGCGCTCGCCGGCCCGCCGGCCGAGCGCGTGCCGCTGACGCTCGCCGTGCGCGACACCGGCATCGGCATCGCGCCCGAGGCGCAAGAGCGCCTGTTCGAAGAGTTCACCCAGCTCGACACCTCCGCCACGCGCCGGTTCGGTGGGACAGGGCTCGGCCTCGCGATCTCCCGGCGCATCGTCCGCGCGATGGGCGGCGACATCGGCGTCGAGAGCCGGCCCGGTACGGGAACCGCGTTCACGGTGAGCATTGCGCTCGAGCGGGCTCATGCGCCGCTGACGGCGGAGGCCGAGGCCCCGCCGGTCGTCGCGCCGATGCGCATCCTGCTCGCCGAAGACAACGAAGTGAACCGGCAAGTAGCGCTCGGGCTGCTCGCGCGCCAGGGGCACGCGGTGGACGTCGTCGCGGACGGCGCCGCCGCGGTCGAGGCCGCGCGGCGCGGCGGCTACGACGTGATTCTGATGGACGTCCACATGCCGGTCATGGACGGCATCGAGGCGTCCCGTGTCATCCGCCGCTTCGGCGACGACGCGGGCCGAGTGCCGATCGTCGCGCTCAGCGCCAGCGTCATGAAGGACGAGACGGACCTCTGCTTCGAGGCCGGCATGAACGAATTCCTCGCAAAGCCGATCGATCCCGACGCGCTCGTGCGCGCCCTCGCACGCCATGCCGCCTCACCGGTCGAGATGCCGGCACCCGCGGTGCCGCCCGCGACGAGCGCGCTGCTCGATACGTCCTATCTGCAGTCGCTGATCGAAGCGCTCGGCATCCCCCGCGTCGCCGCGCTCGTCGAGGCGTTGCCGGAGGAGATCGAGCCGCACGAGCGCCGCCTCACGGCGAGACCCCTGGCGACGGACGTCACGACACTGCGCGCGCCGGCGCATGCGCTGAAGGGTGTCGCCGCGAACCTCGGATTGTCGGCCCTCGCCGGCCTCGCGGGTGGCGTGGAGGAATCCGCGCTCGCGCGCGATGCCGCGCGTGTGGAGAAGCTGTGCGCCGAGCTCTCGCCGTGCAAGGACGCCTCGCTGGCGGCGATCCGCCGGCTGCTCGCGACGAGCGCCTGAATCAGCGCCGCTGACCTGGCGAGCGGTGAGTCAGCGCGGCTGAGCTGGCGCGCGTCGGAGCCAGCGACGCGCCGCGGCCAGCACGGCCGAGAGCCGCGTGCCGTGCCCAGCGCCGTCCTCGCGCCGCACTCTGCGTGTGCTCTGCGGCTTGTCGAATCGCGCCGCGACCGCGGCATCGAGCTCCGTGAGCAGCGTGTTCAGCTCGTCGGCGCGAGGATCGGGCGTCGCCACGTCCCCTCAGAACCGCTTGGGCGGCGCTGACAGCGTGAAGTAACCGGCGATCGCCCGGCGTGCCGGCTCGTAACTGCCGGCCGGAGCCTGCGGGTCGTACTTGAGTTCGGCCTTGTATGCGCACGGTGGATCGTGCGCCAGCCCATGCTCCCGCCACGGCCGGAACAGCGTCCCGAACTCCGCGACCGAGAGCGGCTTGCCGATCGCCGCGGCGCTGAGCGGCCGGGTGCCGGCAAGCTCCGCGGCATGCCGTCCGGGCGCGACGACGATTCGGCCCTGGTGGTCGATCGTCGCTTCCGCCACGACCATCTCGGCGCCGGCCTGGTTTCGGCACGGCCCATGACCGGGACCGCGGCCCGCCTGCTTCTCACACGCGGCGGACTTCGCGTCGCACGCGGCGAGATCGGTCTGCAGCCGGTTGTACTTGTCCTTGATCTCGCCGGCCTGCGCGGCGGGGTCACGAACGTTGCGCGGATCGACGTCGAAGATGCTGATCAGCGTCTTCCACACCTCCGGCGTCACCCAGCCGCGGTCCTTGGGATCGCCCTCGATGGCCTCGGCGGAAATCAGGATCAGCGTGAAGACGAAGATCACCTGGACCAGGAGATCGATCAGCGTGGTCAGCGCGACGTCGCGATTGCGCCCGGGCCGGCTGCTCGGCATCACCGCCGGTGTTCTACCTTGCTGAGAATGAAGCGCGACGCGTCGATCAAATGATGATGCACCTTCCGCACCGCGTCTTCGGAGGCGCGCAGGTCGTCCTGAAGCCGCTCGGCGAGCGCGCTCGCCGTCTCGCCGTGCTGGCGCAGCTGCTCGGCCAGTGGGCCGGAGATTTGTGCGGCGAGCTGCGTCTGCGCGTTGACCGCATCGTTGCCCAGCCGCACGGCCCGCTCGGCGATCTCGGTCAGCGCCCCGAGTCCGACCGTGACCTTCTCGAGACCGCCGCTCCAGTTGAGAACCGAGTGCTCTGCCGCTCGCGTCCCCTGCTCCAGCGTCGAGAACGCGGAGGCGGCCTTGCTGATGGACTGACTCGCGCCGTCCGTGACGCCGACGACCTCGGCCCACGCGCGGTTCGCCTCGGCGAGGCTGCCGTGCAGGCTGCTCAGCGCGGCCATCACCGTCGCCGCCTCCTGCGGAAACTTCTCGAGCCCCGTCGCCAGCGGAGGAATCTGGCCCAGCTGCGAGGCGAACTGGCTGACGTTGGTTTTCGCCGACGTAACCGCCTCCGTCGCCGCATCCGCCGACACGGCCAGCGCGCTGAAGGCCCGGCCTCCGTCGCGCGCCCCCTGCACGGCCGTGGCCAGCATCGGCTCGAGCTCGCTGTATGCCGTGCCGACGGCGGTGGTCGCGCGCCGAAGCTGCTCGGCACGCTCGGCGAGCTCGGTCAGGACGGAGATCAGCTTCTGGCCGACGTCCTCCGGTGGCAGCCGCAGCGCGCCCAGCCGCGCCTCGAATTCCTGGAGCGTCGAGGCCACGCTGCTGTTGGCGTGACGGACGAACGCGGTCAGCTCGGCCGCGGACTCTCGCGCGATGCGTGTGAAGTCCTGGACGACCTGCTCCGACACGCCGCGCACGGCGCCCGCGGTCCCGGCAGCCAGCCCTTCCATCTGCTCCTTGACGATTTCGTGCGTCTTGACGACTTGCCGGGACGCGGCGTCGACGTCGTGGGCGGCGCGGCTACGGAGGTCTGCGAACGTCGATTCCGTCTGCGTGCTGATGCGCTGCACCACGGTCTCGAAGCGCTTGAGCATCTCGGCGCTCATCGTCTCGAGCTGCTCGGTGACGCGCACCGACATCGTCCGAACCGCGTCGACCGCGCCCGAGTATGACTCGTTCAGATGACCCTCGGCGCGCTGCTGGGCGTGCACGATGCGCACGGTGCTGCGCTCGATCGCGCGCGCGGCCTCGGCATAGGCGTCGGCGAGCTTACGGGCATTGTGCTCCGCACTGCCATCTGAGCCTGCGTCGGCCTGCGCGAAGACGATGCGGCCGGCCAGGCCGATGAACGTCGTGGTGAGGCCGAGACCAAACAGACCCAGCACCTGCCGCGTGTCGGGCCGCTCCGTCGAGTTCAGCAGCGGGGCGAACGTGGCGACCAGCGTGGCCAGCGTATAGATGAAGCCGAGGTAATAGAACGTCTCGCCGTCGCCCTCGGCCGCGTCCTCCGTCCTGGACCGGAGCCAGAGGATCACGCCGTAGACGAGCATCAGACCCACGACGAGCGCGATCATCGTCCAGTGCCAGCCGCCGGCGGGCCGTCCGCGGTACACCCAGCTGAACGATAGGATGATGGTGACGCCGACGGCGACGAAGGTGATGAAGATCGACGGCAACGTGTAGGGGAAGCGGCGCGCCATCGTCAGTCGACTCCGGCCCAGCGCGTGATCTTCCCGCCGGCGGCGTGGAAGTAGCGCTGCCAGAACTCCAGGTGCGCCGCCTGCTGCAGCTGGCGCTCGTGGTAGCGGCGCAGATAGACGACGACGATGCTCCAGTCGCGGAAATCGGCCCGCACGTCGCTGGCGAAGCCCGAGCGTACGAAGTCGTCGTAGCTGCGCCGCTCGCGGTAGTGACTGAACCCGGGGGTGTTCTGAAGCATGTCCGAGACGATCACCAGTGTCTTGCGGCCGCCGTCGTCGATCTCCTGCGAGCGCGAGATCAGCTGCAGCGTCTCGAGAATCGGTGAGCGCTCACCGACGTCCGCGGTCAGGCTCTGCTCGAGCGCGGCCGTGACGGGCAGCAGAAAGCGCAGGTAAAAGTCCTTCGTGATCTTCCGGTTGTTCTCGTACAGCTCGTTACCGTGCGAGGGCGGCCGGCAGAGATCCGCGGTCGGGCGAAAGGTCGGGCTGGTGCGAGGCTCGAAGTTGAGCTTGCTGAACGTGAAGAGCGCGATGCGGGAGCGGACGGGGAGCCTGGCGTCGTCGGCGACGTAGTCCTTGATGAACGTGAGCGCGAAGCGCCGGTGCGTCTCGGTCAGCGCCTCGGACTGATCCACGAGGATGACGGTCTGGTCCGTCGGCGCGCGCCGCAGCAGGCGCTTGTCCTGGTACGCGCAGTTGTCCGCGCCGATGATCGGCCGCGCCCACATGACCCCAACGACGCTCGCGAGCAGGGCCAGCGCGACACCGGCGATGCCGCAGAGCAGCGCGATGCCCCGCCGGTCGAGACGGCTCAGCGACACGGCCTCAGCTCTTGGCCTCCCACTCCTCTCGAACGAGCTTTTCTTTGGTGTCCTTCTCGAGCTTGCTGAAGTAGTACTCGCGCCGTCGGATGTCCGCGGTGCGGAGGTTCTGCAGCGCGGCGTCGTTCTGACGCGCGATCTCGCTGAACTCCTTGATGGCGCTCTCGTAGGATCGCGCCAGCCACTCGTCGCTCTCGGCGACGCCCGCGGGCGGCTTGGTGAGCGGGAAGCCGAACGTCACGCTGTCGTTGAAGTACGCCGGCGCGGGCGACTCGCGCACGCGCTGGTTCGCCTGCCGATAGCGCTTGAGCACGATGTTGCAGGCGTCCTGCAGCTCCGCCGCGCCGCGAATGAACGTGCGGCGCTCGTCCTCGGTGCGCGTGACGAGCTGCTGGTAGTACTCGATGTTCGACTTCACTTCGGAGAGCAGGTGCGCTTGCTCCTGGAACGTGCGGTCGAAGACCTGATCGACCAGGCGGCCGTACTCGGTCTTCGTCGCCTCGTACGCCGCGCGCTGCCGCTTCACCTCGCGGTCGAGCTCACCGTAGCCCGGATACGGGTCATCGATGCGATAGCCCTTGTACGAGGCAAAGATTCCGAAGACCACGGCCAGCACGACGAGGATCCACGAGAACACGTCGTCGAAGCCGACGGGATTGGCGGCGAAGCGCTGCCACGCGAGCCGGGCCGCTTTCCACTGATCGACGTCACCGGCGAGACTGGGCGGCAGCGCCTGCGCGCCCGGAGCAGAAACGGCTGGCTGAGCGTGCGCGATGTCGTTGGTGGCCACGCGATAGTGCGCTGCGCCAAGCGTGACGAGCGCGAAGGCTGCATACAGCACCGCGGCCCCGGTCAGCGCAAGCAACCGGCGGCCGGCGCTCCGGTGATTGACATATCGGAGGAGATTTCCGGAGACGATCGCCAGGCTGATGTTGACGACGGATAGCGCCATCGCGATGAGCACGCCGCCCAGCAGACCGAAGTCGCTGCCCTCGGCGTAAAAGCTCGCGAGCGCCACCCACTCGACCAGGGCCAGCGCGGCAACGATCGCGAAGTGGTAGACCTGCGACTCGGGATACGTGGCGGCGCGGTAGTGGAGACCGTGCGTCTGCTGGAACCAGCGGAGATGCTTGACCGCCCTGCCCTCGCTCTCCTTGGCCTGGGCGAGCGCTGTCGAGTAGTCCGAGCGGAGCTTTTCGAGGGTCGGCTCGATCGCCGTGAGCAGACGCGCAAAGGCGTTCTTGGTTTGCTGCAGATCGATCCGCGTCGAGGTGGCTTTCCGGTCGAGTTGCAGGCGTCCGAGCGTGGTCTCGCACCCTTCCCGCCGCTGTCGCGCAAGACCGCTGAAGTACGCGCAAATCTCGGATTCGTTGGCGTCGAGGGACGTGCTCGCGGTCTGCGGATTGTCCTTACGGCCGGCGTCGGCCGCCTTGCGATCGACCCGCAGCTTGCGCCGCGCGGTTTCGACCAGCTGATGCATCGTCGGTACGCCGTCCGGTGCTCGCAGGATCGTGGGCGACAAATGGTCCTCAGTGTCGGGAGTTGAGACGGAAGTGGCCCCAGGTGGTCTTGTTTAGGACATTGCCACCGCCTGGGCAAGTGTTTTTCCGCTTGGCACGCGCCTTTGGTTAGTCCTAAATTTGGAATTGGTCGAACCTTTTGGGTGTGGGCCGTGGACGCGGGTATTGACGCGCGGCTTGACGCGGCTCGCAGACAGTGCTTCGATGGCTAGCCCCCCATTGACGTCCCGGACGTTCCGGAAGGGGATGAATGGAACGTAGTCTCAGCCTCGCTGGATCGATCATCAACGCGCGGTATCGCCTCAACGCGGTGTCCTCGGTCACACCCGACGTGGCCATCTACGCGGCGGGGGAGCTGCGGTTTGGTCGACGGCTCGCCGTCAAAGTCCTGCGCGACGACGTCGCGCGCGATGCCGAGTTCGTCGCCGCGGTACGGCAGCAGGCAAGCGCGCTGACCCTTTCCGCGCACGCCGACCGTGGCGTGCCGCGTCTCTATGA
>JBKOZH010000094.1:0-3860 GCA_046725765.1 Candidatus Methylomirabilota bacterium | reverse complement strand
CTCGTGGGCTCGGAGATGTGTATAAGAGACAGCGCACCGGCGGTGCGGCGGGCGTCGGCGCGTCCGCCGCCGTGGCGCCGCCGACCAGCGCCGCCTGCTCGCCGCGCACGCGCTCGACGAGCCGCTCGCGGGTGACGGCCGAGAAGAGCTGATTGGCGAGGTCGAGCCCGTCCATCGCGTCCTTGGCGTAGAGCGTGAGACCGCCGTACTCGGCGGCAATGCGCGTAGCCGTGAACTTCTTGGTGAGCGCCGCGCCGCCGACGAACAGCGGAATCTCGATGCCGGCAGCCTTGAGGTCTTGCGCGGTGACCACCATCTGCTGCGCGGACTTCACGAGCAGACCCGACAGCCCGAAGGCGTCTGGCTTGTGCGTGTGATAGGCGGCGATGAGGTCTTCCGGCGGCACTTTGATGCCGAGGTTGACCACGCGATAGCCGTTGTTGCCGAAGATGATCTCGACGAGGTTCTTGCCGATGTCGTGGACGTCGCCCTTCACGGTCGCCAGCACGATCACGCCGCGCGTGGCCGCGTCGGCCTTCTCCATGTGCGGCTCGAGGTGGGCGACCGCCGCTTTCATCGCCTCCGCGGACTGCAGCACCTCGGCGACGATCAGCTGATTGTCGTTGAACAGCCGGCCGACCTCGTCCATGCCGCGCATGAGCGGGCCGTTGATGATTTCCAGCGGCGCGGCCTCGCCGAGCTTGGCGTCGAGGTCCTCGAGCAGCCCATCGCGGCTGCCCTCGACGATGTAGCGCGCGAGCCGCTCGTCGAGCGGGAGCGTGTCGCGCGGGGCCACGGTCTTCACGCGGTTACGGAAATGCGCCGCGAACGCCGCGACCGGATCGGCGCCACGGTTTTCCAGCAGGTCTTCGGCGAGACGCCGCTCCTCCTCGGGAATCGAGGGATAGCGCTCCAGCCGCTCCGTGTTGATGATCGCGTAGTCGAGTCCGGCCTTCGTGCAGTGATAGAGGAAGACGCCGTTCAAGACTTCTCGACCGGCCGGCGGTAATCCGAATGAAACATTGGAAATTCCCAGAATGGTCTTGCACTCCGGGAACCGCGACTTTATCGCTCGCAGGCCCTCGATGGTCTCGACGGCGGAGCCGATATAGTTCGCGTCGCCAGTGCCGACGGGGAAGACGAGCGGATCGAAGATCAGATCGCGCGCGGGAATGCCGTACTTGCCCGTCAGCAGCTCGTACGAGCGCTCGGCGACCGCCAGCTTGCGCTGCCGGCTCACCGCCATGCCCTGCTGCTTGTTCTCGTCGATGCACCCGACGACGACGGCCGCGCCGTAGGTGCGTAGCAGCGGCGCCACGCGCTCGAAGCGCTCCTCGCCGTCCTCCAGATTGATCGAGTTGACGATCGCTTTGCCCTGGCAGTGCCGCAGCGCGAGCTCGAGGACGGCCGCGTCGGTCGAGTCGATCATCAGCGGGACCTTCACGCGGCGCGTGAGCTCACGCATGAAGCGGTCCATGTCGGCGGTCTCGTCGCGGTCCGGATTGGCCAGGCACACGTCCAGCACCTGCGCCGAGGCGCGCACCTGGGCGCGGCCGATCTCCGCCGCGTCGTCGAAGCGGTCGGCGACGACGAGCTCCTTGAACTTGCGCGAGCCGATGACGTTCGTCCGCTCGCCCACGAACACGGGGCGGTTGTCGTCGCTCGGGTAGAGCACCTCGATGCCGCTCACGCCCTGCGGCTCGGCGGCGGCCGGCGTGCGCGGCGTCTTGCCGGCCACCAGTCGCGCGATCGCGCGGATGTGCTCGGGCGTCGTCCCGCAGCAGCCGCCGACGAAATTGACCCAGCGCTCGTCGACGAAGCGCGCCAGCTTCAGTGCCAGGCTCTGCGGCGTCTCGCCGTACTGGCCGCGCTCGTCGGGGAGGCCGGCGTTGGGATACACGCTCGTCCAGCAGGTCGCCACCGCAGCGAGCGAGCGCAGGTGGTCGGTCATGAACTCGGGGCCCGTGGCGCAGTTGAGCCCGATCGAGAACAGGCCGAGATGCTGCAGCGACACGTAGAGCGCCTCGACGCCCTGGCCGGCGAGCATGGTGCCCATCGGCTCGATCGTCGCGCTGACCATCAGCGGCACGTCCTCGCGGCGCGCCGCGCGCTGCGCGGCGCGCACGCCGAGCGCCGCGGCCTTGAGGTTCAGCGTGTCCTGCGCGGTCTCGAGCAGCAGCGCGTCGACGCCGCCCGCGAGCAAGCCCGCGGCCTGCACCTCGTACCCGTGGAGGACCTCGTCGAAGGTCACGTTGCGCGTCACCGTGATCGTGCGCGTCGAGGGCCCCATGGCGCCCACGACGAACCGATCGCCGGCGGCCTCGCGCGCCAGGCGCGCCGCGGCCAGGCACAGCTCGTGCGCGCGGTCGGCGAGATCGTACTCGGCCAGCACGTACGGCGCGCAGCCGAAGGTGTTGGTGGAGACAACGTCGGCGCCGGCGTCGAGATACGCGGCGTGGATGCCGCGAATGACGTCGGGCCGTGTGACGTTCAGGTGCTCGTTGCAGCCCTCGTAACGCTCGCCGCCGAAGTCGGCGGCGCTGAGCCCGGCAGCCTGGATCATCGTGCCCATCGCGCCGTCGAGCACGAGGATGCGATCGCGAAGCGCGCGCGCCAACCGGGTCATCCCGACCATAGTAGCGTACCGGCGTGGCGCGCCGCGGCCTGGGCCGTGGCCGGGTATAGTAGACGGCACCATGACGACCTCCTCCGCTCCGCTCGCGCTCGACGGCGTTCGTGTGCTCGACCTCTCGCGCGTTCTGGCCGGTCCCTATTGCGGCGCGCTGCTGGGGGACCTCGGCGCGGACGTGATCAAGGTGGAAGACCCCGGCGTCGGCGACGAGTCGCGCACGTGGCCGCCGCACAAGGACGGCGAATCCGCGGGCTATCTGGTCAACAACCGTAACAAGCGGGGGATCGCGGTCAATCTGAAGGAGCCTGACGGCGTGAGCCTCGTGCGCCGGCTGGCCGCGCGCGCCGACGTTCTCATCGAGAACTTCCGCACGGGAACGATGGAGGAGTTCGGTCTGGGCTACGAATCGCTCGCGCGCGAGAATCCGCGCCTGGTGTACTGCTCGGTCTCGGCCTTCGGGCGCACGGGCCCGCGCGCCGAAGGCGCGGGGTATGAGGCGCTGATGCAGGCCTTCAGCGGCATCATGTCGATCACCGGCGAGCCGGGCGGCGCGCCCGTGCGCTGCGGCGTTTCGTTTCTCGACCTGACGACCGGGATCCTCTGCGCGTTCGGCGTGCTGAGCGCGCTGCGACTTCGGGAGCGCACCGGGCGCGGCCAGCGCGTGGACGGCTCGCTGCTCGAGACCGCGCTGGGTCTCCTGAACTTCCAGGCCGAGGGGTTCCTGCTCGCGGGCACCGTGCCGAAGGCGCTCGGCTCGGCGCACCCGTCACTTTCGCCATACCGCAACTTCCGCTGCCGCGACGGTCAGTGGGTCTTCATCGCCGGCGCCAACGACCGCCTGTGGCGGCGTCTGGTCGGCGCACTCGGCCTGGCGGAGATGGCCGACGACCCGCGCTTCGCGACCAACATCGAGCGCGTGAAGCATCGCGCAGAGCTCGAGCAGCGCGTGGGCGACGCCATCGCCGCGCACGACCGTGAGAGCCTGTTGAAGGTGCTCGACAAGGCCGACGTCCCGGCGACGCCCGTGAACACGGTGGACCAGGTCCTGAACGACGCCCAGACGGCGACACGTCCGACCATCCGCCGCGTCGGACATCCCAAGCTCGGTGAGATCCCCGTCGTCGGCATGCCCGTGTCGTTCTCGGGGATGGACCCGGGCGTGCGTCGTCATGCGCCGATGCGCGGCGAGCACACCGACCAGATCCTGGCCGAGTCTGGCTACAACGGC